>PXTT01000043.1:0-5422 GCA_003022535.1 Bacteroidetes bacterium QS_9_68_14
GCGCCGGAAGACGAAGACGTGGTGCTCGTAATCGACGACGACGAGCGCGCCCGCGAAATCATCAGGCGGCGCCTCGAAAAAGACGGCTTTTCCGTCCGCACCGCGTCGGGGGGAAAGCAAGGGCTCGAGGCAGCGCGCGCCCTCGAGCCCACCGCCATCACCCTCGACGTGCTGATGCCGGAGATGGACGGCTGGGCCGTGCTCACGGCCCTCAAAGCTGACGAGAAGCTGCAAGAGATTCCCGTCGTGATGGTGACCATCGTCGAAGACAAGAACATGGGCTACACGCTCGACGCCGCCGACTACCTGGTCAAGCCGCTCGACGCGGACCGCCTCGCGCGCGTGCTCGAAAAATACCGGACCGCCGAGGACTGCTCGGTCATAATCGTCGAAGACGACAAAGCCACGCGCGAGCTCGTCCGCCGCACCCTCGAAAAAACCGGGTGCGCCACGCGCACCGCCGAGAACGGGCGTGTGGGCCTGGACATGCTGGCCGAAGAAGGCTATCGGCCCAACGTCGTCATCCTGGACTTGATGATGCCGGAGGTAGACGGGTTCACCTTTTTGGAAGAAATGCGTAGCCGAGACGACCTCTCGGAGGTCCCGGTGGTGGTCGTGACGGCCAAAGACCTGACGCCCGAGGACCACAAACGGCTCAACGGGGGCGTCGACAGCGTACTGCAGAAAGGCGAATACGACTCCGAGGAACTGTTGGAGCACGTCCGCCGCCGCGTGACGGCCGCTGCGTGACGGCCGCCGCGTGGCAAGTTCCCGACGAACGGCACCCGCCCCCGGCACGTCGAATGTTCGAACACGATCCGTTCCTTTTGCACGACCCGTTTCCTTCTGCTTAGCTCTTCCTGAACGCAATGGCGCACGTTCTACTCGTCGAAGACGATCAACAAAACTATGAAATGCTCACCCGGCGCCTCCAGCGGCGCGGTTACGACGTAACGCTAGCCACCGACGGCAAGCGGGCCGTCGAAAGGGCCCGCGTGACCAAGCCGGACCTGATCTTGATGGACATCCGCCTGCCCGAGCAAGACGGCTACGAAGCCACGCGCGCCATCCGCCGGTTCGAGGACGGGGGGGCAGCCGAGACTCCCGTCATCGCCCTCACGGCCCACGCGCTGGAGGAGGATCGCGAGAAGGCCTTCACCGCCGGCTGCGACGATTACCACGCCAAGCCGGTGCATTTCTCGAAGCTGGTCGAGCAGATGGAAGCGTTACTCGACGACGTGCCCGAAGCGTAGCGCCTGCCGGTCGCTTTGCGCTCGGGAGAGAGAGGGGAAGCAACGCGTGGCCCCGGGGCCGGAAACGTTGACACGCGCGCCGCGCCGCGCTACTTTGAGCGACCCGGGCCCGCCGCCGTGGCGCGCCCCACCGGGCCGGCGGCCCGCTCGATGATGTACTCACAGCTTCTCTGCCTGGATGGTCGTCGCTACTGTTTGCAACCACAAGGGTGGCACGGGCAAGACGACCTCTGCGCTGGGCCTGGCCGCCGCGCTGGGCCTGAGCGGGCGGCGCGTTCTGCTGGTGGACCTGGACCCGCAGGCGTTCCTTTCGCGCACGCTTGGGACCAAAGACCCCGACGCCCGGCATTCCTCGCTGGCGCTTTTCGACGAGGAGACGCGCCTCGGAGCGCTCCGTGCGCAGCCGATGAGCGGCTTCGACCTGCTGCCCGCCCACGGGCGCCTCACGCGCCGGATGCGCCGCCTCAGCAAACCTACCGACGTGTTCTGGGTGAAAGAAACCCTCGCGCAGGGGAGGAGCGAAGCAACGTCAGAGTACGACGTGCTCCTCTTCGACACCGCCGCCGCCGTGACCGTCTACAGCCTCAACGCGCTGGTCGCCAGCGACCACGCCGTTATCCCCGTCACGCCAGAGTACCAGCCCGTCGTGGGAGCCGAGCAAACCTACCAGACCACGCAGACGGTGCAGAGCCGCCTCAACCCGGGCCTCGCCGAGCCGCACTTTCTGCTCACGCAGGTGGACGGGCGCAAGCGGGCGCACAAGCGGTACCGGCGCTACTTGCGCGAGCAGTACGGGGAGTGCGTCCTGCAAAGCGTCATTCGTACCAGCAGCGCCCTCGCGCGCACCCCCGAGGACGGCACGACCGTCTTCGACTATGCCCCGCAGGCGCGCGGTGCCCGCGACTACGCCAACGCTGCTGACGAGTGGGTCGCCCGCGTCGAGGCGGCCCGCAGTGAGCGAGAACCCGCGCCGCCTGAGGTTACGTCGTCCCCCGGGGAGGCCCGTAGCGCGGGCGACGACGCGCCGGCGGCGTCTTATTCTGCGGCGGCCAGGGCGTCGCTGGCCGGCTCTCCGGACTGACCCTGCCTCCATGCTCCGCCGCTTCGCCCTGCTGGGCCTCGGCCTCGCGCTCGCCGCCGCGCTCCTTGCGGGGCTGGGCACGCGCGCGACCGGCCGGCCGCCGCTGGGGACCCTTCTCGACCCCGCCGACGGCCTGTACCGCACCGCGCGCCACGCGGGCTACCCCGAGCGCGCCGAGCTTTCGCTGGAAGGCCTCGACGCGCCCGTCACGGTCGTGCGCTCCGCGCGGGGCGTGCCGCACATCTTCGCCGAGCGCTACGTCGACGCCACGGCTGCGCTCGGCTACGTCACCGCGCAGGACCGCCTCTTCCAGCTCGACTTCATCCCGCGCGTGGCTTCCGGCCGCCTCGCCGCCGCCTTCGGCCCGTCGTCGGTCGAGACGGATCGCTTCCTGCGCGCCACGGGGATGGACTGGGGCGCGCGCAAAAACCTGCGCCGCATCCGCCAGGAGGGCGGAACGGAGCTGGCGTTGCTGAGGGCCTACACGCGCGGGGTCAACGCCTACCTCGACCAGCTCGACATGCCGGAGGACCTGCCGCTGGAGTTTCGCCTGCTGGGCTACCGGCCCGTCCGCTGGTCGCCGCTTCAGACGCTGCGGGTCTTGCAGTACATGAACTTCGACCTCAGCTACCGCACCGACGCGGCCCGCTACGCCACGCTCCGCCGCCGGCTGAAGCCGCGCGCCTACCGCCGCCTCTACCCGCGCGACGCGACGGGGCTGTTCTCGCCGATGGTGCCACCGGGCTATGGCCCACCGCCGCTCTTGCAGGAGGCTCCGGACACGACGGCGACGGCCGGCCCGCCGGGGCGCGCACAGCACCGCCGGCGGCCGGCGAAGCCATTTTTCGCCCAGGCGCGTGCCGCGCTGAACGCGCATGACGACCGGCGCAACAATCTGCGCGGCACGCCCATGCACGGTTTTACGTCAGGCAAAGGATCAAACAACTGGGCCGTCGCCAGACGTCGCTCGGCCACCGGGCGACCCGTCCTGGCCAACGACATGCATCTGTCCCTCTCGCTGCCGGCGGTCTTCTACGAAGCGCACCTCGTCACGCCCCAGGCCAACACCTACGGGGTGGCCATTCCCGGCACACCCACGCTCGTGGCCGGCTACAACGACCACGTGGCCTGGGGCTTCACCAATACCGCCGCCGACCAGATCGACCACTACGCTCTCGACCTCACCAATGGTGGGCAGGCGTACCGCTTCGAGGGCGAGACGCGCCCGTTGCGCACGGTCGTGGACACGATTGCGGTGAACGGCGGCGATCCCGTGCGCGACACGCTCTACTACTCCCATCACGGCCCGGTGCTTAGGGAACAGGGCGCAGGCGAGGCGTTCGGTGCCGTGGCGCTCCGCTGGGTGGCCCACGAGCCGAGCCGCACGCTGGGGGCGCTCTACGAGATGACGCGCGCGACCGGCGCCGGCGAGTTGCGGGCGGCGCTGCGAAGCTGGGACACGCCCATGCAAAACGTGATCTACGCCGACTCCAGTGAGATCGGGATCGTCTCGGCGGGCCTCCTGCCGGTGCGCACGGGCGGCGGGGGCGCCGGGCTCCTCGATGGAACCACCAGCGCGCGCGAATGGACGGGCCGCGTGCCGTTCGAGGAGCTTCCGCAGGCCCGGGCGCCTCAGCGCGGCTACCTCTTCTCGAACAACCAGCAGCCCACCGACTCGACCTACGCGCACTACTTGGGCCACGACTGGCGCACCGGCTACCGCTCGATGCGCATCGACTCGCTGCTGAGCGGGAAGCAACGCCATAGCCCAGCAGACCTGGAGGGCTACCAAGCTGACGTGCGCATGATGCAGCACGCTGCCCTCGCGCCGATGCTCGACACGCTCGGCAGCGCAGGTGCGCTCTCGCCCCGCGCGGACCGCCTGCGCCGCCGCCTCCTGGGGTGGGACGGGCAGGCCGACCGCGACAGCCGTCGCGTGGCTGGCTTCGATGCCTTTTACCGCGCGCTCCGGCCCCTGGCGTGGGACGAGGCCGCCTTCGCCGGCGACGTGCCCCCACCCGAGGATGCGGTCCTCCACGAGATGCTGACCGAGACCCCGCAGAGCCGGTGGCTCGACGTGCAGGCCATTTTCGCCACCTCACGCAGAACGAGGCGCTCCGGCCGCTCTCGCGGGGGCCGGTGAGCTACCCCGGCTACGACGCGACGCTCTCGCCCGCGAGCGGCGACACGGCCACCCACAGCGCCGCCTGGCGCATGGTGGTCGACTTCTCGGGCGAGCGGCCCACCGGGCGAGGCATCTACCCCGGCGGGCAGAGCGGCGACCCGTTCAGCTCGCTCTACGACCTGCACCTGAAAAACTACGTGCGCTTCAAGTACTACGACCTCGACAAGCCCCGCCGCCCCGATTCGCTCGCGGGCGGCGCGCTCGCGCGGCTGGAGCTTCGCCCCGCCACGCAGGACGCCGGCGAGTAGACGCGCCTCTCCCCGAGCCTTTCCCCAGACGACGCTTCGACGTTCTCATGGCCACGACGACTGCCGACAATGACGCCCAGGCCGCCTCATCGGAAGACCGCTTCTCCTCGCGCTGGGGGCTGATCCTGAGCGTGCTGGGGATTGCGGTGGGGACGGGCAACATCTGGCGCTTCCCGCGCATCGCCGCGACCAACAGCGGCGACAGCGGGGCCGGGGCCTTCCTGGTCGCGTGGATCACCTTTCTTTTTCTGTGGAGCATCCCGCTGATCGTGGCGGAGTACGCGCTGGGGCGCACCGGCCGCAAGGGCGTGGTCGGCACCTTCGCGCGGCTCGCCGGCGAGAAGCTCACCTGGGCGGGGGCGTTCGTCGGGGCGGTGGCGACGGCGATCATGTGCTACTATTCCGTCGTCGCCGGATGGGCCATCTTCTACTTCATCGAGACGCTGGTGCGCCCGCTCCCGCTTTCCCCGCAGGGGGCCAATGCCGTCTGGGACACCTTCCAGGCGGAGGGGTGGCCCGTGCTCTTCCACGGCGTGGCGATAGGGGTCGGCGCGAGCGTGGTCTGGCGCGGCATCTCCTCGATCGAGCGGGCTAACAAGGTGCTGATCCCGACGCTGCTGGGGATCGTGGTGCTGGCGCTCGGCTACACGATGAC
>PXTT01000043.1:5563-52683 GCA_003022535.1 Bacteroidetes bacterium QS_9_68_14
TGACCTACGCTGCTTACATGCAGAGCCGCCACGGCGTGGTCAAAAACGCTGTCATCACCGGCGTGGGCAACAACACCGTCTCGCTCCTGGCCGGAATGCTCGTCTTCGGGACCGTCTTCGCCACGCTCGGCGCGCAGGTGCCCGAAGCGGAGGTGCTCTCGATCATGCAGCAGAGCGGCCCGGCCGGCACGGGGCTCACCTTCATCTGGATGCCGCAGCTTTTCGCGCAGATGCCCATTGGGAAGCTCCTGGCGGTGCTCTTCTTTCTGGGGCTGGCGTTCGCGGCCTTTTCCTCGCTGATCTCGATGATCGAGCTCACCACGCGCGTGCTGGTAGACCTGGGCCTCTCGCGCCCTCGGGCCGTCGCGGCGGTGGGGACGGGCGGCTTCCTGCTGGGCCTGCCGTCGGCCCTCTCGGCGAGCGTGCTGGCTAACCAGGACTTCGTGTGGGGCGTGGCCCTGCTGGTCAGCGGGGCGCTCGTGGCGTTTGCCATCATTCGCTACGGGCCAGGGCGGATGCGAGAGAACATCCTCGAAAGCGTGGCCGCCGACTGGGACCCGACGCGCCTCTGGACCGGGTTCATCGGCACGCTCGTGCCGCTGCAGGCGGCGGGGCTGCTGGGCTGGTGGCTCGTTTACGTTTACCAGGAGGGGGCCACGCCCTGGTTCAACCCGTTCGCGGCCGGGAGCTTGGCAAACTTCCTACTTCAGTGGGGCCTGGTGCTGGCGGCGCTCCTGGCGGCGAACCGGTGGATGGCCCGCCGCACCCTGGCGGAGCGATTCGTGCCCTTCGGGGCGTCAGAGGGGGCGGCGCAGTGATCGGGGCGATAAGCACACCGCCGAAGCGTACGAAACGATGAAAGCCACGCGCCCCAGCACGTCTCCACCGACCGTTAAGCCCCATGCTGCGTTTGGTCACCGGGCAGAAGCCACGGGGGCCAGAACCCCCCTCTGAGGCGCGGGAATGCGGGTCGCAGGAGCCCTGAAGATCCATCTTCAAAAGGGTAAACTGGCACGTTTTTGGAGCGAAATTATGGGCAGGGAGCGACACAAGCACGTTGCCTCCCGCCGGTCCATTTCGCTCACAGTTTCCTTCACCGTCGCACCGCTACCATGCGCACCTCGCACCGCTTCGTCCTGGGTCTTCTGGCCGCGCTCGCGCTTCTCGCCACCGCGCCCGGCGCGGCTGCGCAGGACGCCGCGTCGTCCCTGCCGTCGGCGGCTGACCAGGATCTCCCCAATGCCACCGGGGCTGCGGCCTCAATCTCGTCGCTGGCGGGGGCGAACGCCACGGCCGTCATTTTCTGGAGCAACCAGTGCCCGTGGACGGCCAAGTACGAAGGCCGTGTGATGGACCTCGCCCAGAAGTACGACGGGCAGGGCGTCCAGATCATTCTGGTCAACTCCAACAGCGCCTCGAACTTCCCGAAGGAGTCGCTGGCCGCCAGCCGCGATCAGGCCGGCAATCTGCCCGTGCCGTATCTCAAGGACGAGGGCGGGCAGGTGGCCGAGGTGTTCGGGGCGTCGCGCACGCCGCACGTCTTCGTCTACGACAGGCAGGGTCAGCTCGCCTACACGGGCGCTATCGACGACAGTCCCGGCGACCCATCGGCGGTGGAGAAGCCGTACCTCGGCAACGCTCTGCAGGCGCTCGCCGGTGGCGACACGCCCCCGACGGCGAAAACGAAAGCGTTTGGCTGCACGCTCAAAGATTGAGGGGCGGCCTCCAGCGGTCAGGCGTCAGCTTCCACCCCGCAGTGCTGAAAGGAGGGAGGAAATGGCCAATCAGCCTGTGGCGTCGAGGGTGAGCCACGCGCAGAGCGTGCTGCCCGCCGCGAGCGTGGCTGAGAGAGCATTGCGAAGCGAAAGTTGCTGCGCACGAACGTCCGGCCCACGGGCGCGCCCCACAGCGCGGCGCAGAGCGCCCGCTACGAAGTAGCCACGTCGCCCCGGCGGCCTGCGATGCTACGTTCGGCGCCCCCTCCGCGGTTCGCGTCGCCGGAGAGCGCATAGCCGGGCGCGGCCAGCTCGGCGGAGCGTGGCCTTTGTTGGGGCAGCGCTCGCTACGCCTTTGCCCGTGCAACCTCGCGTGGCCCGGTCACGGGCCGAAGGCATCGGGTGAGGGGTCGCGCCCAGTAAGCTTCTTGGCGATCTTTTCGGTCAGGAGGCCCGCCAGCACCACCATGATGACCTCCGCGAGCAGGCCGAAGACGAAGCGGCGCAGGGTAAAGCTGAGCACGCGCGGCAGAAACTTGAAGGCGGCGATGACGCCCAGAAAGCTCAGCAGTCCTTTCACCAAGCCCTCTCGTAGCGGGTCGTTGTCGTCCATAGCGAGCGCGGGAAGAGAAGAGGAAAAAGGCAACGCGACAGCGCAAGCTACGAACGCGCGGCCGTGGCCGTCACCCGCCGCCCGTGACGTTCAATTGACGATCTCGCCATTTGCGAAAGGCGATCCGCGACGGGCGGCCGGTCGTTTCTCGTCAATCGCCATCGGACTCGCGCTTCAACTGCCCGCAGGCCGCGTCGATGCTCTGCCCGCGGCTGCGGCGCACGGTGACGGTGACGCCCTCGCGCGCCAGCGTCCCAGCGAAGGCGTCGAGCCGCTCTTCGCTGGTGCGCTCGAAGCGGTCCAGCCCCTCGACGGGGTTGTACATCAGGAGGTTCACCTTCGAGGGCACCCAGCGCGCGATCTCGGCGAGGCGGCGGGCGTCGTCTTCGCCATCGTTGAAATCGCCGAAGAGGCAGTACTCGTACGTCACCGTGCGGCCCGTCTGCTCGTGGTAGTGGCGAAGGGCCCCTTCCAGCGCCGCGAGGTCGGTCTTCTCGCTTTCGTTGACCGGCATGATCGCCGAGCGCTTCTCGTCGGTCGGGGCGTGGAGGCTCACCGCCAGGCGCGTGCCGGGGTCCTCGCCCGCGAGATCGCGGATGCGGCGCGCGAGGCCGACCGTCGAGACGGTGATGCGCTGCGGAGAGATCCCGAAGCGGCCCTTCTCGTGCGTGAGCAGGCCGATGGAGCGCAGCACGCCGTCGTAGTTGAGAAGCGGCTCGCCCATGCCCATGTAGACGACGTTGGTCACGCCGTGCCCGAAGCGCTCCTCGGCGAGGACGTCCATGCGGCGCACCTGTTCGTAGATTAGCCCGGCGGGCACGTTTTCGCGGAAATCCATCAGCCCGGTCGCGCAGAAGGCGCACCCCATCGCGCACCCCACCTGGCTGCTGACGCACACGGTGAGGCGCTTCGCCTCGCCGCGCGCGTCGAGGGCGGGAATGAGCACCGTTTCGATCTCTCGCCCCGAGGGCAGCCGGAAGAGCGCCTTGACGGTCTGGTCGTCGGCGGTCTGCCGGCCGACGGGCTGGAGCGCGCCGATCTCGGCGGTCTCCGCCAGCGACTGGCGAAAGTCCTTCGGCAGGCTCGACATTTCTTCGAAGGAGCCGGCGCCCTTGTCGTAAAGCCAGCGAAAGAGCTGGCGTCCCCGGTAGGCGGGCTGTCCCTGCGCCTCGGCGAAGGATTCGAGCTCGCCTTCGGAGAGGCTTTTCAGTTCGGTGCGTTCGGCAGGCGCTGCTTCCATAGTGCCTGCTCGAACAGGCGGCCGGCGAGC
Source organism: Bacteroidetes bacterium QS_9_68_14 (assembly GCA_003022535.1). Taxonomy (GTDB): domain Bacteria; phylum Bacteroidota; class Rhodothermia; order Rhodothermales; family Salinibacteraceae; genus QS-8-64-10. The sequence continues at coordinate 9,162 of PXTT01000043.1, forward strand.
GGCGTTTCCCAGGTGCGCCGAAGGTCGCTCCTAAAAGAGCGGGTCGCTTCTAAAAGAGCGGGCGCCGCGCCTGCCGGGCGGCCAGAAGCAGCATTGCTCCCGCGAAGGCCGCCGTCACGAGCAGGCACACGCCCGGCGTGGCCAGCGCCCCGGGCATGGCCGGGCCGAAGCCGTAGAGCCCCTGCCGCAGCCCGCTGACCGCGTAGCTGACGGGGTTGGCGTAGACGACCCACCGCAACACGGGCGCGGCGCCCTCGGCGGGGAAGGGGGCGCCCGAGAGGATCCACAGCGGCAGGAGCAGCACGTTCATCACCGCGTGGTAGCCGCGCGTGGACTCCATTTGCCACGCGATGGCGAAGCCCAGCGCCGTGAAGCCCAACCCCGCCAGCAGGCACACCCCGAGCGCAAACGCCAGCCCCGCGAGGCTGACGGGCAGGCCCACCAGGGGCGCGGCAGCCAGGAAGAGTACCGCCTGCGCGCCCGCCAGGAGCGTCCCGCCGGTGGCGTTGCCCAGCACCAGCCCGAGGCGCGGCACCGGGGCCACGAGCGCCGCCTGCAGAAAGCCCTCACGCCGCTCGTCCACCACCGAGATCGTCGAGAAGATGGCCGTAAAGAGCACCATCAGCGCGACGATGCCGGGGAAGAGAAACTCGAGGTAGCCCGTGCCGGCGCCGCCCGGCATCTGAAACGTGCCCTGGAAGCCCAGCCCCAACAGCAGCCAGAAAGCCAGCGGCTGCGCCAGCGCCCCGAGCAGGCGGCTGCGGTCGCGCACGAACTTCTTCGCCTCACGCCGACAGAGCGCAGCGACCGTGCGCGGGAGGAGGCGGGAGCGCGCGGGAGCACTTGGGGGAGAAGCGTCTTGCTCTTCTGCCTCTGCGCTCTGGAGCGTCGAGGCCGATTCGGCAACGGGCATGGCAACGGGAGAGACTTCGGAGCGAACATCCATCCGCGAGCGGCCGGGCGCGCTCGACTATCGCGCCCGATTACTGAAAGACGGCTTCGCGGGTCGAGAGGCGGTCGTCCGCGGTCTGCGGCTGGCCGTCCTGCGGGGGGGCGGTGCGTGCGAGGAAAACGTCTTCGAGCGTTGGGCGGCGCCCCGTGGCGCGCTCGATCTGGTCGGGAAAGGCGTCGTAGAGACGGGAGAGGAGGGCCGGCGCGTCGGCCCGGGCGATCTGGAGGAAGTCGCCCACGCGCTGCGCCGGGATCCCCATCTGCGCCCGGAGGCGCTCGCGGAGGGCGTCGGGGGCCCCGGCGGGCGTAATCCAGAGGGCCCGCTCGCCGAGCTCGCGTTTCAGGGCGCCCGGCGCGCCGCAAGCCACGCACTCCCCCTCGTGAAGAATGGCCACGCGGTCCGCGCGCTCCGCCTCGCTCATCAGGTGCGTGGCCACCAGCAGCGTCGTGCCTTGCCGCGCCTGGAGCCGCGCGAGGTGGCGCCAGAAGGCGCGGCGCGCGGCCGGGTCGAGGCCGGCCGTCGGCTCGTCGAGCAGGAGCAGGCGGGGGCGGTGCAGGAGCGCGCGCGCCAGGTCCGCGCGGCGCCGCAGGCCGCCGGAGAGCGTGTCTACGCGGTCGTCCCGGCGGCCCGCGAGCTCGAAGAGTTCCAGGAGGTCGCCCAGGCGCGCTTCAAGCGCCTCGCCGTGCATTCCGAAGAAAGCGCCATGGCAACGCAGGTTCTCGGCTACGGTCAGCGCCTCATCGAGGGCCGGCTGCTGGAAGGCCACGCCCAGCGCCTGGCGCACCGCTTGCGAGGCCGCTGCCACGTCGCGGCCAAAGACCTGGACGGCCCCGCGAGTGGGCCGCAGCAGCGTGGCCAGGATTCGAAAGAGTGTCGTCTTGCCGCTGCCGTTGGGCCCGAGCAGGGCGAAGGTTTCCCCGGCCTCGACTGCCAGCGAGAGGTCGCATAGCGCCGCGCGCTCGCTGCCGCCCCTGTCGTAGCGGTGCGTCACGCTATTTACTTCGACGGCGGGCTCGGGCATGGGGCGGGGGCGAGGTTCGTGGGGCGTAATGCGCGGGCCGCGGCGTAGGCGGCACGTTTCCTTGCGCGCTACGCCACGCTGAACAGCCAGTCGGCAGCGATCAAGATGAGCAGGAGCGGCACGTAGTAGATCGAGACTTTCAGAAGGGCCCGCGCGCGCTGCCCGGTGCGCTCGCGCCAGAAGCGCAGGCTTTCGGCGAGGAACCATCCGCCCAGCGGGAGCGCCCCGGCGAGGTAGAGGGACCCGGCGTCGCCGGTGGCGAAGGGAAACGCCGAGGCGCCGACGAGCAGCGTGCAGAAGAGAACGGCCTGCCCGGCGGTGCGCGCGCCAGTCGGGTCCTTCCTCGAGACCATCGCGTAGCCGCCGCGCGTGTAGTCGTTGCGATACATCCAGGCCAGCGCCAGGAAGTGCGGCATCTGCCAGCAGGCCAGGACCGTAAAGATCGCCCATCCGCCGGCTCCAGTGAGCGCCGACAGCCCGCCGCCGGTGGCCGCCGCGTAGCCGCCCAGCGCGGGGAGCGCCCCGGGCACCGTGCCGACGAGCGTGTTGAGCGAGGTCTTGCGCTTCAAAGGCGTGTAGACGAAAAGGTAGAGCGCCGCCGTCAGAAGCGCGAGCGCGGCCACGAGCGGGCTCACCAGCGGGCACAGCAGAGCCACGCCGGCGGCGATCAGCCCGATTCCGTAGCGCAGCGCGAAGCGCGGAGAGACGCGCCCGGCCGGCAGCGCGCGGGCAGCGGTGCGCTTCATCCGGGCGTCGTGGCCGCGCTCGAGGTAGTGGTTGAGCGCGCCGGCGCCTCCGGCAGACAGAAAGACGCCCGCCAGCGTCGCGCAAAGCTCGAAGGCGGGCAACGCGCCCTGCGCGCCCAGCAGAAAGCCCGCCGCGGCCGAGAGCGTCACTAGGAACGAGATCTCCGGCTTCGCCAGCGCCCACAGGTCCGCCGCGAGCGAGCGGTCGGGCGCGTCGAAGCGCGCGGGGGCCGCATCGGGGGGCGCGTCATGCCGGGCCGAGGAGGCGCTCACGGAGGCGAAGGGAAAGCGAAAGAAGCCGTTTTGCGAAGAGAACAGGAACGCCCGGCCGATGGCCCGGACCGAAAAGAGCCACGTGCCGCGCGCACATCATTATCACGAGACTCGCGTCTTCGCGTGGTCGAGCGCCGGCGCCTCTGTCGAACGGGCCGGGGCCGCGTCGCCGCCTCGCGGGATCCGCCGCGCCCGCCGCACGGCCAGGAGCGTTGTGGCCACCGTGGCCGCCATCAGCAGCGCGCCGACGACGAGGTGGCCGGCCGTGAGGCCCACCTGAAGCGCCGAGCGCAGCGACGCGGCCATTTCATTGAGGAGCACGAGGTACGCCGCCAGCCCCAGCGCGAACTGCACGAACACCGCTGCGGCCATCGCCCACGCTCCGCGCCGGAGGGCCGGGCACGTGTCGAAATGCTTCTCGGCGTAGACGAACGAGGCGACGACCAGCCCCGTCACCAGAAAGGCCCCGCCGATGTGCACGAAGGCGAAGGTGGCCCCGATCCCACGCCCGAAGTGGCGCAGGAGCGCCCCTAGCACGATCTGTCCGTAGAGCGCCACGCTCGTGACCAAAAGCAACCCTGCGAGTGTGCGTTGCTTCGAGGAAAACGCGCTGCGAGCAGGGGGCATCGATAGCCACGAGCGGGAGGTGAAGAGCGCCATCGCCACCAGCAGTGAGAAGAAAATCTGGGCTGTGCAGGCGTGGACGGCCGCCAGCGCGAGTGAGTTCTCCGTCACGCGCAGCCCCCCGAGGACGCCCTGCACGATCACCAGCGCCAGCGCTCCGAGGGCGAGACGGCGCATCCACCGGCGCGAGTCTTTCCAGTAGGTCCACCCGGCCAGGGCAAGCGTCAAGAACCCTACGACCTGCCCCAGGATGCGGTGCCCGTGCTCCGCCAGCAGCGGCGTGCGTTGCCACCAGTTTTCGACCGGGTTCACCGGATTCCACGAGCCGAACGTGCGCGGCCAGTCCGGCACAGCCATGCCCGCCTCGATGCTGGTCACGAAGCCGCCCCAGGAGATCAGCAGCGTCGTCACGCCGACCGTCAGCACCGTGAACCAGAAGCGGCCACGCGTTTCTTCGGGGCGCGAGCGTGCCCGGGGGCGATGCGCGGTAGAGCGGGGGCCCGACATACAACTTCGCTTGGCTTCGGAGGGGCGTTGCCGCAGCGGCACTTCGCCCGAAGAAAGAGGCGTTTTGGAAAGAAGTCACCCTGCCGCGCGCGTGCGGTTCCATCAATACGGCTTGAACAGGCACTACACCGCATGAACGAGTGCCTGAGGCGATCCGCGAGGGCCGTACGGCAACGCGGTCTTCTTCCGAGAAGCGGAGGGCTTCGGGAACCTACGTCCCGGCAGGGTCTTTGAGTGAAATCCGGCAACCTGCTCCACAGGTCGCTCGGTTTTTTTACCCTTGCCCGAGTGGCGGAACTGGTAGACGCGCATGCTTGAGGGGCATGTGGCCCTTAGGGCCATGGAGGTTCGAGTCCTCTCTCGGGCACTTCGCCCTAACCTGTTGCGCTGCAACAGTTTAAGGGTTCATAAAAATCTGCGAGTGGTTGGCCTCGCGCTTCTTGTAGACTTTCGAGACGGGAGACTGCGCCTCGACGAAGGACGGGGCGTTCGTCAGTTCAGGATGCTTCGGTTTCGGGGTCTTCGCCAGCGCCGTGTTTCTCGGGACAGCGGTCCTGCGCTTGGGCGCCAGCGCGCCCCTTTGCGCGCTCGCTTTGCAGGGCGTACAGCTCGGTGAGCACTTTTTTGTCCTTGGGGCGCGCGGCCGCCTCCTTCGCGTCGATCAGGTCCGACAGGCCGACGATCTGCACGCCTTCGTGCCGCCACAGCGTCACGGGGGCGGCCCCTGCGGCAGCGTCTTCGTAGCGCCCGACGCCTTCGATCTCCCCGAAGAGGTCGAGGTTGCCGAAGTCGGTTTCGAGCGTAAAGTTGAATCCTTTTCCGAGCGCCGAGGCGTCGAGGCGGAGCGGCAAGCCGGACGGGGCATCGCGCAGGCGGGGGTTGAGCTGCGAAAGGGCCTTGGCGAGCCGCTCGTAGTTCTCGGCGCTACGCTCATAGAGAATGTCGAGGTCGTCGGTGGGGTAGGATGAGCCGTGGGCCGTGGCCGCCGCGCCCCCGATGATGACGTAGTGCACGTTTTCCTCTTCGAGCACGCCGATAAGCGTGTTGGGATCGAAGGCCATAGGCGCTCGTCGCCTTCCAGCAGAAGCATAGGTTCATGCAAGCGAGAAAATCCGCGTTCGCGGGAAGCTCGCCCCAAGCGTCACGGCCCGAACGCTTCCTCGCCCGCTCGCCGAAGTTCTTGCTGCATCCGCAACGCCCCGAGCATGTGCTCGAAACGCTCGGTGGGCGTCATCCTGAGCTTCTGGCGAACGAGCGTGAGGTCCACGCCGTCCTCATTTTGCCTGGACACAGCGGAGGCGCGCTCCGCGTTGGAAGCGGCGGTTGTCGCTCGATCTCGGCGTGCGTTAGGCATGAGGCTTTCTGCGGTCTCGGGAGAGACTTCGCTTTCGTCTGCAAACGTACCCTTGCAGACAGGGTTCTTCTGCTACGCGTGCCTCACGGCCCGCAGCAACGCCCCCGTCACGGGTTGTCGTCGAAGAGGCCGAACGTCATCCGGCTCTGTGCGGGAATCGGTTTGCGGTCTTCCGCCCCCGACCCCGCGAGCGGGTTTTCGGTGAGCGCGTAGCGGACGGCCACGCGCCAGCCGCGGTCGCGCCCGTGCTGGGCGTGCCCCGTCGCGGCGTTGGTCATCGTGAAGAGCCACCAGCGCTCCTCAGAGCTGAGGCCCCACCAGTTGGAGCGAATGCACGAATTGGACCTCATTGCGCCGCTCCGAAGGTAAAGGTATGGGTAAAGGTTTCTCTGGTGTCTTTCGAAGCTAAGCGGACTCAACCGATGCTAAAATGGTCTTAGCAGGCTCTCAACAGGGCCAGACGGAGCTAAGCGAAATCATACGAGCTCGTGAAAGTAGTTCTCCCTCGGGCACCGATGCGAGCCTCGGGTCCGTGTTCGTGTGGCGGGCCCGGGGCTTTCGCGTTGCGAGGCGGAAATGCCCGTCCGCAGGCGGGCGCCCTACGCCTCCTGCGGGAGCTCCCCGGTCTCGCCGATCGACTCGTCGTACGTCTCGCGATGGATCTGGGCCCCTACGTCGGTGAGCTTGCCCTCCAGGTCTTCGTAGCCGCGGTCCAAGTGGTAGACGCGCAGCACGTGCGTCTCGCCCTCGGCCACGAGGCCGGCTAAGACCAATGACACACTCGCCCGCAGGTCCGTGCTCATTACTTGCGCGCCTTTGAGCGGGTGCCCGCCGCGCACCGTGGCCGTGTCGCCCTGCACCATCGCGTAGGCGTTCATGCGCTTCAGCTCGGCGATGTGCTTAAAGCGGTCGGTGTACACGGTATCGGTGATGCGCCCACGCCCCTGCGCCTGCGTGAGGAGGACCGACCACTGCGCCTGCAGGTCTGTCGGGAAGCCGGGGTACACGTCCGTCGTAATAGAGACGGACTGGATTTCTTCTGGCGCGGCAACCTCGACGTAGCTGTCGCCGACCTCGACGTGTGCACCGGTCCGGCGAAAGGCGTTCATAAACGCCTCGCCCAGGAAGTCCGGCTCCGCGCCGGTCAGGCGGATCGGCTCGCCGGGAGCCCCGGCGATGGCGGCGGCGATCATGAACGTGCCCAGCTCGATGCGGTCGGAGGCGTTGACGAACTCGACGGGGTAGAGCCGGTCAGTGCCTTCGACCTCGATGGTTTCGGTGCCGAGGCCCTCGATCTTCGCGCCCATTTTCTGGAGGGCTTTCCCGAAGACGACCACGTCAGGCTCGCGCGCGGCGTTTTCGATGCGACAGCCGCCCTGCGCTGTCACGGCCGCGAGAAGCAGGTTGATCGTCGCACCCACGCTGGAAGGCTCCATCCGAAAAGAGCCCCCGTCCAGGCGCCCGCCCGGCGCGCGGGCCACGACGTAGCCTTGCTCCAGATCGATCTCCGCGCCGAAGGCTTCGAGGCCCCTCAAGTGCAGGTCCACCGGACGGGGGCCCCACGAGCATCCGCCCGGCAGCGAGACGCGCGCGTGGCCACGCCGCCCGATCAGGGCGCCCAGCATGTAGAAGGAGGCGCGCATCTTGCACACCAGCTCGTAAGGGGCCTCGGGATAGGTGATGTTGGCCGCGTCGACGGTGAGGGTGTGCGCGGCGGGATCGAACTGGACGCGCGCCCCGGCCACGCGAAGCACGTGCGCGAAGGTCGTCACGTCGCGCAGGTTCGGCACGTTTTTGATCGTCATCGTGCCGTCTCCCAGCACGGAGGCGGCCATGAGCGGAAGCGCGGTGTTCTTCGACCCCCCAATCGGGATCGAGCCGCTGAGTGCATGCTGGCCGTTGATGACGAGCTTGTCCATCGGAAGGGCAGAAAGCTTGGGCGAAAAAGGGGAGCGGACCGCGGTCGGAGAAAAAAGAGGGCGGGCCGTCTGCGTATCGCGGCCCCTTTCCCGAAAAACGAGGCGGAGGCCACATTGGAAGATAACAAAGCCGGAGCGAAGGGCAACCGGACGAGACGGCACGGCCACGATTATTACAAGCCTTTTCGCACCTCCGCGCTGGACCATTCGACCGCCGCTTCGTTGTACATGAACAGCGAAAGTCAACCATCATGCCAGCTTGCCTGACAGGAAAGGGCGGAGGGCCGATGGCGCGCTGCCCGCGTCCGCCGCTGGCTTCCCGAAAACGTTCCCTCGTCGAGCGAGCGAACCTGTTTGCGATTCCCTATCAAAAAATGCGCGACGTGTACCTCGACCACGCCGCTACCACTCCGCTCGACCCGGACGTGCTGGCGGCCATGCGCCCGCACCTTACCGAGCACTTTGGCAACCCGTCGTCGCCGCACGAGCGGGGGCGGCAGGCCAGCGTGGCGCTGGAAGGCGCCCGCGAAACGGTCGCGCGTTGCATCGGGGCGGAGCCGTCGGAGATCATCTTCACCAGCGGCGGGACGGAGGCGGACAACCTCGCGTTGCGCGGCGTGTTGCGCGACGCGCAGGGCACGAAGCGCGGGGCGCGGCTCGTGACGAGCGCGGCAGAGCATAAGGCCGTGCTCGAATCCGCCGAGGCGTTCGCCGAGGAGGGCGGGGCCGTCCAGGTGCTCACGCCGGGCGAGGAGGGCGCCGTGCGGCCCGAGCACGTGGCCGGCGCCCTCACCGATGACACCGCGCTCGTCTCGCTGATGCAGGTCAACAACGAGGTCGGCACGCGCACGGACGTGGCCCGGGTCGCGGAGATCTGTCACGACCACGGCACGCTCTTGCACACCGACGCCGTGCAGGCGGCCCCGCGCCTCGACGTAGAGGACACGGGGGTAGACCTTGCCAGCCTGTCGGCGCACAAGGTGTACGGGCCGAAGGGCATCGGCGCGCTCTACGTGCGCAACGGGGTCGAGCTGGCGCCGCTGGTGCGCGGGGGATCGCAGGAGCGCGCCCGGCGCGGAGGAACGCAAAACGTGGCCGCAGCCGTCGGGATGGCCGAGGCGCTCGCTCGTGCCACCGAGGCGACCGAGGAGCGTGCCGCGCACCTCCGGGGCCTCCAGAAGCGCCTCGCCGGGCAGCTACGCGACGTCTTCGGCGGGCACATTCGCCTCAACACGCCTCTGGACGGCGAAACAGCCGCGCCGCACATCCTTAGCGTGAGCTTCCCACCCGGGGGGAACGACCCCACGCCGCTCGACGGGGAGATGCTGCTGCTGAACCTGGACGTGGAGGGCGTGCGCGCCAGTGCCGGCTCGGCCTGCACGAGCGGGGGCGGCAGGCCAGCGTGGCGCTGGAAGGCGCCCGCGAAACGGTCGCGCGTTGCATCGGGGCGGAGCCGTCGGAGATCATCTTCACCAGAGATCGACCACGCCGCCGACGCGCTCGAAGCGGTCGTCGGGCGGATGCGCTCGTAGAAGGCGCGCGTGCGGGGGACTGGGCGTGCGGGCGTAGGGAACGGTCCAAAATAGAGGCTACGCAAATCTAATGAGCGCTCCCGCCCTCATCGTCTTCGCTAAAGCGCCCGTGCCGGGCCGGGCGAAAACGCGCCTCACCGAGCTGCTGACCGCCGCGGAAGCGGCCGCTCTCTACGAGGCGTTTCTGCGCGACACGCTCGCTGCGCAGGCAGCGTTGGCCGAGAGGCGTGGCGCGACGCTCCGTCTCTACCATGCCGGCTCGCGCTGGCCGGCCCGCCTCACTCCCGAGGCGGCGAGCCTCCACCGCCAGCAGGGGAACGACCTGGGGGGGCGCATGGACGCCGCCTTCCGCGAAACGTTTGCCGACGGGGCCGACGCGGCTCTCGTCACCGGCACCGATCACCCGACGCTTCCGCCGGCCTTCGTGGCGCGGGGCCTCGACGCGTTGCGCGACGGCGGCCGCGAGGCCGTCTGCCTCGGCCCCACCGAGGACGGCGGCTTTTACCTGCTGGGTCTGACGCGCCCGCGCCCTGCGCTCTTTGCGGGAATGACTTACAGCCACGCCGAGGTGTTCGAGCAGACGCTCGCCCGCGCCACCGCCGATGCGGGCGCGCCTCCGGTGGTGCTGCCGGAATGGTATGATGTGGACCGCCCCGCGGACCTGCTTCGCCTCGCCGCTGCGTTCTTCGAGGACGAGAGCGCCCCCGCTCGCGCCCCGCACACGTGTCGGCAAGTCCGCGCTCTGGCTAGGACGTACCCTGATGCGTTGCGCCCGCCAGCCGTAGAGGCGAAGTAAAAGGGCTCGGGTCCTCGGGCTTTTACGGCGTCGTCACGCCTAAAAGTTGGCAGAAGGAGGACCAGCTGGTAGCTTGTAGTGCTCCCCTCACAGCAGTCTTGCTCCCGCCCCCTACTTTTCTCTCCGATGGCTACCTCCACCGGCGCCTCCTCCGACGACGAGATGAGCACCGACGGCCAGCCGTCCGCCGGCACCGAAGGGGCCGAGCGCCCGGCGATGGATCTGGGCGACTTCAAAACCTTAGAGCAGTTCATCATCGAGCGGCAGAAGGGGGTCCCACACTCCACGGGCGCGTTCAGCCGGCTGCTGCGCGACATCAGCGTGGCGGCCAAGATCGTCAACCGCGACATGCGCACTGCCGGACTGATCGACGTTCACGGATCGACCGGCGAGGTCAATGTACAGGGGGAAGTGCGGCAAAAAATGGACGCCTTGGCGCACCGTGAGTTCGTCCTGGCGCTGCGGCGGGGCGGGGAGTGTTGCCTGATCGGCTCCGAGGAGCACGCCGAGGCCATCCCGCTGGCGACCACGGAGGGCGAGGAGGGCGACTACATCGTGTTGCTCGACCCGCTGGACGGCTCCTCGAACATCGACGTGAACGTGTCGGTCGGCACGATCTTTTCGGTCTACCGCCTGCCCGAGCGGTGGGAAGGCAAGCCAACCGTGAAAGCCGCTCTCCAGCCGGGGACCCGGCAGGTGGCCGCCGGCTACGTCGTCTACGGCTCGTCGACGATGCTCGTGTACACCACCGGCACAGGGGAGGTCAATGGCTTTACGCTCGACCCGTCCATTGGCGAGTTCCTGCTCTCGCACCCGGACATCTCCACGCCCGACGAGGGCAAGATCTACTCGATCAACCAGGCGTACTACGAGTCATGGGGAGACGGGCTCAAAGACTACGTGCGCTGGATGCAGCAACCTGACGAGGAGGGCAAGCACCCGTTCAAGACGCGCTACATCGGGTCGTTCGTAAGCGACTTTCACCGCAACCTGCTGAAAGGCGGCATCTACATTTACCCGGCCACGCGCAACAGCCCCTCCGGCAAGCTGCGCCTGATGTACGAGGCCAACCCGATGGCGATGCTCGTCGAGCAGGCCGGCGGCGCGGCCACCGACGGCCACACGCGCATTTTGGAAAAATCTCCCGAGAAGCTCCACCAGCGCACGCCCTTGTTCATCGGCTCGAAGGAGATGGTCGAGACGGCGGGGACGTTCGTGCAGGGCGAGCGCGAGCTGGAGGCGGCGTGAAGCGCCGGCAGCAACGCACGAACGAACGCGCATGGGCCGGCAGCGTTGAGCCACGTGCCCTCGAAGCGAAGCATCTCTGGAAGGACCTGCCTGTTCCGCCGTGCCCGACGCCCTGCCGCCCGTGGCCGCGCGCCGCGACCCGCCGAGCGTGCCCGCCGCCGAGATCGTGTTGCCCGACGAGTTCGACCAGACGTTCGCCGGCTGGCAGCCCGAGGCCTTCGAGATCTTGGACCGCCTGCGCGAGGAGCCGCACATCGGGCAGTACAAAGAAGAGCGCGACGCCGGCCTGCTCGACGAGTACATCAAAGAGCCATTCAAGCGGTACCGCGACGACATCGTGGTCAACTGGGTGTTGCCGAACCAGTTGGGCTTCGAGACCGAGAAGCGCGTCTTCAGCCGCCTGCTCAAAAACGACTTCGGCGCGGGCGGCTGCCACCACCACCGCTGGATGGCCTTCTACCGCCCCGAGGCCGGTAAGCGCCTCATGGACGTGCAGCTCTCGCACAGCCTCTCCGACAAGGGGCTCACTGTGGGCCTCTACGTGGGGGCCTACGCCACGGACCTGCTCGCGCAGGCGAAGGAGCGCATCCGCGAGGAGCCCGAGCGTTACCGCGCGCTCGTCAACGCGCTGCTGGGGAAGGAGGGCCGCTGGTACTTTTCCTACCACTATGGCAGCGGCGACAGCAAGACTTCGCCCAAGCACCATGAGCCGCTCGGCGCGCTCCCAGACGACTGGGAAAAAGCCGACGGGCTCGCCGTGCGCAAACGCCTGCCACGCGAGGACGTGGTTCGCGCGGGGGAAACCGTCGTGCGCGAGGCCATGGAGGTCGTGATGGACCTGTGGCCGCTCTACCGCTTCTATCTGACGTGAGCGTGGGAGAGCGGGGCCGTTTGACTGTGGACACTTGCTCCTTGAAGGACGGCCGTTCTCCGTTCACAGTCCATCGTCTTCAGAAAGCGGTTGCATCCGGGCGGTAGGGCGCGTAGATTGCGGGCGTCTCGATCCTTGCCTGCGCCGTCCTATGCGCCGCCCTGCCGCCCGCCGCGCGTTGCCGCTCATAGCCGCCGCGTTGCTGGGAGCCGCCGTCGCACCTGCCGCGGCGCAAACGACGCCGGCACCCGGCGACGTGGTCGTCAACGAAATTCTCTACGACCCGCCGCCGGAGAGCGACCCCGGCGAGTACGTCGAACTGCTGAACCGGTCGGACCGGGCGCTGGACCTGTCGAGCCTCGCTCTCGCCGACAGCCGCGACGAGCCGGTGCCCATCACGAGCGAGCCGCAGACGCTCGCGCCGGGCGAATACGCGGTGCTCGCGCAGGACGGTGAGGCGTTCGCGGCGGTTTTTCCCGACGTGCCGTTCATCGAGCCGGGGAGCTGGCCGCAGCTCAACAACGGCGGCGACACCGCGCAACTGCTCGCCGGTGGGGTCGTCATCGACGCGGTGCCGTACGAGCCGGGCTGGGGCGGGGCGGATGTGGCGCTCGAACGCGTCGACCCAGCCGGTCTGTCGGGCGAGGCGAGCAACTTCGGCAACGCCGAGGCTGCGGTCGGCACACCGGGCGCGGAGAACACGCTTTTCGCCGGCGGCCCCGACACCAACCCGCCGACCCTCGACAGCGTGGCCGTGGCGGCGGGCCGCGCAGCGTTGACGGCCGTTTTTTCCGAACCGCTCGCCCCGGCGTCGGTGGCGGCGTCGGCCTTTTCGATTGAGGCAGAGACGGGAGATGCCCCGACCGTGACGGCCGCGTCGCCGGCGGAAAACGATCCCACGCAGGTGGAGCTCGCGCTGTCGGGCGCCCTGGCGTCTGGCGAGTACACGCTCGTCGCCGGCGGCGTGGCAGACGAAGCAGGCAACGCGCTTGGCGAAGGAAGCGTTGCGTTCGCTGTCGTGCCCGGAAGCGTGCCTGGCCCGCGCGATGTGGTCGTAAACGAGTTGTGGTATGCGCCCGAGGACGCGGCGCTGGAGTTCGTGGAGGTGTTCAACCGCACCGACGAGCCGTTCGACCTGGGCGCTCTCCGCTTGGCGGATGCGCGCCGCGAGGGAACCGTTATTGCAAAGAAAATGACGCTGCTCAGGCCCCGGGAGTACGCCGTGCTAGTGCGCGACAGCGTAGCCTTCGCAGAGCGCTTTCCCGACACCGATTTCGTGGAGGTCGCGCCGTGGCCTGCGCTCAACAACAGCGGCGACGCGGCAGTGCTCTCCCTCGAAAGCCAGGAAGCCCGCACCCGGATCGACGCGGTGCCCTACGAGCCGTCCTGGGGCGGGAGCGACACGACCTCGCTCGAACGGGTCGATCCGGCGGGCCCGTCGGCGAGCGCGACCAACTTCGCCCCTTCGACGGCGCCCGCAGGAGCCACGCCCGGGGCGCAGAACGCGGTCTTCAGGCGCGACACCGCCGCGCCGCGCCCGGTCTTTGCCCGCGAGGTGCGGGGGGAAGAAAGCACGTTTGCCGTCGCTTTCTCCGAGCCGCTGGATCCCGCCTCCGTCGCGCCGTCGGACTTCGCCCTCGGCGGGGCGTCGCCGGACTCGGCACGCGTGGCCGAGGACCGGAAGCGCGTGCGGCTCGTCTTCGGCGACGCGCCCGGCGGGCAGACGCTCACCACACGCGGTGTGGCCGACCTGACTGACAACGCGCTGGGGGAGGCGAGCGTGCCCGTCGCCTTCGTCGCGGAGCCGTTTGCCGAGCGCCCGCCCGGCGAGCTGGTTGTCAACGAAATTTTGTACGACCCGCTCTCGGATGACTTCGACGACCGCCCGGACCAGCCGGAGTACGTCGAGCTGTTCAACCCGACGGACCGCCGCTTTGCGCTCAAAGGGTATTTCCTCACCGACCGCCCCGACGAGGATGGCGAATTTGACCGCGTGGCCATCGGGCGCGAGCGGGCGAGCATCGCGCCGGGCGGCTACGCGGTGGCCTACGCTTCTTCGGGGGCGTCTCTCGCGGAGGTGTTCCGCGAAATAGATGGTGCCGATTCGAGCAACGTCACGCTGCTGCCGGTGGACCGCGCCTCGCTGGGGCTCCCCAACGGCGGCGGCCTCGTGGCCCTGCGCCGGCCCGGCGGGGCGCTCTTGGATTCGGTCTTCTACCGGCCCGAATGGCAGAGCGAAGCGGTCGAGAGCGGCGACGGGCGCGCTCTCGAGCGCATCGCCCCGACCGGGCCGTCCAGCCGCGCCTCCAACTGGCAGACGGCCACGGCCGAGAGCGGCGGCACGCCGGGACGGCCCAACGGCAGCGCGCCCCCGCCAGAAGGGGGCCCTTCGGCCGGCATCGAGGTCACCCCGTCGCCCTTTTCGCCCGATGGCGACGGAACCGACGACGTGGCCTTCATCCGCTACGCGCTCGAGGCGCCGGTGTCGCTGGCGCGGGTGCGCATCTACGATTCGATGGGCCGCGAGGTGTACGAGCGTGAGGCCGAGCTGGCCGGGCGCGAGGGGCAAATCGCGTGGCAGGGCCGCTCCGAAGAGGGCGAGCGGCTGAACGTCGGCATCTACGTCGTGCTCTTCGAGGCGCTCGACACCGACGGCGGCTCCGTTGAAACGTTCAGGGAGCCGGTCGTCCTGGCGCGCCCGCTGGAGTGACGGTCTCGGGCGGGCGGCCACGCCCCGCCCGTCTCTCTCAGCGTTATGTTTATGTCGAGGTCTTCCGACGGGGAAAGCCAGCCTCCTTCCCGGACGTTGCTCTTCGGTCCTCGGCGGCCGGGTCCAGAGCCCGAACGGTGGAACTGCGCCGCCCCCCGGGGGTTGACATGAGCACGACGGAGCGCTACCCGCCTGCCGGGGCGCTCTCTGCTTCTTCTCTCTGATTGGTTCCCGTCTCGTCATGGCCGAAACCGCCCCGCCTCCTGCGAAAGATTCCTCGGAACACGCTGCGACGGAAAGCGACTCGAACGCGCCCATCGAGATGAGCGAAAGCGCGGCGCAGGAGATCAGGAAAATCATGCAAACCAAGAAGATCCCCGAAGGCTACGCGCTTCGCGTCGGCGTGCGCGGCGGCGGGTGCAGTGGCATGAGCTACGTCCTCGGCTTCGACAAAGAGCGCGAGCACGACAAGCAGTTCGAAGTCAGCGGCATTCCCGTCTACGTGGACAAGCGCCACGGCCTCTACCTGATGGGCACGACCGTCGATTACCACGACGGCCTCAACGCGCGGGGGTTCACCTTCGACAACCCCAACGCCACCGAGACGTGCGGCTGTGGCTCCAGCTTCGCGGCGTGAGGTTGAGTGGTGGGCGGCGGGCAGCGAGTGGCGCGTTGCTTCCCGAAAGCCATTCCCCATTTGCGACACGCCACTCAACTCAAGAAACAGTTGTTCGAGGCGCCCGGTTGCAATTCTTCCGAGCGTCACAGCCCGCCCCAGCGGTCCGTACCATGCTCCGCACGCGGGGCGGCGCTTCCCTCTTTTTGTAGTTTTCCGTTCGCGCCTCCCTTTTCTGGAAGGCACCTGCTATGGAAGGCAACTTCTCCAATCGCGTCCGCGACGTGATCTCCTACAGCCGCGAGGAGGCCATTCGCCTGGGCCACGATTACATTGGGACCGAGCACCTGCTGCTGGGCGTCATCCGCGAAGGGGAGGGGATCGCCATTAAGATCCTGCGCAACCTGGGGGCGGACCTTTTCAAGCTCAAAAAGGCCGTCGAGGACACCGTGCGGTCGACGGGCGGCTCGCTTTCGGTGGGCAACATCCCGTTGACGAAGCAGGCGGAGAAGGTGCTTAAAATCACGTACCTCGAAGCGAAGCTCTACAAGAGCGACGTGATCGGGACCGAGCATCTGCTGCTCAGCCTCTTGCGCGATAACGAAAACATCGCCGCGCAGATTTTGCAGCAGGGCTTTTCGGTGGGCTACGATGCGGTGCGTGAGGAGCTCGACTCCATCATCAGCGGCAAGCCGTCTTCGGAGTCGCCGTCATCGTCTTCCTCATCGCCCGAGTCGCCCGAGGGGTCCCGCCAGACGAGCGGGGCTGGAGGCGGCCGCATGTCATCTTCCGGCAATTACGGCAAGGACAAAGGAGATATGGACAAGAGCAAAACCCCCGTCCTGGACAACTTCGGCCGCGACCTCACCGAGCTGGCCGAGGAGGACGACCTCGACCCTATCGTAGGGCGCGAGAACGAGATCGAACGCGTGGCGCAAATCCTCTCGCGCCGCAAGAAAAATAACCCCGTTCTCATCGGCGAGCCGGGCGTTGGCAAGACGGCCATCGCCGAGGGCCTCTCGATGCGCATCGTCGAGCGCAAGGTGTCGCGCGTGCTCTACGACAAGCGCATCGTAACGCTCGACCTCGCCTCGCTGGTGGCCGGCACGAAGTACCGCGGCCAGTTCGAGGAGCGCATGAAGGCGGTGATGAAAGAGCTGGAGAAAAACCCCGAAGTTATTCTCTTCATCGACGAGTTGCACACTATCGTCGGTGCGGGGGGGGCGAGCGGTTCGCTCGACGCGAGCAACATGTTCAAGCCGGCCCTGGCGCGCGGGGAGATTCAGTGCATCGGGGCAACGACGCTGGACGAGTACCGCCAGCACATCGAGCAGGACGGCGCGCTCGACCGCCGCTTTCAGCAGATTATGGTGGACCCGTCGACGCCGGAAGAGACCGTCGAGATTCTTGAAAACATCAAGCCGTACTACGAAGATCACCACAGCGTCAACTACAGCGACGAGGCCGTTGAGCTGGCTGTGCGCCTCAGCGACCGTTACATCACCGAGCGCTACCTGCCGGACAAGGCCATCGACGTGATGGATGAGGCGGGAGCGCGCGTGCACCTCTCGAACATCAAGGTGCCGCAGGAAATCCTCGATCTCGAAGAGGAAATCGAGAACGTGCGCGAGAAGAAAAACGAGGTTGTCAAGAGCCAGAAGTTCGAGGAGGCCGCGCAGCTACGCGACACGGAGAAAAACCTTGACGAAGAGCTCGAAGAGGCCAAAGAGCGCTGGGAGAAAGAGGCCGAGACGGAGGTCTACGACGTGTCGGCGCAGAACATCAGCGAGGTGGTAGCGATGATGACGGGCATCCCGGTCGACAAGATCAGCGAACCGGAGCAGCAACGCCTCATGAACATGGAGGGCCACCTCAAAGAGCATGTGGTGGGCCAGGACGAGGCTATTCAAAAGCTTTCGAAGGCGATTCGCCGCACGCGCGCTGGGCTGAAAGATCCCGAGAAGCCGATTGGCTCGTTCATCTTCCTGGGCCCGACCGGCGTGGGCAAGACGGAGCTGGCGAAGGTGCTCACCGAGTACCTCTTCGATGACCAAGAGAGCCTGATTCGCCTCGACATGAGCGAGTACATGGAGAAGTTCTCCGTGAGCCGCCTGGTCGGGGCGCCGCCCGGATACGTAGGCTACGAAGAAGGGGGGCAGTTGACCGAAGAGGTGCGCCGCAAGCCGTACTCGGTCGTGCTCCTCGATGAGATCGAGAAGGCGCACCCGGACGTGTTCAACATTTTGCTCCAGGTCCTCGATGACGGGATCCTGACCGACGGCATGGGGCGGCGGGTAGACTTCCGCAACACGATTATCATCATGACCTCCAACATCGGGACCGACGAGATCAAGAGCCTCGGGCAGGGGATCGGCTTCACGCAGGGCAACGACGTGATGAACTACGAGTCGATGAAGTCGACCGTGCAGGACGCGCTGAAAAACGTCTTCAACCCGGAGTTCCTAAACCGGATCGACGATGTGATCGTGTTCCACGCGCTCGAGAAGGAACACATCTTCGAGATCATCGACATTATGAGCGTGGATCTCTTCGATCGCGCCGACGAGCTGGGCATCAACATCGAGCTCGACCAGACGGCCAAGGAGTTTCTCGTCGAGAAGGGCTTCGACCCGAAGTACGGGGCGCGGCCCCTGCAACGCGCTATCCAGAAGTACGTCGAGGACCCCATGGCGGGACAGATTCTCAACAAAGGCCTCGGCGACGGGGACACGATCATCGTCCGCCACGAGGGCGACCCCGAGACGAGCGAGGAGCTTCAGTTCGACGTTGAGGAGGGCGAGCCGCGCGTGGCTGAGAACGGGGAGGCCGCCGAAAACGGCGAAGCGTCCTCCGAAAGCAGCGAAGCCGCGCCAAACAGTGCGCCGGAAGCGGCCGCGGACGAGGGCGGGGGCGAAGAAGAGGAAGCGCAGGCGGCCAGCGAGACGGAGTGACGGTGCCCGGCGCGTTGCCGCCGACATTTTCAACCCACGTAGTAGGGACCTCCAAGCCGGCCGGGGGTCCCTACGGTATGCTCACAGGCGCGCGCCGTCGCAGCAACGCTTACCCCTCACGCAGGCGTGTCTCCAGCAGGTCAGCCATGAGGCGGGCGGTGGGGGCCAGCACGCCCTCGTCGAGGTCGAAGCGCGTATCGTGGAGCGGGTAGCGCGTGTCGGGCCCGCTCTGGGTGCCGACGCGGATCAGAGCGCCGGGCACCTCGCGCAGGTAGTACGCGAAGTCCTCTGCTCCCATGCTGGTCTTGGGAATGTCGTAGACGGCCTCTTCGCCGAAGCGCTCGGTGACGGCCTGACGGGCGGTCTCGACGGCGCGCTCGTCGTTGACGACGGGCGGGGCGCCGATTACCAGGTCGAGGTCGGCCGAGCCGCCGTGGAGCGCGGCGGTCTCCTCGGCCACGCGGCGCATCTTCTCGCGTAGGAACGTGCGGTCCTCCGCGTCGATGGTGCGGAGCGTGCCGCCGAAGGACGCCGCGGGCGGGATCACGTTGTGCGCGCTGCTGCCGGCCATGCGGCAGACGGTTAGGACGGCGGGGTGACGCGCGTCGCTGATGCGCCCGGCGAGCTGGTAGAAGGACTGGATGATCTGATGGGCCAGCCATACGGTGTCGACGCCTTCGTGCGGGCGGGCGGAGTGGCCGGAGCCTTGCCCGCGTACGGTCGCTTCGAACTGGTCGCTGGCGGCGGTGACGGGACCGGTCTTGAGGCCGTAGCGCCCGGCCTCCAGCCCCGGTGCGGCGTGCATGGCATAGACGGCCTCCAGCCCGTCCAAGACGCCCTCTTCGATCATCAGCGGCGCGCCGCTGGGAACCGACTCTTCGTTGGGCTGGAAGAACACCCGCGCCCCGCCGGGCAGGCGCGCGCGCCGCGCATGCAGGAGCAACGCCACGCCGACGGCGACTGCCGCGTGCGCATCATGCCCGCACAGGTGCGCTACGCCGTCGTTGCGGGAGTGGTAGGAGACGCTCTTGGCGTCCTGCATCGGGAGGGCGTCGATGTCGGCGCGGTAGCCGACACGCGGGCCTGCCGAGCGGCCGTTCGCGCTGCCGTGGGCGCTGCCCTCGATGTCTACCCAGCAGCCCGTTTCGGCAACGGGGCCGTGCACATCGAGCCCGTAGCTTGCGAGCGTTTCACGGATGAAGTGGCTCGTCTCATGCTCCTGCATGCCTACCTCAGGATTTCGATGCAGGTGCCGCCGGATGGACACGAGTAGCTCCGAGAGCGCCGCGTCGTCGCCCGCGCTTCCGTGCTCACCTGCGAGCTCTTCGAGCGAGAGGTGCTTCTGAGGATCGTCGAGGAGCGCGGTGGCAGGCATAGAAGAGCGGCGAGGCGGTGGAGGAAACGGCACGCTCCGTGTAACCGGAAGACGGGACGGTCAGTTCGGGCAAGAGCAGGCCGTTGCCGCATCCGTCACGTCCTCGAACGGGGCGAGAAGCTGTCCGCTGCGGTCGGCTCTCCTGGCGCTCACGCCATCCCACTGCGGCGGCGCAAGACCCACTCGGCCCCCAGCAGCACAAGCGCGGTTACGAGAAAGCCGTAGCGCTCCCACAGGCGCGTCGCCCGGGGCATGCGCTCCATGCGCGGGGCCAGCCCAGAAGCGGCCACGCGATCCGGCAGCGCGTCGGCTTCGCTGGCAACGTGAAACGACCCGCCGGAGCGCCCGGCGATCTGGCGCATCAGGTCCCGGCGATCTGGCGCATCAGGTCGGCGTTGGCGCGAGGGCGGCGAAACTCGCGCCGGGAGCGTCCCACCGCGAAGGCACCGCGGTCGGTGCCCAGCGTTTGACCATTCTTCGTCGCCGTGGCCTCGTATTCGTAGCGTCCCGGCGGGAGGGCGGGCGCCTCCAGTGCGTAGCGTCCGGTACCCAGCGATTGCATCTGGAGCGTGTATCGCTTGTCGGCACCGTTTGCAGAGCGGTTCGGGGGGCCGGGACGCTCTCCTGAAGAGCTGCCGCCGGTGAGCGCGACTTTGATCGAGGCATCCTCGACCGGCTCGAGGGCTGAGTCGTAGACCTGCCCGGTCAGGCGCACGGCCTCGTCGCCGGCGAAGGTGGGGCGCGCGGGTTCCACGCGCACCGGGCGGTCGTTCTCGGCGGCGCTGGTCCACTGCACCAGGTTCGACAAGAGGCGTGGCCAGCGCGAGGCCGCGCCCGAAAGCGCTCTGGGCAAGTTTGCCCAGCGCCAGGTGCCGGTCGCCAGCAGCATTCCGGAACGCTCGCCGGCGCGGCGGCGCGTCACCAGCAGGGGGTCGCCGGTGCGCACGCTTCGCACGCGGCTCGTCGCCAGGGTGCGCGCGTCCGGCGCGAGCCGCCATCGCGTCTGCGGCCTTCGCAGAGGCGGGAAGCGCGTCCAGGGGGCGGTAGCGCTTCCCGAAGAGGCGTTTTCGCGGGCGCCCGGCCCGACGCCCTCGAACACAGGGTGGCGCCGCCCGGCCGCTGTGGGAGCGAACGTCGCCTGCACTGTGCTAGTGCGAATCTGCTCGGGGACGGCTGGAAGAGCATCCGCAAAGTGCCGACGGAGCGCGCGCAGGTCGGTCTGGGGGTGCACCAGGAAAAGCGCCGGGAGACCGTCCTCCACGGCGCGGGCCACGCGACGGGCGTCGTCCGAGGTTGCCGCCGTCCCCGGAAAACCGACCAGGACGGCCACGTCGAAAGACTCCGCGAGGCTGCCGGGCAGGGAGCCGCCGTAGAACTGGCCTTCCCCGCGGGAGACGCGCGCTGTTACTTCGGTGGCGGGGTCGTTAGAGAGCAGGCGCCTCACGGCCGAGACGCCCGGCGAGGGAGCGGCCCCCAGCACGAGCACCTGCCGCTTCTGCTCCAGAACGCGCAGGCTCACCGCCCGAGTGTTGTTGCGGTAGGTCGCCTCGCCGTCCAGACGGGCCACGCTGGCGGTCAGGCGCTTGAGGCCAGCGCGCTGCGGGGCGAAGGTGAGCGTGACGTCCTGCGTGGCCGAGCCCTCCGCGAGCGTGATCTGCCGGCGCGCCAGGCGCTCGCCGCCGTCCCAGAGGCTCACCTGCACAGGCTCGCCGGCGAAGCCGTCCGCCTGCAGGCTTAGGCGAACGGGAACCTGCGTGCCGGTATAGGCCAGGTCGTTGGCCTCCGTGCGGCGCACCTCCACGTCGCGCCGGCGGGTGGTGTCGCCCACCACGACGGTGTGGATGGGCACGGGAGAGCGCGCGGCTTGGTAGAGCGGGTTGCGCCCGGTGTTGTACTGCCCGTCGGAGACGAGCACGACGGCGCGCAGGTTCTCCCCCCGGAGCTGCTCGCGCGCCTCGCGCAACGCGGCCGAGAGGTTCGTGCGCGGGCCGTCGAAGCGCAGCGAGTCGAGCGCCCGCCTGGACGGGCGGGGCAGGCGGCGAAGCCTGCCCGAGAAACCAAAGACCCGCAGGCGCGCTCCGTCCAGCGCGTCGCCTTTCACGCCGCGCACGGCCTGGCGCACGGCCGGGCGGGGGGAGGCGGCCGAGTCGGGCGAGGCGCCGGTGCTGCCGGCGGCGGTGACGCGCAGGCTTTCGCTCTCGTCGAGGAGCACGGCCACGGAGGGCGGCGTCTTCTCCTCGCGGACCTGCCGCCAGACTGGCTCGAAGAGCAGGAAGAGCACCAGCGCCAGTGCACTGAAGCGCAGCCCGCCCAGCAGCGCGCGCCGCCGCGGCGCGAGCGACGGCGTGGCCGAAGGGCGGTAGGCCCACCACGTCAGCGCTCCGGCCACGGCAGCCGCCAGCGCCAGCAGCCACGGCGAATGTCCCAGCGAGAGCGGCACAGCAGGGGTAAGGTTGAAGGGGGGCGGGTTGAAAGTTGGTCCGTTCGAGAGGACTCCTCACTTTCAACCGTGAACAGCAAAACTCACACGTACGGATAGACCAAGTAGCTCATGTAGCCGAGGAAGCCGGCGACCATGAGCGAGCCTTCCAGGCGGGTGATGCGGTAGCCCGTCCAGGCCAGCGGAAAGAGCAACACCGCGAACCCGAGCATGACGGGAAAATGCACGCCCAGCGACATATCGGTGACGGTCAGGGGGTGCATCATCGAGACGACGCCTACCACAAAGAGCACGTTCAAGAGGTTGCTCCCCAGCGCGTTGCCCACCGAGAGATCCGATTCCCCGCGCACGGCGCTGACGACCGAGGCGGCCAGCTCGGGCAGGCTCGTGCCCAGTGCCACGACAGTGAGCCCGATGACGACCTCGCTGACGCCCAGGTACTCGGCAATCACTACTGCGCGGTCCACCATCAGGTGCGCGCCGCCGGCCAGCCCGACCATGCCGCCGATCAGGTAGGCCACTTGCGTGCGCATCGGCGACTGGAGGTCGCTCGCCTCGACTTCCTCGATTTCCTCAGGGGCCCAGCCGTCGTTGCCGCTTTCGTCACCATCTTCGCCGACTTTGGCAGCAATCTCCTCGCTCCCGTCCTCGCTGATGCCTTCGGGGTCGGGCGCGCTGGAGAGCGGGTTGTAGGAGCTGGCGTCGATCACCACGAAGAGCAGAAAGCCCACCAGCCCGATTACCAGCAGCAGGCCATCCACTTGGCTGATCGTGCCGTCGAGGGAGAGCAAGTAGAACGCCAGCATGGCGCCGAGCATCATAGGATACTCCTTACGCAGCATCGCTCGGTCCACCGAGAGCGGCAGGACCACCGAGCTGGCGCCCAGGATGAGCGCGATGTTGCAGATGTTCGACCCGATGATGTTGCCCAGCGCGAGGGCGTCTTCCTCACTAAGGACCGAGAGGAAGTTGATAACGAACTCGGGCATGGAAGTCCCCAGCGCCACGACCGTGAGGCCCACCACCAGCGGGCGCAGCCCGTAGCGCAACGCGAGCGTGGCCGCGCCCTTGACCATCGCCTCGGCCCCCAGGTACAGCACCCCGGTCCCGACGAGAAACAGCAGGACGGAAACAGCCATGCAGCGGCAGACGAGCGAACGGAGAGGCCGCCGGTCAGCCGCTGGGGACGCTCTTCGAGAGCGCCGCGCCTTGGAAAGATCCCGGCAGCAGAGCAGAGGGAGAGGTGCGCTTCGGTGCGCCGAGCGCCGCACGGTCCATCCAAAGCACCCCGTCGGGAAGGAGTTCCACCAGCAGCTGCCGGCAGGCCCCGCAGGGCGACCCTTCCGGATCGTGGGGGCAGGACAAGTAGAGCGCAGGCCCGTCGCCGGGCAGAGCGGCGCTTGCGTTGCCAGCCTCATAGCTGCCGGATTCACTTTCCTCGAAGAGCCCGTAGGAGCAGGCGGTCCCCAGCGCGCACCGCTCGGCACAAAGCACGCGCAACCAGTCCGTCGGGTCTGCTTCGAGAAGCGGCTCGACGTTGGCGCCGGGCACGAGCGCCCCGCCGGGGAGCGCCAGCACGCAACCCACCTGGAAGCGAGAGGCGGGCACGAGCGCGCGCCGCGCTACCGTGCGGGCCCGTTGTACACCATCGGGAGCGGTGGCCGGGGGGGCGCCGGGCAGGAGCGGATCCAGCGCGTTGCCCAGCGCCGGCAGCGATTCGTCGCCGGCGACGAGCACGTCCTCCGCGGCCGGTTCGAGCGGCGCCACGCCGGCGGGGCCGCTTGCCCAGAAGGCGCGCTCGGTCGGGCCAGCAGGGCGGCTCATAGCGAGCGCCACCACGTCGCCGCGCTCCGCCGCGACGGCTGTGCTAAAGGCGTTCAGCGCTGGCGGGATGGTCAGCGAGAAGGCAGCGCTTTCCACGCGAACCCCTGGCACCCAGGCGCCGTCCGCAAGGAGCAGGGCAGCGGCGGCCGGCCGGCCAGAGAAAGGGACGTGCGCTCGCCTGGCGACGGCCTGGGCCTCGTCACGGAGCGAGGCAAGCGGGGCGGCGATTGACACAGAAACGGAGGGCGGGGAGACGCTTGCGCAGGCGGAGGCACGCTAATCAGCGTCCCGGCTGACGGTTCCCGAGCGCTGCGCGCGAGAGGCCGGCTACGCGCGCGAAAACAACGCCCGGCCGTCCTGAGTACGCGCAGAGCAGCCGCACGAGGCGGCACGCAGGCCGGAGTGGCGGAATAGGCAGACGCAGCGGGCTTAAAACCCGCTTTCGGGGCATCCCGAAGTGGGGGTTCGAGTCCCCCCTCCGGCACCGGGCTCCGCGACTTGCGAGGGGCTTCTGGAAAAATGACGAAACAACGGCCCTTCCCGCGCGCTGCCGGGGCACAAGCGCCCTCCGGATCCCGTCTCCTTGTGCTGCTTCCCCACGGAAACTTCGAGACCGCACAAGCTAAAACCGTAATGGCCTACGCCTTCTACCTCGGCATCGACCTCGTTGACGACGACGAGACCGGCCCCGTGGCCACGCTCTCGCTCGTTGAGAAAGAGAAAGACGACCCGCAGCCGGAAGTGCGCTACCACGTGCGCACCATTGAGCGCACCGCTGACCTGAAGGGGGACGACCCCGACGACGAGCACCACGCTTTCGCCGGGCTGGCCACGCGGGTGCAGGACCTGCTGATCAGCGAGCCGCAGGAGGTGGGCCACAGCGTTCCCGTCGTCAACGCCACGGGCGAGATCGGGCAGGCTGCCCTTCGCGCCCTCGCTGACCGTGGCCTCACGCCGGTCGGGGTCACGCTCACTGGCGGGGAGTCGGCCGCGCAGGGCGGGAGCGGCCTCGACATGCAGGACAGCGGCGACGATGCGGCCGACGACGACGCGAGCTTCTTCGTCAGCGAGGCGGACCTGTGCGGGCGCCTCGTGCGGCTGGAGACGAACGGGCGCTTGACCATCGAACAGGAGCAGACGCGTTACGCCAGCGACCTGGCACACGGCCTCCAGAGCTGGCGCACCCGCGTGGATACCAGCGAGCAGACCGAGGAGGCGGAGGCCCTCGGCGAAGAGATCCTAACCGACGGCGGCCCCCCCGATGCCAGCGTGGCCGACGACAACGCCGCCAGCACCGTCCCCGACCAGGACGCCGAGACCGCCAACAAGACGGACGCCGCGCCGGGCGGCCAAGACGCCGTCACCGCCGGCGAGGACGACCCCGCAGAGGAGGAACCCGGCGAGCTGAGCGCGCAGGCCACGCGCCCCGAGGCGCACGACGCCTTCGTCACCAGCGCCGCGCTGGCGTGCTGGCTGGGCGAGGAACGCTTCTTCGATCCTACCGAGCACCTCGGCGGAGCCGCTCCCCCCACCGGCGAGGCCAAGCGCATCAACCGCCCCGACACGGCGTCGTGACCTACGGTTCACGATAGTCGAATAGCGATTGCTGAGCACCCCCAGGCCAATCGAACCCCCAAACCCAAAATCGCCAATCGAGATGTCCCATCCCTGGCACGACGTTCCTCGCGGAAAGGAAGCCCCCGACGCCTTCAATGCCATCATCGAGATCAGCAGCGGGGGAAAGGTCAAGTACGAACTGGACAAGGAGACTGGGCTGATGCGCGTGGACCGCGTGCTGCACTCCTCGGTGATCTATCCGGCCAATTACGGCTTCATCCCGCAGAGCTACGGCGACGACGAAGACCCCCTCGACGTGCTGGTGCTTGGGCAGGATCATCTGCGTGCACATGGACGATCCGGCTATCAACAGCTACTGGCACATCAAAGACCTCCCCAAGCACCAGCTCCGCGAGCTGCAACGCTTCTTCCAGGATTACAAGAAGCTCGAGAACAGAGAGGTGCGCGTCGAAGACTTCTTCGGCCCCGAGCGCGCCCGCGAGGTCGTGGCCGACAGCTTCGACTACTACGACGAGGCGATCCGCCCGACGCGCTCCGGCCCCAGCCGCGAGCCGGAGACCACGGCGGCGGAGGACGGCATCGCGTAGGTAGGGAGAAAGCGTTTCTCCCGAGCGGCGTGCCGCGGGAAGGAGATGCGCGCTGGCGAGCGGCTCGTCTGAGAGCGGTGGCCTGGCGGGACGCGTCGTCGTTCGGCCCTTTCCGCACCGGGCCAGCTGCGAGCCCCGCTCGCGCATTCGCCACCGGCTGGCGTTGCTCCGCGGGAGCGCCTGGGCAGGGCGTCCGGCCGGCATCCTGCGCTTCCCCGACGCCGGCGCGACTGACGACAAGGTCCTCGCCGCGCGTCCCGGCGGTCCGCCGGAGGTGTGCGGGCCACGGATGCGTTGCGGCAACGCTACCCGGGCGATCCGCGAGGTTGCGTGCCTTCGACGAAAAGTGAGGGAAAGCACGGCTCGCGCCCCGAACCCGCTTCCAGGCGGCAGGTTGGGGAGCGTGGCCGCTGCGTGCATGTCACTGCGCTGTATCTCGTTTGGAAGTGCAATGGCCCGTTCCGATCCCGAGCGGAACGCCTCTACCCCTGGCACACGCTCGGGAGAAATGCCGCCTGCCACACGGCGCTCTCCGAGCGGTAACGGAACTGTGCCCTCGGGCGGCAGCGAAGTCTCGCAGGAGAGCGAGGCGCCGGAAGCGAGCGTGCTGGCGAACCGCAACGTGCAGATCGTGCTGCTTACCACACTGGCCTCGGTGGTGGCCGTCAGCGGGGTGACACCGGCGTTCCCGCGCATCGTGCGAGCGCTGGGCATCTCGCAGCAGCAGGTGGGCCTTCTGGTGACGGCCTTCACCGTGCCGGGCATTTTCCTCACGCCGTTCCTGGGCGCGCTGGCCGACCGCGTGAGACGCAAGGTCGTGCTGGTGCCGTCGCTCTTCGTGTTTGCGGCGGCGGGGACGGCTTGCGCCTTCGTGCGCGGCCCCTTCGAGGCGCTCCTGGCGTTGCGCGTGGCGCAGGGCGTCGGCGGGGCGCCCATCGTGGCCCTCTGCGTGACGATCCTGAGCGATCTCTTCGAGGCGGGTCCGCGCCGCACGGCGGCCCTCGGCTACAACAGCGCGGCGCTGAACCTGGGAACGGCCGCTTACCCGGCCCTCGGCGGTGGGCTCGCGGCGGTAGCGTGGTACTGGCCCTTCGCGCTGGCGGCGGCGGCCTTCCCGGTGGGCCTGCTGGTGCTCTTCGCGCTCGACAACCGCGAGCCTTCCGACGAAGAAACGCGGAGCGTGTATTCGCTGCGGGAGGTGCTGTGGCAAGACGGCGAGGTGGCGGGCCTGCTGGCGGCCATCGCGCTGCTCTTCGCGCTGCTCTTCGGGAGCTACCTGACGTACCTGCCCGAGCTGCTGGAGGAGACGTTCCAGCCGGGCGCGCAGGTGATCGGGCTGGTCGTGTCGTGCGCTTCCGTCTCCACAGCGTTGACGGCTACGCAGGTCGAGCGCCTGGCGCGCTACGTCTCGAAAGAGCGCCTCGTGGCCGGTGCCTTCGTCGTGGCCGGTGCGGCGCTGGCGGCGCTCCCGCACCTGCCGCAGCTGTGGATGGTCCCGCTGGGGGCTGCGCTCTTCGGGACCGGCCCGGGCGTGGCGACCACCGCCATCATCGCGCTCCTGACCGAGCGGGTCCCTGCCCCCTTCCGCGCGACGGTCCTGGCGGCTAACTCGACGGCCATCCGCGTGGGGCAGACCGCCGGCCCGCTCCTGACAGGCGCCGTCATCGGAGGCCTCGGCACCGCGAGCGTCTTTTATGTAGGGGCAGGCCTCGGCATGGCCGCCGGCGCGGCCGTCTGGGTCGGGCTCGCGCCGGGCGAGGGGTGAGGAGCCACGCCCCCCGATGGCCCGAAGCGTGCCCGCCTCGCGTCAGAGCACCCGCCTCGCGTCAGAGCGCCAGCCGCACGCCCCCCGACGGCTCGAAGCGCCGCTTCGGCAAAAAGCGTTGCACGTTGCCGGGGCCTTCGCCAGGGAGGCGCTCGAACGTGTAGCGGGTACGCAGGTGCGCCCACACGCTGGCCGAGCCGAGGCGAAAAGGTAGGCGGTAATCGGCGTTGAAGGTGACAGCCGTCTGATCGTCCGCCGCCCCAAAAATGCCGAGCACGTGGCCGAGCCCGGCACGGTCAAGGCGCACGTAGAGGCGCGTGCCCGCGCCGGTCTGAAAGAAGAGGCGCAGGCGGTAGCGGCTGAGGTCTTGATCCCCGAGGTGGCCGTAGTAGGAAGAGGTCAGCTCGAAGCGTTCGAAAAGGAGCAGCCGCAGGCCCAGTTGCCACCCCGCCGAACGCCCAATCTGAGAGAGGGGCACGTCCCCCGCTCGCTCCCCGGGCGCGTCGGAGGCGGCCCCGCCGGTCGCCAGCCGGGCACGGGGGTTGCTCACTGTGTAGAACGGGCCGAAGTAGCCGGGCGTGAACTGGTCGCTGCTGTAAAAGAGCCCGCCCCGCACCGCAAAGCGCGCCAGTCCGACCAGATCGTCGCTGGCGAGGGTAGCCCCGGCCCCGGCGCCCCAGCCGTAATTCGTGAGCGTGGCCGCGCTGGCAAAGGGGGCGAGCGACACGCCGCCGGTGCTGAGCGCGTCGTAGCGCGCGTCGACGGCGAAGGCCGTCGGCGCCGCGAGGCGGTCGGGGTACGCCACGCCGTTGCCCAACAGGCCGCCGTCGGCGCGCAGGCCCAAGTCCGTGACGGCCGTGATGCCCACCTCGGCGGAGGCCAGTGCCGGGCGGCCCGCTCCCGCGAAAGGCCGCGCGGCCACGCGCCCGCCCGCCAGCCCCCTCCAGGCCGACGGTGCGCCGGTCGTAGGCGGTATTCGAGCGGAAGAAATGCACGAGGTGCCCGGCCGGGCCGAGGGTCATCTGCTGGATGGGGCCGGCGCGGCCGTAGAGCGCCGGACCGCCGCCCGCGCCGGAGCGCGTGTAGCGGGCGTAGTCGAGCAGCCGGACGAAGTCGTACGTCTCGTCGGTATCGCGCTCGTAGGCGCCGTAGACGCCGCCGCGCAGGGACCCTTCCAGGCGGGCGGCGTAGCGCGGACCGGCGTAGGCGGCCACGCCGGTCAGGCGGGCCCGCCACTGCGGCCCGATCAGCGAAGGGCCGGTGCGCAGACTCACGTAGCGTCGGGTTTCTCCGAGGGTGCGCGGGCCCGGCTCGCGCGGGTCGTCTGCCGAGCCGAAGGCCACCGGCTGCGCTGCCGCCGGGCTGGCGGCGAGGAGCGCTGCTGCTCCTGCCGCCATCAGCGCGGCGCAGAGCGCCGATGGAGTTGCGCGCGCTGTAACCTTCTCGCCATACGGGCAGCCCGGCCCATGCCCGCCAGTGCGGCGGCTTGTTCGGGAAACGAGGCGGGTCGTATGTTTCGAGAGCATGTTTCAGCGAAATAGGCCGAGGCGAAGAGATGAGACGGGGGCACGCCTCACGAGGGGGGCACGCCTCACAAGGTAGGTCGCCGCCGGCTCTTTTTCTATGAGGCGCCCCGGCACGCAACGCGCTCCTGGAACCGACGCCCCCAGCCATCCCATGCACATCCTCGACTGGATCATTCTCGGGGCCTACGTTGCCGTGGTCGTGGGGCTCGGCGTCTGGGCCAACCGACTCCAGACCGACACCGAAGCCTACTTTCTGGGCAACCGGGGCGTGCGCTGGTGGGCGGCGGGCCTCTCGATCATCGCCACGTCGTTCTCGGCGGCCTCGGTACTGAGTATCCCCGGTTTCGCCTACGCCACTGACCTGTTCTACCTCCAGTACCAGTTCGGAGATGTTTTCGCGGCCGTCGCCGTCGTGCTGCTCTTTGTTCCGTTCTTTCACAGCATCGAGGGGCTCACGACCGCCTACGAGTACCTCGAGAAACGATTCGACCTCAAGACGCGCCTGCTGGGGTCGACGATGTTTATGTTCGCGACGCTGCTGCGCGGGGGCGCGTTGCTTTTCGCAGCGTCGCTGCTCTTCAGCCAGATCGTCCCGACCGATCTGTTTCCTGGGCTGCCCGGCGTGGAGGAGGCGATCATCATTTTCGGGCTCATCGCCATCGTCTACACGGTGATGGGCGGGATCTCGGCGGTGATCTGGACGGACGTGATCCAGTTCCTCATCATGACCGGCGGCGTCATCGCGGCGATAGTCACGGCCCTGAATGGAATGCCAGGCGGATGGGGCGCGGCCCTTGCCAACGCGAGCGAGGCCGGCAAGCTCGACTTCATCCACACGGGCGACTTGTTTGCGAGCAGCGGGCTGGTGACGGCCGTCTTCGGATACGGGCTCCTGGCGCTCTCGCTCTACGGGACCAACCAGCAGCCAGTGCAACGCTACATGACCGTCGAAAGCCCGCGCGAGGCGCAGAAGGCGCTCCTGCTGGGCGTGGGCGCCGGGGCTCTGGGGGTGTTCCTCTCGCTGATGTTGGGCGTGTTTTTGTTTTTGTTTTACGAGCAAAATGCGGGGCTGCTGCCCGAGGGCGCCGGCCCCGACGACGTCATGCCGATCTTCGTGCAAAATCAGGTGCCGCCGGTCATCACCGGGGGGCTCGTGGCTGCCGTCTTCGCCGCCGCGATGTCGAGCCTCGACTCGGCGCTCAACTCCACAGCCGCCGCCGCGACCGTGGATTTCCTCACGCGCCTCAAGGAAGAGGTCTCCGAGCAGCAACGCCTCTTTTTTGCCAAAGTGGTCGTTGTGGTGGTCGGCGTGCTCGGGATCGGCGTCGGGCTCTATGCCGCGCGAACGGGGCAGCTCGTGCTCGACATCATCTTGGAGTTCGTGGGCTGGTTCGCCGGGGGGCTGCTCGGGCTGTTCCTCCTGGGGATGCTCACGCGGCGCGCCAACGGCCACGGTGCGTTCGTAGGGGCCGTTGTGGGAACCTTCGTCGCGCTCAGCGCGACGGACAACAACTCGGGCCTCTCGCCCGTCGGCGATGCGATGGGCGTGCCCCCGATTTCGGACATCTGGCTCACGGCCATCGGCACGGCCGTCACGCTGGCGGTGGGGTACGCGATCTCACTTCTCGGCCCGCGCGTGCGCCCTGAGCAGCTCGAAGACACGACCGTCGGATGGGGGAGCGCCCCGCCGCGACAGCGCCTGAGGCCTGGCCATGCTTGCGCTGCCAGGGAAGGGGGCCGCCCGCTCTCCACTTCCAAAACGCTTCCCCGCCTGAACACTGCCCGCCAGAAACCCGCGGTGGCGCGTGGCCATTTCATGCCTTTACCACTTGCGCTATCTCACTCCCGCCCTCTGATGGCCGAACGCCTCGAATCGCTGCCGCTCTTCCCGCTTGGCCTGGTGCTCTACCCGGGGGCGCGGCAGCCACTACACATCTTCGAAGAGCGGTACAAAGATCTCGCTTCCGACTGCCTCGAAGGGGACGGCCGGCCGTTCGGGATCGTGCTCGCGGAAGATGACGTGCTTGCGAGCGTCGGCGCGACCGCCGAGATCGAGACGGTCGCCAAGCGTTACGACGACGGGCGCCTCGACCTCGTGAGCCGCGGTGTCGAGCGCTTTCGCACCGAGGACGTGCGCTCCGGCGAGCGCTCCTACCTCACCGCCGACGTGGAGCTGCTCCCCGATGCCGGGGAGGGCGACGCCGTGCCGCCCGACCTGCGCGAGCGTGCCATCACGCAACACATGAAACTGTTGGAGCTGGCCGGCCACACCCCGCGTCCCGACCTCTACGAAGACGCGCCGGAACGTCTCTCGTTCGTCCTCGCCCAGAATGCGGCCCTGGAGACGCGCCAGAAGCAAGACGTGCTCGAGCTACGCTCTGAGCGGGAGCGCCTGGACTTTCTCGTCGAGCACCTCGAAGCCCTCCTGCCGCGCGTGGAGAAGAAACAGTCCACCCGCGAGCGTATCCGCTCGAACGGTCACTTCAAGGATTTTCCCCAAGAGGAGTGACCTGCGGCCCTCGACTGACGGACGATCGAACATCGAACCTTGGTCGCGGTCGCGCGGCCAATACTCGATTTGCCATTCCGCAATCGCCAATCGCAACGCGTTGCCTGACCTCGGACGCTACACGCCGTACGCCGTCGAGACGGGGCGCTTCGGGCTCGACGGAGGCGCCATGTTCGGCATCGTGCCCAAGCCGCTGTGGGAGCAGCAGATCGCGCCCGACGAGGCCAACCGCATCTCACTGGCCGCGCGGTGCCTGCTTCTGGAGGGGCGCGACCGCCTCATTCTCATTGACGCGGGCCTCGGGGAGCCGCCGTCCGAGAAGTTTGCCGACATCTTCGCGGTAGACCGCGAGCACTCGGAGCTGCTGCGCTCGCTGGAGGAGGCAGGCTTCAGTGCCGGCGACGTGACGGACGTGATCCTCACGCACCTGCACTTCGACCATTGCGGCGGGACGACGCAGCGCGATGAGGACGGCGACTGGCAGCTGACCTTCAAGCACGCGCGCCACCACGTGCAACGCGACCACTGGGAATGGGCGCGCACCTCCAACCCCAAGGAGGAAGGTTCCTTCCGTTCCGAGAACATCCAGCCCCTCGCCAACAGCGGGGCCGTCGATCTGGTGGACGGGGACCAAGAAATCCTGCCGGGCATCCAGGCACTTCCGATCCACGGCCACACCGAGGCGCAGCAGATGGTCAAGATCGACGCGGGCTCCCTACGACGTGCGCCCGCTGACGACCATCGAGGAGAAGGGCGACTTCCTCGATGAAGCGGAGCGCAAAGGCTGGACGCTCTTCTTCGAGCACGACCCCGACACGGCCGTTGCCGACCTGGAGCGCACCGAGGAAGGCATCGAGCTAACCGACCGGCGCGCGATCGATGCGTAGCCCCGTCGGGAAGAGCGTCTGCGCCACGCGCTGCGCTCGCCTTCGCAAGGAAGGCCCCGCGCCGGCCGGTGCCGCGTGGTCTCCTGGGTTGCTCTCGTACATTTCTACCCCACCGCCTACAAGCGTGCCTCCCGAAACGACGGACTCCCCTGTTTCCGATTCCGAAAATCCGTCCCCGAACGGAGCGCCGGCGGACCGCCCCGGCCCGCCGGACGACGAGAAAGAAGAAGCTCTCGAAGCGCCTCTGCGCGAGCGGCTTTCAGAGGTGTGTCACGACCTAAACAATTCGCTGGCGGTGATCTCGGGCAACGCGCAACTGCTCGCCGAGCTGGCGCGTGCAGAAGACCTGGGACCGGCTTTTACCGATCCGCTCGATGACGTCGAGGCTGCGCGAGCGGACATCTCCGACGCGCTCGACCGGCTGAACCGCCTGCGCGCGCAAGCCGATCAGTGGGAAGACCACGGATGACCACCGGGTAGCCTTGCGTCTCTGCCGAACGCTTCGGTATACTCGTAAAACATGATGCGCTCATGATGCGCGACACGCGAACCGTGTGGCGAGCGTATCTTCAAGCATTTCCTTTTGCCCACTGCCGGAGACGCCTCGAAGCACGCGCTACGGCTCCCTTTTTTGGCGCGCGTCGTTCTCATTTGCGTCACGCGTGCCGCGTGGCCCGCTCGGCAGGTGTTTACTGTCGGCGCCTGCGCTTTTTCGCAAGGGCCACGCCGGCTCTGGGGAGCGTTGCTTCTCGACGTTCTTCCACGCAAGGCGCATTACGCCATCATGCCTGCTCGCTCGTTGCCCGCTGCCGGCCGCTCGTCGGCGTTGCGCGGGCTCCTCGCTCGCCTCGCTACCGCGACGGTGCTCTTCCTCGCTGCTGCCGGCCTCGCGGCCCCCGCCGCGCAGGCGCAGGTGAGCACGACAGCCGTCCCGTTTCTGCGCATCGAGCCGGACAGCCGCGCGGCCGGCATGGGCAACACCGGCGTGGCCCTCGCCGATGACGCCAACGCCGTCTGGTGGAATCCGGCAGGCCTGGGCTTCCAGGAGGGCGCAGAGGTCGGCATTACGCACTCCAACTGGCTGCCGGAGTTCAACACGAACCTCTACTTCGACTACTTGGCGGGCAAGTACCACGTAGACGGGGTCGGCACCCTGGGCGGCCAGGTCGCCTTCATGAACCTCGGCGAGCATGAGCGGCGCAACAACGAGAACGTCAAAGTCAACGACTTCCGGTCTTTCGATCTGGCAGCCGGGGTCTCCTACGGCGTGACGCTCGGAGAGCGCTTCGCCCTCGGCACCGGCGCGCGCGCCATCTACTCGCAGCTCGCCAGCGACTTGGAAAACATCGACGGGACGGCGTATGCGGTCGGGGTGGATCTGGCGGCGCTCTACCGCACGCGCCCCTTCGCGCTGGGCGGCATCGAGACCACGCTCTCAGCCGGGGCCAATCTCTCGAACATGGGGCCGACCATCGACTACGACGAAAGCACCGATGAAAAAGACCCCCTCCCGCAGCACCTGCGCTTTGGAGCGGCTTCGACGTTTCAGTTCGATGAGTTCAACGAGCTGACCGTCGCGTTGGACTTCGGCAAGCTCCTGACCAATGTCGAAACGGAGGTTGAAGACGGGGATGGCGAAGGGGATGAGCCGGACACCCGGCGCGAAGTGGACCCGTTCTACGAAGCCATCTTCAGTGCGTGGGGCGCGAAAGACAAAATTGGGCCGAGCGGGAACGTGCAGGAGGGCCAGATCGCCCCGCTCCAACAGATCACCGTGGGCGGCGGGTTGGAGTACTGGTACAGCCAGCTCTTTGCGCTGCGCACCGGCTACTACTACGAGAACCCTGACTTCGGGGACCGCCAGTTCCTCAACTTTGGAGCCGGGCTGCGCTACAACATCATCGGAGTGGACTTCTCGTACGTCTTCCCGCTCGAAGGGGACGACCCGCTGGCCAACACGATCCGCATCTCGCTGCTGGTGGACGTTCCCAGTGCCTCCGACGGGGCAGGCAGTGCCGTGGCCGAGTGATGCCGCTCCTCACGACCCTGACGACCTCACCTGGGCGCCTCGCCGTCGCACTCGCGGCGGGGGGCGCCTTCGCCTTGCTGGCGTGGCGTGCCGGCCTGCTCACGCGCGCGGCGGCGCTCCTGGCGGGGGCGCTGGGAGCGGGCATCGCTGGATGGGGGGGCGGAGCATGGGCGGCTCCGGCGCTGGTCTTCTTCGGGACATCGGCGGGGCTCTCGAAGGGGAAAGCCAGTGAGGCCGAGAAAGCCAGTGAGGCCACGCGTGCAGAGAGCGAAGGACCCCGCGACGCGCGCCAGGTGGGGGCCAACGGCGGCGTGGCCGGGGCGCTACTCCTGGGGGCCGCGGTCGTGCCGGAGGGCGCGGCGCTCTGCTTCTGGGGCTTCGTCGGCGCCTTCGCGGCAGCGGCGGCGGACACGTGGGCCACCGAAGTCGGCCGGCGCTTCGGCGGGGCGCCGTTTTCGCTGCGTGCAGGGCGGCGCGTGGAGGCCGGGGCGTCGGGAGCCGTCTCAAGCGTCGGAACGCTCGCGGCGGCGGGCGGAGCGCTTGCGGTGAGCGCGAGCGCGGGGCTGGGGGCCGGGGCAGCGTTGCTGCCACCGGGCGTGACGGCAGCAACGGCCACGCTGGGGGCCGCCGGGGCCGGTTTCCTCGGCGCGGCGGCGGACAGCCTGGCCGGGGCGTTCCTCCAGGCGCGCTACCGCCACGCGCAGACCGGGTGCCTCGTCGAGGCGCCGCGCACCGGCGCCGGCGAGCGCAACCGGCGCGCCGGCGGCGTGCCGTTTCTGGACAACAACGGCGTGAACGTGCTCTGCACGGCCGTCGGGGCCGCCGCCGCGATGATCGGTGGCGCCGTGCTGTGATCGTTGCGTGGCGGCCCGTGGCGGCGGTTTTTTCCACGCTGGGGTCGTGTTGCTGTTGCTCCCTGATTTTCTCGCGCCGGGCTGCTACATTGCAGCGACGCGCACAAGGAACGCTCCTGCACTCCCACCCCCCGCACTCCAAATGCCCTGGTATAAAAAGCTGCACTGGCAGATCATCATCGGGCTGGTGCTGGGACTGGCCTACGGCGTCGTGGCCGCGATGGCGGGGTGGGGCGGCTTCACGAGCGACTGGATCGCCCCGTTCGGGACCATTTTCCTGAACCTGCTGAAGCTGATCGCCGTGCCGCTGGTGCTGGCGTCGCTGGTGGTGGGCGTCACCTCGCTCTCGGACCTGGGGCAGCTCTCGCGCATCGGGGGGAAGACGATGGGGATGTACTTGATGACTACGGCCATCGCCATCGCGGTGGGGCTGCTGTTCGTCAACGTGATGCAGCCGGGCGACACCGTGCCGCAGGAGCTGAGCGAGCGCCTGCAGGTGCAGTACCAGGAAAACGTGGAGGAGGGGCAAGGCCTGGCGGAGAGCGCGCAGCAACGCGGCCCGCTCCAGCCGCTGGTGGACATGGTGCCGGGCAACTTCTTTAGCGCCGCCACCGACAACGCGAACATGCTCCAGATCGTCTTCGTGGCGATTTTCGTGGGAATTGGCCTCTTGATGATTCCGGAGGAAAAGTCGCAGACGCTCGTGCGAGGCTTCGACGCCCTGAACGATCTGGTCATCAAGCTGGTGGAGCTGATTATGCTGGTCGCGCCGGTGGGCGTCTTTGCGCTCCTGGCCGACACGATCACCACGATCACCGCCGACAGCGCGGGCGACATCCTGAATCTGCTGGGCGCGCTGGCGTACTACTGCCTCGCGGTGGTGCTGGGGCTGGCGACGATGGTCTTCGTGGTGTACCCGCTGCTGCTGCGCCTCTTTACCGGCATGCCGATGAGTCGCTTTTTCTCTGGAATCTCGCCGGCGCAGCTCGTGGCCTTCTCGACCTCTTCGAGCGGAGCCACGCTCCCGGCCACAATGCGCTGCGCGGAGAACAACCTTGGCGTTAGCGAAGAAGCCTCCTCGTTCGTCCTGCCGCTGGGAGCGACGATCAACATGGACGGGACGGCCCTGTATCAGGGCGTGGCGGCGCTCTTCATCGCGCAGGTGCTGGGCATCGGGCTGGCGCTCGGGCAGCAGATCGAGCTTATCCTACTGGTGGTGCTCATTTCCATCGGGACGGCGGCGGTGCCCTCCGCCGGCATCGTAATGCTGGTGATCGTGCTGGAAAACTTCGGCATCCCCGCCGCCGGCATCGCCCTGATCGTGGGGGTGGACCGCCCGCTCGACATGCTGCGCACCACCAACAACATTACCGGCGACGCGATGGTCGCCTCCGTCGTGGCTGATAGCGAAAACCAGCTTGCGCGCGAGGCGGCGCCGGGCGGCGACGGCATGGCTGAAGACGTGGAAACCACGGTCGGCGAACCGGCGCAGCGAGGGACGCGCTCGGCGGAACGGTCGTGACGGTCGATCTTCGATTGGCGAGGGGTGCTATGTGTCAACGCGTTGCCGGATTCGCGGTGGGCGTGCTCCTGGCGGTGGTCGTTGCCAGCAGTGACGCGACGGGCGTGCGCGCCCAGACGGCGGCGAGCGACCCGCTGTCGGGGCGCCCGCTGCCGGCAAAGACGACGGCTTCGGCGCGGCTCATGCGAACGGCGCGGCGGCAGCTCTTCGCCTTTCGCATGGGGCCGGCGAAAGCGACGTTGAACCGTCTTGCCGCACGCCCGGACGGCGCCGCCGCGGCCACACATCACCGGGCGCTCATGGCGCTTCTCAAGGGGCTGGTGACGGACGACGAGGCACACTTCGACGCTTTCTTCGAGCGCGCCGACGCGCTGGGGGAGCGCCTCGATGACGCGCCGGACGGGCCCTGGAAACGCTACCTGCGCGCCGAGACGGCGTTGCTGCGCGTCATCGCACGGGTGAAAACCGGCAGCCACACGCGTGCGGCGTGGGCGGCGCGCTCGGCGTTCGGCCGCTACGAAGACCTGGCGGAAAACCCCCGCAGCCCCGCCCGCGCCGACGCGCTGATGGGGCAGGGCCTCTTGCACACCGTCGTGGGGTCGTTGCCGGAGCCGTGGCGCGGGTTGCTTTCGTTTCTCGGCTTCGACGGCTCGGTGACGCAGGGGCGCGCGGAGCTCGCGCAGGCGGCCACGCAGAGTCGGCTCCACCAGTTGCCCGCCGGCCTCATGCTGGCGCTGGTGGACCTGGCGCTCTTCCGCGACGCCGAGAAAGCGCGGCAACGCCTCGCGCGGTGGCACCAGAAGCGCCCGAAGAGCCTGCTGGTGGCGCACCTCTACGGGCTGGCGCTCCTGAACACGCACCGTGCCACCGAGGCGGCGCGCGTGTTGCGGGCGGCGCTCGAACGCGCGGCGACGCCAGCCTACTTCTACCTCGAATATCTGGACTACTACCGCGCACAGGCGCTCTTCCGCACCGACGACTTCGAGGGAGCCGCTCGGCACTACCGCCGCTACCTGAGCCGTCACGACGGCGCGGCCCTGCGCGCGAAGGCGCACCTGCGCCTCGGCGAAGCCCTCGAAATGCAGGGCCGCCGCCGCGAGGCCCTGCGCCACTACCGCAAGGTCGAAACCGCGCGTGACTTCGACTCCGACCGCGCCGCCCGCCGCGGGGCCGCCAAGCGCCTCGACGCCCCGATGACGCCGCGTCAGCGCACGCTTCTGCTGGGGCAGAACGCCTACGACGCGGGCCGCTACGCCCGCGCCGACTCGCTGCTGACGCGCGTCTTCGAGGCGCCGGACGCCACGGCCGCCGAGCGGGGGGAGGCCGCCTACCGGCGCGGGCGCGTCTACCAGGCGCAGAAGCGGTGGAACAAGGCCCGGCGCGCCTACCGCTTTGCCGTGCGCCGTCCTGGCGATCCAAAGGCCAAGTGGGCGCCGTGGGGCCAGTTCTACCTCGGCGAGATCCACGAGGCGCAAGGCCGGCCCGCAAAGGCACGCGCTGCCTACCGAAAGGCGCTCGACGAAGAGAACTTCGACTACGCGCAGAGCCTGGAGCAGTCCGCGCGCTCAGCGCTGGCGCGGTTGGAGCAGTGAATCCGCGCTACGAATTCGGACGGAGGAAGACGATAGAGGGGGGGCTCCAGGCTGCGGGGGGCGTCGACTTGACGCCGCCTGTTCCCGCAAGGCGAATGGGCCGAGGGCGTTGCTAACGGCCGGCACCTGATTCTGGAGCAGCGGCGAGCCGCGCGTTGCCTTTCGCAGCTTCTTTGGCGCGCCGCGCGGACCGCGTGCCCATGCCACTCGTTGAGGCCGGCCGCAACGTCACTTCCTACAACCACGACCTGTAATGAGCGAGCTGATCGTCGTTGGCAACCGTGTGCTCGTGCGCCTCGAGGAAGGCCAGGAGCAAACCGAGAGCGGCCTGCTAGTGCCCGCCTCGGTGGCCGAGAAGGAGAAGGTGCGCGGCGGGCGCATCGTGCGTTGTGGCCCGGGCCATGTGATGCCCAACCCCGAGTACTCGGAGGGCGAGGCGTGGAAGGACGACAGCCAGGTGCGCTACCTGCCGCTTCAGGCGGAGGCCGGCGACTACGCTTTCTTCCTTCAGGACAAGGCCGTTGAGATCCGATACGAGAGCGACGACTACCTCATCGTGCCACACGGAGCCATCCTCGCGCTCGTGCGGCCGGAGCCGGAGGACCATCTCGAAGACATTGAGGGGCTGCCCGGCGACCTGCTGGAGGAGTAGAAGAATTCTCATCTCCGGCGGTGGATTCGACGGCGGACCATAGATGGCGACGGCCTGACGGCAGATGACGCGGCTGGCGCGCGCGTTGCCACGCCGGCAGCACGCTGCGAGTTGAAAGGCCGCCGTCCCCCGATGGGGCGGGCAACTCGGCTCACGGTCCGCCGCCGTCCAGCGCCGCAGGCGTTCAGAAGGGTACCTCGTCGTCGAACTCCGCGCCCTCGGGCTCGTGGCGTTGCCGCTGCAGCGCGATGTCGCCAGCCGAGAAGCCGAACAGGTCCTCTGGCGAGAAGAGGCGGCGGAAGTCATGCTCTGCGAAAAACGGCTCGAACTTCTCGGTGAAGCGGTCGAGGCGGTCGAGGTAGTAGGCCGTGTTTTCGTCGGGGGCGTCGGGGGTCCAGTCGTCGGCGAGCTTGCAGTTTTCGAAAGCAGTCACGCCCCGGCCCTGCCCGGTGATGTAGTAGCTGATGCGGTCGCCCTTGCGCACCTCGCGGCCCTCCTGCTGGGCCAGCTCGCGGGCCAGCTCGTAGGGGGCCGTGCGCGTGCGCTGGCCGGACTGCACGTCCGCCTCGTACTGCGCGAGGGTGTCCTTGAGCGTCTCGGTGCGGGCGAAACTGCGCGCCCCATCCGGCCAGTCGCTGGCCTCCACCATGCGGCGCGTATCCATGTAGAGCTGGTGGAGGGCGTCGAGGTCTTCCTCCAGCAGCAGGCGCACGGCCTCGCGCACAAAGCGCCGCCCGAAGCGCTCGCTGGAGCGCGCCACCAGCGAGGAGCCTTTGAACTTCAGGTCGCCGTCGTAGCCGAGGAGGGCGTAGTTTTTCTTCTTGTAGGAGAGCATCCGCCGGTAGCGCCCGTCGAAGCCCACGCGGATGCCTTCCGGCAACGCGCTCGTGAGTGCTTCAGTGAAGCGTTGCTCCGCGTCGGCGTCGCCGCGCACGGTCTCCCCGTCGTACGTCGCGGGCGGGACGAAGAAGACGCCGTCGGTGTCGGACTCGATCACCTCACCGCCGCGCTTTTGGATCGCGCCGATCATCTGGCGCAGGATCTCCTGGCCGCGCCGCGTGACCTTGTCGGCCTCCTCGAAGTCGTTGAAGGTGGAGAGGCTGAACCCGAGCGAGCCGTAAAAGCTCTGCCCCACCCAGTTGAACGTGCCGTTCCGCCCGGCCAGCACGGTGTGGTTGTCGGCGACCGTAACGCAGTGGAGGGAGCCTTCGTAAGCAACGCGTTGCCGCTGTTCGTGCTTGACGACCGGTGCGATCCCGCGCCCGCCTTCGCGCGAGTTGATGCCGATGCGGAAGCACCCGCTGTCTTTCCCGAGCACCTGCGCGTTGTATCCCAGATGCAATGCAAGCTGGACCACATCGTCTGCGAGCCGTCGGCTCACCGTAGAGTAGCGGTAAAAACTGTTCTGATCGCCGTCGCCCCTGTAGAGCGCGTCGAATAGATGCTGGAGTTGCGAGGCGGGATGGTGGAAGAGCCACGCAGGCAGCCGCCTTTCGTAGCTACCTTTGCCGCAATCGAGCGCCAGCAGGCCGTGGATGAGTTTGTTCGAGAAGGCCAGCCCGTTGACCCCTTCGTGATAGGAAAGCCCCATGCGGTCCAAAAGGTTACAAATGGCCGTCCGGTGGTGCGGCGTTTTGTCGCTGAGCGTGACTTTGTGCGCGACCCCGCGAACGGTGTATCCGTGGTCCTTCCGCTCTGACGTGTAGAGGCAGCCTTCACTGACGAACCAACCCATGAGTTCGAGCCAGTCGTTCATGTCGTAGCGGCGCGGAATCCAGCGAGCCTGCTGGCGTGGGTCTTTGATACGTCCGTTCCCGTCCGTCTTGAAGTCGAAATCGTGCTGGCGGCAACGCGTTGCCAGGTCGAACGTCGCGGGCGCGTGGCCCTCCGTCAGCGCCGAGCGCGGCGGCAGGTGATGGCGGCACTTGGTCTCGAACAAGTCGCGCGCTTCGCGCCACTGGTAGCCCGTCTCGCGGTAGCCGTTGACCTTGTTCGTGAGCAGGCGATGGTTGGGCGTCACGAGCAGGTCCACGAATCGATTTTTCAGCTGCACCATTTCGCCTTCGTAGTGCGGTTGCTCGTGCACGTGCGTCACGGGCTTGACCTCGGCCTCCAGCGTGTCGGGGTTGAGCGAGTAGACGCGGTCGCCGACCTCCACGTCGCACACGTTTTTCGCGCCACGGGCGGTCATGATCTCCGTTTCAGGGTCGAAGCAGTTGATGAGCACTTTGTATGACGACTGCCGCGCGTCCAGCTCGCCGCGCGCGTCCTCGTCGTCGGCGTTTTTCATCTGGCGCTTGGCGTCGAAGCGTAGGTCCGTCAGGCGGCGCAGGAGGCGAGGGAAGAGATCCAGCGTGTCGCCCTCGGGCTGAATGCCGTCGGACAGCATGATCGACGGGTACAGGCTCTCTACGTCTGCGTAGACGACCGGCCCTACCGCGCCGGTGACGAAAATGTCGGTGTAGCCACCGACCGACTGGCTGCCCCACTCCGAGC
This sequence comes from Bacteroidetes bacterium QS_9_68_14, assembly GCA_003022535.1. Taxonomy (GTDB): domain Bacteria; phylum Bacteroidota; class Rhodothermia; order Rhodothermales; family Salinibacteraceae; genus QS-8-64-10. Next base: position 50,918 of record PXTT01000043.1, read on the forward strand.
GCGGGAAGGCGCGCCGCTCGCGCAGATGCTCGCGAATAAACAGGCTCTCGATCTTGGAGGCCGGCCCGGTGCGTGCGGCCTGCCCGTAGGGCATCGGGAGCATCTGCGTGAGGTAGAAGGGGGAGCCGGAGAGGTGCGCCGCCAGCGCGCGCGTCTCGCGCACGTCGTCCAGGGCGTATTCGCGCAGGCGCTCGGGATCGTCCTCCCAGAGGGCGGTGATCGCGTCGCCCTCGACGTAGGTGCGGCTCTCGTCGGCGAAGCCGAAGTAACGCGCGGCGTCTTTCAGCCCGTAGCCGGGCAGGTCGCGCTTGAACACGTCGTAGGCCATCACGCGGAAGTACGTGTCGATGACGTGGCGCCCGGTGATTTTAAGAGCGGGGAAGTCCACCATCCGCTCCGCGAAGCGAATCGAGGAGTCCCAGGTGCGGGGCGTCGAGCCGTCGCGCCCCACCGCGAAGGCCACGCCGTGCATGTCGCACCGCGTGCGGATGTAGTCGAAGTCGAACTGGAACCCGTTGTGCGTTTCGATCACGTCGGGGTCTTTCTCACGGATCACCTGCACGAGCTCTTCGAGCAGAACGGGTTCGGGCAGATGGTGGCGGTCCAGCAGGCGTTCCCAGCCGCGGTTGTCCGAGAGGGCGACGAGGATGATTTCGTCTTCGGGGCGTTCGGGGTTGGGAAAATCGCCGGTCGAGCGCGTCTCGATGTCGAGCTGGAGGCGGTGCAGGTCGTCCGGCGCCATGCCCTTCAGGCAGGTGCGCCCGCTTTGCAGGAGGTACTGCTGGACGGGGCTGCCCATCAGGTAGAGCTCGTCGGGCTGGCCCTCGTCGCGCGTGCCGGCTTTTTTCTCGACGTGGTGCACGCCGTCCCAGAACGCGCCCCACGACCGGAAGGCCACGAGGTGGCGAAAGAAGCCGTCGCCCGAGAGCGCCTCGTGGCGGTACCGCCCGCTCGGGAAGCCGTCCAGGAGCGTGGCATCGGAGAGGAAGAAGAAGGGGTAGAAGTCGTCGGTTTCCTCGGCCACGCGCTCCCCGTCAGGGCTGCGGCGGTAGAGGCGCACCTTCGCCTGCCGGGCGTGCTCGCCGCGTAGGAGCGGCTGCACGTCCACGATGCGCTCGGTGGCGTCGTGTCCGAAGAGGGCCGTGTCTTCTTCGGAGGCGGCGGCGGGGGAGGACGACGAGGCGAGAGCGGGCATGGTATTTCAGGCAAAGAGAGATACGAGCGCCGGCGGCGCAGGTGCCGTTGACCTTGCAGTCTGCGCCGCGCTACTTTAGGGGCGAAGTGTGCCCCGCCTCTGGACCCCTCGACCCGTCGCGGCGCCGCGTTGCGCCCGCGCAGCGGTAGCCGCGCCTCCGGGCGAGCCCTTTCTCCGCGTTCCCGTTGCTCCCCCGCGCCCGCATGTCTCGACTCGTCGCCGACGGGCTGGCCAAGCGGTTCGGGCGGCGGCTGCTGTTCCGGAATCTCGCGCTTACCGTCGAGGGCGGCCAGTCAGTTGCCATTACGGGAGCTAACGGAACGGGTAAGTCCACGCTGCTGGGCCTTCTGGCGGGTGTGGTGCGCCCGTCGGCGGGCAAGGTACGCCTCTGGCATGACGGGCGGGCCCTCACGCGTGCCGAGCGCCCGCTGCGGAGCGGGTTGGTAGCGCCGTATCTGCACGTGTACGGCGGATTCACGGCGCGGGAGAACCTGCGCTTTCTGGCGCGGGCGCGCCGCCTGCCCGAGGCCGAAGAGCGCATCGAGGCGGCGCTTCGCCGCGTGGGGCTGGC
>PXTT01000043.1:52725-80833 GCA_003022535.1 Bacteroidetes bacterium QS_9_68_14
AGCGCGTGAAGTACGCCGCGGCGCTCCTGGCCACGCCGCTGCTTCTGCTGCTGGACGAGCCGACGGCCAATCTCGACGAGGCGGGCCTGGCGATGGTTGAGGACGTGACCGGCGAGTGGCGCGCGGCGGGGCGCGTCGTCGTCGTGGCTACTAACCGCCCCGAGACGGCTGCGCGGTGTGGCGATCAGTTGTGCGTAGAAGACTTCGCGCCGTGAAGGAATCCCGGTCGGAGATTGTGGATTCGACGGCGGTCGCCCCAGGAGCACTCGTTCGCTCCGCCCACAGCGCCGTGGACGACGGACGGCGGCGGTTCTTCAGCCCGCAGAGCAGATGCTGGTGCTCGGGGCGTTGCTGCCCCATCGCCTGGTTGCCGGTCACGCCCCGCCGGCTTCCTCGCGCGCGGTCGGTTCCCGGCCGTCCGCGGCGAAGATTTGGCCCGCCCCCGTGCCGCTGAGGTCGCGCCCCAGGAGCGCCGCCGCGGCGAGCGCGCCTGACAGCAGCCCCGCGCCCAGCAGCGCGTTGCCCAGCAGCAGCTTCCCTACGCCGAAGAGCGTCAGGTAGACGAAGGCCACGCCCAGCAGCCAGTCCCACCAGAGGCGCGCGAAGCCGGCGTCCGGTTCCACGCCAGGGTGGCGGCGGCGCAGGGGCTTCCAGCCGGGGCCGCCGGGGCGCACCTTTTTGTAAAAGTGGTCCAGCGTGGCCGGGGAAGTCGGGCGCGTGGCGTACGTCACCCCCAGCCACACGACCGTCGTGAAGCTGACGACCGCGTAGAGGTTCGCCGGGAACTCGGCTTGCAGGCCGGGCACCTGCACGCCCTCTGGCAGAAGGAGCGCCGCGACCACCAGCGCGACGGGCGTGACCGTGGCGGCGATCTCGCTCCAGGCGTTCACGCGCCACCAGTACCAGCGGAGGATCAAGACCAGCCCCAGCCCCGCCGAGGCGGAGAGAATGAGGCCCCACGCCTGCTCGATGGTTTGGAGGTTGGCCGTGACGATTAGGCTCAGCAGGCCCAGCGCGAAAGTCAGCACGCGCGAGAGGAAGACCTGCTGCCGCTCCGAAGCCTCCGGCTGCACGAAGCGGCTCCAGAAGTCATTCATCAGGTAGGAGACGCCCCAGTTGAGCTGCGTGGAGACGGTGCTCATAAACGCCGCCAGAAACGCCGCGAAGAGCAGGCCCAGCAGGCCGGGCGGCAACACGTCGCGCATCACCATCACGAAGCCGGAGCGCTTCTGGCCTTCGGGCAGTTCCGGAAACATCACCAGCGCGCAGAGGGCCACGATGATCCACGGCCAGGGCCGCAGGCAGTAGTGCGCCACCGTGTACCAGAGCGTGGCGAAGAGCGCGTTTTTTTCGTCCTTTGCGCTCATCATGCGCTGCGCGATGTAGCCGCCCCCGCCGGGCTCGGAGCCGGGGTACCAGCTTCCCCACCACTGCACGCCGATGTAGGCGACGAACGCCAGCCCGCTCAGCGTCAGCGCGCCAGCCCCTTCCGCCGCGCTGCCGAGGGTGAGGCGCGGCAACATGTTGAACGTCGAGTCGGAAAGCTGCTCGCGCAACCCTGAGATGCCGCCGACCTCCGGGGCATTCAGCGCAAACGCCGCCAGTGCAACCGTCCCGCCCATTGCGATGAAAAACTGAAAGAAGTCCGTCACCATCACGCCCCACAGCCCGGAGAGCAGCGAGTACACCGCCACCACCAGCACCAGCCCCCCCGTCACCACCAGCGAGGCGCTGTACGTCATGCCCAGCACGGCAAACTCCGTCTGCCCGAAGAGCGTGAGGCCGGGAAAGAGCGTGTCGATGATCGTCTCCATCGCCAGCGACACCCAGCCGATGATGACGACGTTGAGCAAGAGCCCAAAGTAAACCGCCTTGATCCCGCGCAGCCACGCGGCGGGGGCCCCGTCGTAGCGCAGCTCCACCAGCTCCACATCCGTCATCACGCCACTGCGACGCCAGAGGCGGGCGAAGAAGAAGACCGTCAGCATCCCGCCGAAGGCAAAGTTCCACCAGATCCAGTTGCCCGCGATCCCGTCGGAGGCGACGATCTCAGTGACGAGCAGGGGCGTGTCGGCGGCGAAGGTGGTGGCCACCATCGAGGTGCCGGCCAGCCACCACGGCATCTGCCGGCCCGAGAGGAAAAACTCCGAGGTGTCCTTCGAGGCGCGCCGGTAGAAGTAGATGGCGATCCCGAACGAGATCACGAAGTAGCCGACGACCAAGATCCAGTCGAAAAGCGTCAGGACGCTGCCGGGAGAAGGGCCGTTCACGGAAAGGGCGGGCAGGCAGAGGGTAGAGGCGCCGGTTTCACGGTAAGGGAACGCGCGCAAAAAAGAAGGCGCGCGTGGCCTGCCGCGAAGCCACGCTCTTCGCGCCACGCGCTTCGCTCAGCCCGTCGAGGCCACGCGCTCGGAGGCGCCGGCGGGCGGGGCGCCCAGCGCCTTCAGCGTGGCCGGGACGACGCCCGTCAGGTCTTGGACGCCGGCGAAGGCTTGGGCCCCGCGCCCGTAGGCCACCAGCGGCACGGGCGCGAGCGTGTGCGTCTTGCGCGACGGGTCTTCGACGTTGCCGTGGTCGCTGGTGACGAGCAGGAGCTCCTTGGTGGGGCGAAAGTCCGCCAGCAACGCCTCGAAGAAGGCGCCGAGGTCCGCGAGAACGCCCTGCGGAGTGCGCGCGCCGCGCCCGTGGCCGGCCTTGTCGGTCAGGTAATACTCGAAGAGCGTGAAAGCGTGACCGCGGCCGAGGCGCAGGAGCTGCCGCCCCGCCTGCGCGGGCGAGCGGCGCGGCACGTCGAGATCGAGGTGGTCGCGCCACGCCTCGGCGGTGAGGTCGGCGGCGAGGGCGTGGCCGGCGTCCAGATCGGCGCGGCGGCGCAGGCGCACATCGGCGCCCCGGGCGGCGCGCGTGGTAACGGTCCAGCGATCCCGTTTTTCGACGTGAGCAAAGAAGCGCGGCGGGTAGGCATTGGCGAAGGCGCACGGCTCGTCGCGTTCGCCGAGTTGCGCCTGGACCTTGTGAAAGATGCTCTCTGCGGCGAGAAGCGGCATGGCCGTGGAGTGCGGAAACGGACCGAAGTGGCGCCCGGCGCGCTCCGCGCAGTTTGTGCCGGTGAAGAGCGTGGCCTGTCCGGTTCCGCTCTGGGGAAGCCCTTCCACGCCCAGCCGCGCGCCGATGGGGCGAAAGACGTGATCCGCCTCGGTGAGCACGGGGGCCTCGCTCGTCCAGTCGGACCCGCCGGCGAGCGCGCGGAAGCCCGGCCACGCCGCTGCCGCGAGCGGGTTGCCCGGCCCCGGCGGCCCGAGTCCCACCCCGTCGAGGAACACGAAGAGCACGTTTTCGGGCAAGAGGGGAGAGGGGAGCCGTGAGTGGCGCGTGGTTTCGAATGGGGGCGCCGCGCTCCTCGTGTGGAGACGCGGGGTCGCCCGCCCCGGGGCCGGCTACGTGCCGTCCTCGCGCGTGGCTGCGTCGAGCACAGCGTCGAAGTCGTCTTCGCCGCGGACCAATTGGGCGTTGCCGGGGGCCTCGTCGCCCAGCACGAAAGCAGGAGGGCCGGCGTCCGTGGCCCATTCGAGGGCGTGGGCTTCGGGCGTGCTCGCTTCGGGCGGCGCGAAGACGGCAGCGCGCGCCACGGCGGCCTGCACCTGCGCCCGCTCGCGCTCGTCGTGCTCGAAGGGGCCGTGCTGCATGGGGAAGGGGGAAAGCAGGAGCCCCCCGGCGCGCACCACCTGGCTGGCAACGGGGCGCACCTCGCGCGGCACCTGCCCCAGCCCGCACGCGGCGACCATCGCCGCCGGCGCGTTCTGCCCGGCGGCGCGCTTGGCAAGGGCCACGTCGAAGCCGCTCTGCGCCCCGACGACCGGCATGCCGCCCCGCGCGAGGAGATGCCCGGCCAGCGCTTGCGCGCGCTCAAAGGGGGCCTCCGCCAACGGCGGGCGCGCCAGAAAAGCGGCGGACGGGCGGCGGGGCAGGGCCTCCGCGTGGCCGTGCGCCCAGAGCAGGAGCGGGCGCTCCGCCGGGGGCAGCGCGCCCAGTCCGCGTGGCCAGTCCACCGAGCGCGGGCCGATCAGCGTCACCCCTCGCTCGTCGAGGGCCCGGACGCGCTCCTTGGCCTCGGCGAGCGCTTCGGGCAGTGCGTTGCCCTCAAAGAGGCGCCGGACGATCTGTTCGGCGTTGGCCACGCCCTTGATGCGAAGCAGCACCTGCTCGCGCGAGTGGTCGCGCAGGTCGCCTGGCCCGTCGAAGTGCTCGGTAAGGCGCCGCGCCGTCACGCGCCCCACGCCGTCGAGCGACCGAAGCGCCAGCGCGAAGGTCTCAGGAGCGTCGGCAGGCACGGGGCCGCGGGAGCGAAGAAGTAGAGCGATCATCTGCTGTTACTTGCCTGGCGTGGCCATCGTTCACCGGGGCGTGCGCGCCGCTGCATCCTGCGCGCGTCCGGTTTGCAAGGGCCGGCCCGCCGCGCGAATGCTTCTGTGAAGGGCCTGCCGCTGTGCTCGACGTTCTGCGCCACCGCCTGCGCCGCCTTCCACCAGGCCGGCGTGCTCGAAGGCTACGTCGCCGAGGCGTTCCCCGAGGTGAATTTCTCCATCGTGACGGGCGGCCCGGCGGGGGCGACCAACGCGGCCTATGTGGCCCCGCCACCGCGGCGCGCTGGAAGGCGCGGCGCGGCGCCTCGGCAGAGTAATCCGCATGATTTGCAGAACTGATGTTGGGCGCTCCTATTGGCTCTTGCCTACCGCACAGAGAAAATGGGGGCGGTGGGATCGTGGATGGGGCGCCTGCAAACCGAGAATCACCCATCACCTACCGTCGGGATCCCGAGTTCAATTTCGGCGCGCTGCGGGTCGCGAGCGAGCCCTACGAAGGGGAGCAGCGCTTGGCGGCTTTTTGGGAGCACAACTTCCGCACCGCGCCTTTCGAGGCGCTGGGGCTCTACGGCATCGCCCAGCGCGGGTGGAACGTGGCCACGCGCGCACCTGGCTGGCGGAGGAGCGCCGCGAGCGCCTCACGGCGGCGGGCTACCGGCCGAACATGCCCGACGGCGGCTTCCACCACGAGATCGGGGTCGGCCTCAGCGGGCTGGGGGGCGTCGCGCGGGTGGACGTGGCCAAGCGCCTCGACCGCGGCGGCTTGGGCGACGGCTGGGCCGTAAGCCTCGGGCTGACGCGCGTGTTTTGAGAAGTCGTGGTGGGAGCCGGTCGGGTCTTGGGAACTCGGCCGGTCTGGGCTGCGCTACGGTTCGGTTTGCGAACGCCCGGTTTGCGAACGCCCGTCGCGCTCGTCGCCGCCGCGGTTTCCCAGGTAGCGGGAACGCCCGCCGTCATCCGAGGCGGCGTTGCCGGACGGAGCGTTGCCGGGCGTGGCGTTGCCGGGCGTGGCGTTGCCGGGCGTGGCGTTGCCGGGCGTGGCGTTGCCGGGCGCAGGATCGCCTGGAGACGCGCCGTTGTCCTGCGCGGCTGGGCCGCGGGGCGACGGCGAGCCGCCGATCTCCGCGCCGCCGGGGGCGGAGGAGGCGTCCGCGCCGGTGGGGCCCGGGGGGGCGCCCGGCGGGCTGCCCGAGCCACCGGGGGCGTGCGCCCCGCCCGGGCCAAAGGGGCCAAAGCTGGCCTGAATGCGGCCCTCGCGCGCGGCTTTTTTGAGGCGCCGTTTCGCCAGGCGGCGAATCCAGCCGCGCGTGAGCGGGATCAACCCACTGAAGCCGATCAGGTCGGTCAGGACGCCGGGCGTGATGAGGAAGGCGCCGGCGATCAAGACGATGACCGCGTCGAGGATTTCGTCGCCGGGCAGACCGCCGCCTGAGAGGCTGCCCTGCAGGCGGTTCCACGCCGAGAGGCCCTCGCGCTTGGCAAGGTAGCTCCCGGCCACTGCCGTGGCGATGATGAGCGCGACGGTAGGCCAGAAGCCGACCCAGCGCGACACTTGCAGCAGCAACGCCAGCTCGACGACCGGCATTGCCATAAACAGCGCGAGCAGGCGAAAAAACGTCTTCACGCGAGAAGAAAGCGGAAGAGACGGGAAGAGCGAGGCGACGTTTCCGCCGCGAGGGACGCTACCCGATGGAAACCCGCAGTCGCCAGATCGTTTCCCGGCGCGCGGGATCGTTCGGGCCGCGCTCGGCTTTGAGGATGTGCGTCCCGCTCCTTCGCCCAATCGCTCCCTGCCATGTCGCTCGCCATCGTCGGCGCGGGCCTCAGCGGGCTCGCCGCCGCCTACGCCCTCCGCGATACCGACCTCCCGGTCACGTTTTTCGAGAAAAGCCGCGGCGTGGCGGGACGGGCGGCTACGCGCGGGCGGGGTGACGTGCGCTACGACCACGGGGCGAACCACTTCAAGACAAAAAGTGATCGCTTCGAATCCCTTGTCCGCGACGATCTTCCGACCGACGACCTCGAAAAGATTCGAGGTGACGTGTGGACTTTCGAGGAAGACGGCGACATCCAGGAAGGAGACCCTGAGAAAAACGCCGAGGCGAAGTGGACCTACCGCGACGGCGTGAGCCGGCTGGGCAAGCACCTCGCCGAGGCCGCCGGCGCAGACGTGCGGACGGAGACGCGCGTCACGCTCCTCTCCCGGGAAGACGGAGCGGGCAACGCCTGGACCCTCACCGACGCGGAGGGCCGTGAGCACGGCCCCTTCGAGGCGGTCTTGCTGACCCCACCCGCCCCGCAGACGGCCGATTTGCTGAAAGCCAGCCGGCTCGGCGACGATGTCCTTCAGGAGCATCTGACCGGAGCGCTGGCGCCGGTGCCGTACCGCACGCAGCTTACGCTCGTCCTGGCCTATCGCCGGCGCGTGGAGCGGCCCGACGGGTGCTACGGCCTCCTCAACACCGACGGAGCGCACGAGATCGCGTGGCTGAGCTTTGAGGAGGAGAAGCCCGGCCACGTGCCCGCGCCAGGGAGCGACGACACCGCGCCCGAAAGCGTCCTCGTCGCCCAGATGGGACCGGACTGGAGCCGCCCGCGCTTCCGCTCGGAGCGGGAGGCGCTCGTGCCGGAGGTGACGGCGCTGGTCGGCGGGCTGCTGGGGCAGGACCTGGCCCGCCCGCGCTGGGCCGACAAGCAGGGATGGCGCTACGCTCTGCCCGAGGAGGCCGCCGACGCGGACGCCCTCGCCGACGGGGCGGAGGCGGGCCTGTTTTTCGCCGGCGACGCGCTGGCGGGGCAGGGCCGCGTCGGGGCCGCCGTCGAGTCGGGCCTGGACGCGGGGGCGCGACTACGCGAGGCGTTGTAGCGTGCAGATGGCGGAGGGCGCTCCGCCCAGGCGGCCTTGCGGCGGGGCAACGTCGTTACGCGCGGAAGTACTTTTCTTCGTGCAGGTGCTCCTCGTCGAAGCCAGCGCGCTCCAGAATGGCGTGCGCATTTTCGATCATGCCGGGATGGCCGCAGGCGTAAGCCACGGCGTTGCGCGCCGTGAAGTCTTCCGCGTCGGCGTGCTTGCGCAGGACGTCGCCCACGCGTCCGGTTTCGCCGTCCCAGTCGGGGTGCTCCCACGGGCGGCTGATGGTGGGCACGTAGCGCAGCCAGCCCTCACGCTCGAGGGTGGCCAGCTCTTCGTGGTAGAACCCCAACTCGCGCGGGTGGCTGGCCCCGTGGACCACCAGCATGCGCGGCGGCTCGCCTGAATGATCGCCATTGGAGAGAGCGTGCTGGTGCGCGCGCGCGATGCTGACGAACGGAGCTACGCCTGTCACGGTCGCGCCCATCAGGTGGCGCGGGCGGCCGCTCTCGCGGTCGAGGGTGAAGAGACCCACGATGCGGCGGCGCACCCAACCGGTATCGCCGGGCTCCAGGTCCCACAGGCGCGGCGTGAGCGATCCGTCCTCGAGGCGTTCCACAAAGAAGTCGAGCACGTCCTCATGCGGGGCCGAGGCCACCGAGTAGGGACGCAGGAGCGGGCGCTCGCGGCCTTCCACGTCGAGCCCGAGGGTGGCGTACTGCCCGGGCGTGAAGGGAAGCGCCTCGTCGGGGCGGAAGCGGAAGACCGCCAGGTCGTCGGTAAAATCGATCCGCTCGGCGAGGTGGACGCGACAGTACTTCTCAGGATCCATCGAGGCAGCGGGCCGAATAAGTGAGCAGAGAGCAGAATGGCGGCACGTAGTTCTAAAAGAGATTCTGCGTGACGTAGATCCGCTCGCCGGCGAAAGCGACGCCGAGGCCGTGCCGCCGGTAGTGCGGGCTCAGGAGCGTGCGACGGTGCGAGGGGCTGTCCATCCAACCTTCGACGGTTTGTCTGGCGAGTTCGCGTTTGCTCTTCCAGTCGTAAACGCGCTCGGCGCGCCGGGCCGGGCCGTCCTCGGGCCGCCGGTAAACGTCGCGGAACTCCTCGTAGCGGGACGTGCGAAAGAGGTTTTCGCCCACGGTGATGCGGCGGCCCTCGCCCAGCGGGCGCGTGGCGGGAAAGCCGAGGCGCTGCGCCCGGTCGGTGGGCGTGGCTCCGCCGGGGGTCGCGTGGCCGAAAAAGCCGCGCCGGGCCATGTCGCGGCTGTGGGAGCGCGCCAAGCGGCGCAGCGAGTCGCTCCAGGCCAGCGGCGCCCGGTCCTGCGCCTCACGCGCTCGGTTGACGGCACGGTGGAGGGCGCGTTCCAGCGCCTGCGGGCCAAAGCGCGGAGCCGCCGCCGTGTCGGCAGGCGGCGGGGAAGAGGCCTCCTGCGATTCGGCAGAAGAGGCGTTCCCGCCGGAAAAGGAAGAAGAGGCGGCGGCCACGCAGCCCGCGAGCGCCAGCGCGCAGAACGCGAAGGGGGAAAGCAGCAGACGCATGGCGCGGAAGGCGTGGCGAAACAGCCGGGGGACGGGGAGTTCGTCGAATCCGCAAAGACCGAACCAGTAGGGTTTGCGCCGAGGCGAAGACCGTCTCGCCCGCACCCCCCGTTTTGCCCAACACTTGACTGCGCCACACTTGACTGCGCCACACTTGACTGCGCCGGCACTACGGGCAGCAGCGCGTGTGCTACAATCCGCCGCGACGTGCGGCGCTCACGCTTCTCCGTTCAACAGCCGTTCGACCACGTCCACGGGCGTGATGCCGTCGGCCTCGGCGTTGAAGCTGGTGACGATGCGGTGGCGCAGCACCGGCACGGCCATGCGGCGCACGTCCTCCACCAGGGGGGCGGCGCGCCCGTCGAGGGCCGCCCGCGCTTTCGCCCCCAGGATGAGATACTGCGAGGCGCGCGGCCCGGCCCCGTAGCTCAGGTATTCGCTTACGAAATCCGGCGTCTCGCCGGCGTTGCCGTCCGCGCCGCCGCCGCCGCCGTCCGGGCGGGTGCGGCTCACGAGGCGCACGGCCGCCTGAATCACGTTGTCGGGCACAGGAATCTGGCGCACGAGCTGCTGGTAGCGCAGCACCTCTTCGGGGCCAAGGGCCGGCTCGGCTTCCGCCTCGTGGCCGGCGGTCGTCTGGCGCACCACCTGCACCTCGTCATCGAAGGAGGGGTAGTCGAGCCACAGGTTCAGCATGAAGCGGTCGAGTTGCGCCTCGGGAAGAGGGTAGGTGCCCTCCTGCTCAATAGGGTTCTGCGTGGCCAGGACGAAGAACGGGGCCTCTAGGTCGTACGTCTCGCCGGCGGCGGTGACGTGGCGCTCCTGCATCGCCTCCAGCAGCGCTGCCTGCGTCTTCGGCGGCGTGCGGTTGATCTCATCTGCGAGCACGACATTGGCGAAGACTGGCCCCTGCGCGAAGCGAAAGCCTCGCCCGCCGCCCCCTTCGCCGGGGCCCCCGTTGCGGCCCTGCTCCTGGATGATCTCGGTGCCGGTGATGTCGGAGGGCATCAGGTCCGGCGTGAACTGGATGCGGCTAAACTCCAGCGAGAGCGCCGAGGCGAGCGTGCGCACCAGCAGCGTCTTGGCCAGCCCCGGCACGCCCACCAGAAGCACGTGGCCCCGCGCGAAAAGCCCGGTGCACACCCGCTGGATGATCTCCTCCTGACCGACGATGACCCTCCCGATTTCGGCGCGCAGGCGGTCGTAAGCGCCTGCGAGCTCGTCAAGCGTCTCGAGCTGGCGGTCGGCGAGCGCGTGGTCCTCGCCGGCGGCGTCGAGGCTCGAAGAGACGGGCGCATCGGCCATAAGGAAGACAGGGAAGACACGAGAAAAAGAAGGGCGCCCCGCGAGCGACGGCGCAGGTCAGCCGAGCGCCCCGCCGGTCCGGTCCCGCATGCAGCCACCCCACGGAGGAGCGTATGCTACCGCTCAGCGAGCGCTGGCGGAGAGTTCGCTGGGCTGAGCGCGCACGTCCACGTACACGTCCTCGCGAAGCTGCTCGACCCACTGACGGTAGATGCGTTGCTTTTTCTGGCGGAGGGCGTACTGCTTGATGCGTGCGTAGTCCTCGTCCAGGCTCATTTCGTGGCGCGGCGTGCGCTCGGTGAGCTTGGCGATGTGGAAGGCGCGCTCGCCACTGAGAAGCTCGACCTCGCGCGGCTGGCTGATCTCGCCTTCCTCCAGGCCACGTAGAGTGCTTTTCCAGGATGCGTTCAGCCTGCTCATGCGCAGGGCACTCTCCCCGCTCTGCGGGTCGGTCACGCGCCCGCCCTGCCGCGCCGAGCGCCGTTCCTGGGAGTGCCGGCTGGCCATCAGGGCGAAGGGGGCGCCTTGGCTCGTGATCGTGTCGCGCACCGCCTGCAGGTACTGCTGGGCGCCCGCGCCGCTGGCGTCGCTCTTGTCCACCTCGATGAGAACATGGTTCAGCTTGACGGTGTTGCCGGAGCGCTCGTTCACTCGCGCCACGTGGTAGCCGAAGCGCGTCTTGAATACGTCCGTCACCTCGCCGATGGGCGCCCGCGAGACGACCGCCGCGAACGACGGCACCAGCTCCGAGAGCTGCCGTTCCATCTGCCCGTCCTGCGAGGCGGTGGCGCTGTCGTCGGAGTAGCGGCGGGCCATCTCTTCGATCGGCACGCCAGCAAGGATGGAGTCGCGGACGGACCCGGCGATCTCGCGGGCGCGTCGCTGGGCGCTCTCGGACGCCTCGGGGTAGCGCACGATATGTGAAAGCTGCACGGTCGCCGGTACCGTGGGCAGCGAGTCGCGCGGCACGTCCTCGAACCACGCGCGCACCTCGCTGGGCGTGACGCTGACCTCGCGCATGCGCTGCTGCCGGAAGCGCTGCGCCAGAAGCTGGTCGCGGATGGGTTCCTCGAAGTCGGCCTTGAGCTGGCTGATCGACTTGCCGTAGGCCTGCTCCAGCGCGCTGCGCCCGCCGGCCCGCTGAGCGAGACGGTCGATGCGCTGCTCCAGCGCCTGCTGCACCCGCGAGTCGGGGGCGCTGATGGTGGTGTCGCGCCGCGCGTGGATGGCCCGGACCTGGAGGCCGATGCGGTTTCGGAGCACCCGGTCCCAGACCTGGTCGCGAGGAGGCAGGCGCCCCTGCTGTTGCTGCTGCCGCTGCATGATCGCCTGGACTTGCCCCTCGACCTCCGATCGCAAAATCACGTCGTCGCCCACCACAGCCACGATTTCATCGATCACCGCCTCGTCGCCTGCTGATGCTTGCCGCTGCGCGTGGGCGGGAGGCGGCGTCAGGAGCAGCTCCGCCGTTGCCAGCAACGCGAGGGCGAGCAGTAGTCGCAGCGGGCGCTTAGCGTAGCGCGCGAGCACGGTGGAAGCGGGCAAGGGCAGAAGACGGATGTTCGGCAAGAAAAGGGACGGGCGAAGACGAAAAACAAGAACTGGGCCATGCGGCCTAGTAGGGCGCCCGCAATGCGCCTCTTCAACCCCCCGGCCGCAGGTCTGTTTCCCATCCAGCCCGTGCGCACGGCCCGAACAGAGGAAGCCAGGAGCCTCGCCTCGCGGGCGCCGCCGGCCGCAAAGTCGCCTATTTTTCAAGCCGCTCCTCTTTCGGCCTCGCGCGTCGCTTGCTATCATCATGCGTGGCTCTTCCATCGTGATCCCCGCCGGGGTCTCGAATGCGTTGAATGCTTTGCTCTTCCCGTTCCACCGCACCCGCATGACTGCTTCTGGAGACCCCGCCGACGCTCCCGGTGCCGAGCGCGTGCGCTTCGCCCCCAGCCCGACGGGCATGCTCCACATCGGGGGGCTGCGGACGGCGCTCTACAACTACCTCGTAGCCCGCAAAGCGGGCGGGGCGTTCCTGCTCCGCATTGAGGACACCGACCGCGCGCGCTTCGTCGAAGACGCGGAGGAGGACATCCTGAGCGCCCTCGACTGGTGCGGCTTGGACTACGACGAGGGCCCCGGCGCGGGGGGCGACTTCGGCCCGTACCGCCAGAGCGAGCGCTCCGACCGCTACCGGCCCGTCGCCGAGCGGCTCGTGGAAGAAGGCCGCGCCTACTACGCCTTCGACACGCCCGAAGAGATCGAAGCGATGCGCGACGAAAACCGCTCCGACGCCAACCCGCAGCCGAAGTACGGCCCACGCACGCGCCGCAAGATGAACAACAGCCTCACGCTCCCCGAGGAGGAGACGCAGCGGCTCCTGGACGAAGGCACGGACCACGTCATTCGCCTGAAGGTGCCGAAAGACACGGGCGTGAAGTTCACCGACGAGGTGCGGGGCTCCGTCTCTTTCAGCACCAACGATCTCGACGATCAGGTCTTGCTCAAAAGCGACGGGCTGCCGACGTATCACCTCGCTAACGTCGTGGACGATCACCAGATGAAGATCACCTGCGTCATTCGCGGGGAGGAGTGGCTGTCGTCCACCCCCAAGCACAAGCTGATGTACGACGCGCTGGGGTGGACGATGCCGCGCGTGGCGCACCTGCCGCTCATCATGAGCCCCCACGGCGGCAAGCTCTCGAAGCGCGACGCCCAAGAGGGCGGCATTCCCGTGAGCCTGCGCGACTACCGCCAGCAGGGCTACGAGCCAGAGGCGGTACTGAACTTCATCGCGCTCCTGGGGTGGAACCCTGGCCACGAGCAGGAAGTCTTTTCGCTCGATGAGCTCGTCGAGGCGTTCAGCCTCGGGCGTGTGGCGCAGTCCAGCGCGCAGTTCGACCTCGACAAGCTGAAGTGGTTCAACGAACAACACCTGCACCGCCTGCCGCCCGAGGAGGTGGCCGCCCGCAGCCGCGAGGCCGTCCAGGCCGAAGGCTTCACGCCCTCCGAGGATTACCTCACCGACGTGGCCGCGCTGATGCAGGAGCGCATCACCTTCGCCGATGACCTGGCGACCGACGGAGCGTTCTTCTTCGAAGCCCCCGAGGAGTACGAAGAAGCGGGCGTCGAGAAGCGCTGGAAAGACCACTCCGCTGCCTTGCTGCGCGCTTTCGCCGACCGCCTCGAAGCCGCTGACGCCTTTGACGCCGAGACGGTCGAGAATCACCTGCGCGCCCTCGCGGACGAGAAAGACGTGGGCGCGGGCGCGCTCATCCACCCGGCGCGCCTAGCGGTGAGCGGGCGCAGCTACGGCCCCGGCGTCTTCTCGATGATGGCGGTCCTGGGCCAGGAGCGTTGCCTGCGCCGCCTGCGCCGCGCCGCCGAGGTGCTGGGAGAAGGAGAAAGTTGAGAAGGGGGAAGGGGAGAAGGTCTCTCGAGTTGAAGCGATGTCTCGCGCGTGAGAAAAGCGCACGCCGCCCGCCGTTTGCCGTCCGCTGTCCTGCTCGCGCTCATGTTGGCTGGATGCGGGAGCGGTGCGTTGCCGCCGTGCGACGCGCCGGAGCGCCAGGCGCGGGCCATGCGCGTGGACACGCTACCGGCGAGCGCGCGCGACTCCATTGCACGTGCCTTCGCGGAGCGCCCGCGCATCCGCCAGGTGAACATCGAGCAGGCGGAGTGTCACTTGCGCGCGACGGTGCGGGTGGATTCCTTCGCCACCGCGCGCTACGCCAGCACGCAGGGCTTTGCGCTCGTCCGCGCGCTCAAAAACGCGGCTCCCGGGGAGACGCGCCCGCTTGTCGAAGACCCCGCCAGCGAGACCGGCCATGGCGTCTACGGCTACGAGGTCATCTTCGACCGGCGCGGCGCGCAGCAAGAGGTGAAAGCGCTGGGCGAGCGTGAGGACGTGCCCTGGGTGCGCCTCTCGAAGCCGTACGACAACCGTCGCGTTGTCGTACGGCGGTAGGGGCCCTCACGCGGGGGGCACGCTGGCAATGCCCTGCTACGCGGAATCCAGCAGGTACGTCTGAGCCGTCTCTCGGAACGCGGCGACCTGGTCGCGTTGCCACTGCTTGCCACGCCCTATCTCCGGGGCCATGAGGCGGCGGAACGCCTGGTTAACACCATGCTCACGCTGCGGTCCTGCACGCGCCCCTCGTCGAGCGGCTCGATGCCTGCGAGGATGCGCAGCAGCGTCGTCTTGCCGGCGCCGGTGGGGCCACCACGCTAAAGAAGCTGTGGTCGGGCACCTCTGGGGTGATCCCGTCGAGGACGCAGTCGGTCTCGAACGACTTGTGGAGGTTTTCGACGCGAATGCTCACGTAAAGCCTGCGGTCGTCGGAGGGGGAAAGTGCTGCGAAAAGGCGGTGGAGCCCGACCCCCCGCGCGCTACGCGGCCTGGGCCGCCGTTTCGCGCCCAGCGGGTTCGTCTTCGGAAGGGGCGCTTTCGGAAGGTGTGGCCCAGGCGCGGGAGCGCTCTACGGCCTTCGACCAGCCGTCGCGCAGCGTGGCCACGCGTTCCGACGACATCGAGGGAAAGAAGGTGCGGTCGCGTTGCCACTGGTCCTGGATCTCGGCTTGGCTCTCCCAGAAGCCTACGGCCAGCCCAGCGAGGTAGGCGGCTCCCAGCGCCGTCGTTTCCAGAATCTGCGGGCGCACGACCGGCGCGCCCAGCAGGTCAGCCTGAAACTGAAGCAAGAGGTCATTGGCGGCGGCCCCGCCGTCGGCGCGCAGCTCGGTCGTCTCGATGCCGGAATCCGCCTCTATCGCGTCGATCACGTCGGCTACCTGGTAGGCCATGCTTTCGAGGGCGGCGCGGGCCACGTGGCCTTTGTTGGCTCCGCGCGTGAGGCCGGCGAGCGTGCCGCGAGCGTACTGGTCCCAGTACGGGGCGCCCAGCCCGGTGAACGCCGGGACGAAGTAGACGCCGCCGTTGTCGTCCACGCTGCGGGCCAGCGCCTCCGCCTCGGCCGCGTCGTCGATGATGCCCAGCTCGTCGCGCAGCCACTGCACTACCGCGCCCGCGACGAAAATCGACCCTTCGAGCGCGTAGTGTGTCGTGCCATTTACTTCGTAGGCCACCGTCGTCAGCAGGTTGCGGTCGGAGGAAATGGCCTCCGTGCCGGTGTTTTGCAGCATGAAGGCTCCGGTGCCGTAGGTGTTTTTGCCCAACCCCGGGCTCGTGCACATCTGGCCGAAGAGGGCCGCCTGCTGGTCGCCGGCGATCCCGGCGATGGGCACCGGGTGGTCGAAGGGGGCCGCGCGAGTGTGGCCGTAGACTTCGCTGCTGGCGCGCACATCCGGGAGCACCGCGCGGGGCACGTCGAGGAGGTCGAGCAACGCATCGTCCCAGGCCCCCGCGTGAATGTCGTACATCATGGTGCGCGACGCGTTAGTCGCGTCGGTGATGTGGCGCTCGCCGCTGGTGAGGCGCCACACGAGCCAGCTGTCCACCGTGCCGAAGGCCAGCTCGCCCGCCTCGGCGCGCTCGCGTGCCCCGTCGACGTGGTCGAGGATCCACTTGAGCTTCGTCCCCGAAAAGTAGGCATCGATGATGAGGCCGGTCTTGCGCTGGATCAGATCAGCGTGGCCCTCGTCTTTGAGCGTGTCGCAGATGCCGGAGGTGCGCCGGTCTTGCCAGACGATGGCGTTGTGGACGGGCTGCCCGGTCGCCCGGTCCCACACGACGGTCGTCTCACGCTGGTTCGTGATGCCGACGGCCGCGAGCGCCTCCGGCTCCACATCCACGCGGCCGAGCGCCTCAGACACCGTGCTCACCTGCGACGACCAGATTTCAGCCGGATCATGCTCGATCCAGCCGGGCTGCGGGTAGATCTGCTCGTAGGCTTTCTGCGCGACAGCCTGCACCTGCCCGCGCCGGTCGAACAGAATCGACCGCGAGGTTGTCGTTCCCTGGTCGAGAGCGAGCACGTAGTCCATACGAACCGGCTGTTCAGCCTGAAAGCGCTTCCAAAAAACGAGTCGGAGTGTCCTAGAAGAGGCTGCGTTCTCGTTCCCCGCACTTAATCCTCCAGCACGTCCTTCAAGGCCGCGCGGGCTTCTTGCGCGTCGGCGGTGCCGCCGGTGGCTTCCATGAGCCGGCCCATGAAAAAGCCCAGCAGCTTCGTCTCGCCTGCGCGGTAGCGCGCGGCCTCTTCGGAGTGCTCGTCGGCCACGCTGCGGGCCGTGTTGCGCAGCGCCTCGCGGTCGTCGAGGCGACGCAGGCCCCGCTTCTCAACGATCTGCTCGGGCGCGGTGCCCTCCGCGAGCATTTCGCTGAACACCTTCTGGGCCGCTGACGAGGAGATCGTGCCCTCGTCGGCGAGCTTCACGAGGCGCCCGAAGGCCGCCGCGTCGAACGGCAACGCCGCCAGCGAATCGGCCAGGGCATCGTCGTCCAGCTCGCGCAGCAGCTCGTTGACCGCCCAGTTCGCCACTGACTGTGGGGCGTCGCAGGCGCCCAGAGCCTCCTCGAAGAAGTCGGCCAGTGGCGCGCGCCCGGCCAGCACCGCCGCGTCGTCGCGGCTCAGGCCGTAGCCGTCGCGAAAGCGCTCGAAGCGCTCGCGCTCGCGGGGGCCGAGCGCCTCGACGGGGTCGCGTTGCCCGGCCAGGGCGCGCTCGCGTTGCCGCTGGCGTTCACGCTCCTTTTCGCGGCGGCGTGCTTCGAGCTCCTCGGCCGTGAGGCCCGCGTCCTCCTCGGCCCACGGGTCGCGCAGCGGGACGATCTGGTTGAAGACGAGGTGTTCGGGCGTGTGGTCCTTGGGGTCGGGCCAGAAGTAGCCGGTGCGCTCCAGCTGGAAGCGTTGCACCCCCGAAGCACTTCCTCCTTTCTGGTCGGGGCGCTCCGGCGCCTCGCGCAGCGTCTGGGCCACGCTCGGCTCGATGCGTGCCGCCTCGCGCGTGACCAGCGCGTCGGGAGCGAGGTGCTCGCGGAAGTCGTCGTCCGTGTCGTCGGGCGCTTCGGCGGTGAAGAGGCGGCCCGAGTAGAGCCGCGCCTCCAGCGGGTCGCTCTCGGTGGCGCTGACCCAGTGGATCGTGCCGTCGGGGTTGCGCCCGTCTGGGGCCTCGCCGCTGCGCGTGCCAGAGTCGATTTCGGCACGCAACGCGACGACGTGGCCGTCGTCGTCTTTTTCCACGCCCGTGCAGGTGAGAAAGTAGCCGTGGCGCAAGCGTACCTCGCGGCCCGGCACGAGGCGGTAGAAGCCTTTGGGCGGGTCTTCTTGGAAGTCGCCCCGCTCGACCAGGATTTCTTTTGTGAACGGGACGGCGCGCGTCTCCTCGCCTTCGATGTCGCGTGGCCAGTAGTCGGCTTCGAGCCAGTCGGCCTCGCCTGCGTCCAGGCCCGTGGCCTCCTCGAAGTTCTCGATGGTCACGCGCAACGGGTCGAGCACGGCCATCACGCGCGGGGCCTTGTCGTTGAGGTAGTCGCGCACCGCGTGCTCGAAGCGGCCGATTTGCACGCGTCCCGGCGAGCGCGTGACCCCGACGGCACGGCAAAACTGGCGAATGGCCCCGGGCGGCACGCCCCGCCGCCACAGGCCCGCGAGCGTGAAGAGGCGCGGGTCGTCCCATCCCCCGACGGAGCCATCCTCGACAAGCTGGAGCAGCTTGCGCTTGCTGAGGACCGTGTAGGTCAGGTTCAGGCGGTTGAACTCGTACTGGTGCGGGCGCCCGGGAAGCTCCTCCTCTGGCAACGCGTTCTCCAAGACCCAGTCGTAGATGCGCCGGTTGTTGTCGAACTCCAGGGTGCAGAGGGAGTGGGTCACGTCCTCGATGGCGTCCTCGAGGCAGTGCGCGAAATCGTACATCGGGTAGATGCACCACTCGTCGCCGCGCCGGTAATGCGTCGCGTGGCGGATGCGAAAGAGCAGCGGGTCGCGCATAATCATGTGCTCGGAGGCCATGTCGATTTTGGCCCGCAGGACGTGCGCGCCGTCGGGGTGCTCTCCCGCGCGCATTTCCCGAAAGAGCCGCCGGTTCTCCTCCACGCTACGGTCGCGGTAGGGGCTGTCGCGGCCAGGCTCGGTGACGGTGCCCCGGTTCTCGCGGATCTCTTCATCCGTCTGGCTGTCCACGTACGCGAGGCCCTTTTCGATGAGCACCATCGCGTAATCGTAAAGCGGCTCGAAGTAGTCGCTGGCGTGGCGGACCTCGTCGGGCGTGTAGCCGAGCCACGGTTGGTGTCGTCGAAGCGCAGGCGGCACGTCGTATCGGCTCCGCGCTGGGCGTAGTCCTCGGCGAGGCCGAAGTTCAGCACGATGCTTTTGGCGTGGCCGATGTGCAGGTAGCCGTTCGGCTCCGGCGGGAAGCGCGTGACCACACGCCCGTCGTGGGTGCCTTCTGCGAGGTCTTCGTCGATGATGTCGCGGATGAAGTTCGACGGGGCGTCCGTCTCGGGCGGGGAAGAAGTCACGAAAACGCGCGGCTGAGAAAGGCGAGAACGAGCGCGGGGACACCCTACGCGGCGGGAGGAAAAATCTTTCCGGCCCAGCGATCCTGCGGAGCGCAGGGGCCCCCCGCCCGTTTTTACCCGTCGTCGTCTCGACCCGCTCGCGCACGCGGCGATTGAATCGAAAAGGGCCGGCACGCTGCGAAGAAGGTCGTTGCCTCGCCCAGCTCGCGCAGCATGTCGCGGGTGACAGGCGTGTCGCCGTTTTGCTTGCGGCGCCGGCTTTCTTCGATCAGCGCGTAGAAGCGCGCCATGATGTGGCCGCAGCCGTCTTCTTCTTCAAGCGGCGCGACGTGCTCTTCGGTAAAGGCGTCCCGCTCGTGGCCGAGGTGCCCGGGCAGCTGCGCGTAGCGGCCGGGGCGAGCGTGTCGTCGTGGTCGGAGACGACGGCGAGGCGGTTGTGAAAAGGGGCGGGAGTTCGGGGGTTTGGGAGCGTGAGGCGTGGGAGCGGACAAGCAACGCGCCGGCGGAATGCTACGGGTCGGGCGCGTCGGCGCGCTGCCACGCTTCGAGCAACCTTTCGGCAGCGGCGGCGGCGCTGAGGTCGCCCTGTTCCACGGCATCCTCCAGGTCGGGGAGCGTATCCTCGACCGTTTCGTTGCCGAAGAAAGCGTCGCGCAGGCGCTCCTCGGCCGCGCGGCGCAGCCAGCGGCGCGCCTGGCGGCGGCGCTTCTTTTCGAACAGGCCCTGCGCGTGGCTTCGCTCGAGCAGGCGTTGCACGGCCTGCCAGACCTCGGCCACGCCTGCGCCGGTGCGCGCCGAGCACGTCAGCACGGGCGGGCGCTCGCCGGTCTCGGGCAGGGGGAAGAGGCGGAGGGCGTTTTCGTACTCGGCGCGGGCGTTCTCGGCCGCCTCGGCGCGGCCCGAGTCTGCTTTGTTGACGGCCACGAGATCGGCCATCTCGACCACGCCACGCTTGACGGCCTGGAGCCGGTCGCCCGCCCCGGCGAGGGCCAGCAGCAGAAACACGTCGGTCATGGCGTGGACCTCAACCTCCGCCTGCCCCACGCCGACCGTTTCGACGAAGATGGTGTCGTAGCCGGCGGCCTCGCAGAGCAGGATGGACTCGCGCGTGCGACGGGCCACGCCGCCGAGGGTGCCGGCGGTGGGAGAGGGGCGTACGAAGGCGCGCCGGTGAGAAGCGAGCTCGCCCATGCGCGTCTTGTCGCCCAGGATCGAGCCGCCGGAGCGCGTGGACGAGGGGTCAATGGCCAGCACGGCGAGGCAGCGCTCGGGGTCTTCGCCGAGGAGCTGCGCGCCGAGGGTTTCGAGGAACGTGCTCTTGCCAGCCCCCGGCACGCCGGTGATAGCCACGCGCACCGTCCCCGTGCCCGCCGCGGGGCGGCATGCCTCCAGGAGCGCCTGCGCGCGGGAGCGGTCGCCGGCCCGCGTGCTCTCGACGAGCGTGATGGCGCGGCTCAGGGCGGCGCGGTCGCCGGCGCGCACCTGCTGGGCCAGCGCCTCGGGGGCGGGGGGCGTCGCGCGCGGGCTGCCGCCGTCGGACAGCCGCGGATTGATGGACGTGCGCGAGGCAGCGTCCGCGTCAGGAGCGGGCATGGCAACGCGGGGCGGGGGAGAAGAAGCAGGCGACCGCGGACTCCTACAAATCGAGATTCCAGATGCGCCCCAGCGCGAGCGTGAAGCCCGGCAGGACCGGGTCGCCGCGTACCTCGGCGGCGGTGGGGTCGGCGTTGCAGTCGCGTTCGGCGCTTTTGCGTTCGGCGGTGGCAGGCATGGCAACGCAGGCACTGCAACGGGCACACGGCTCCTTACGCAGGGCGGGCTGAGCCGTTGCCCGAGGACGTGGCCGTCTCGACCGAAGAGGGCGCGGCGGCGCGATCTTCGCCGGCGAAGTAGGCTTCCAGCGTGTCGAGCGTTTCGGGGGTCGTCGGCTCGTCGCGCGCGATGCAGCCCTCGTCGAGCACGGCGATGCGTTCGCACACGTCGGTCACGTGCAGCAGGTCGTGACTGGAGATGACCATCGTCGTGCCGTGTTCCGTGCGCCGGCGGCGCAGCAGGTCTTTGAGCTGGATCTGCGAGCGCGGGTCGAGGTTGGCAAACGGCTCGTCGAGCACCAGAAGCTCCGGGCGGGGCAGGAGGGCGGCCACGACGCCGACTTTCTTGGCGTTGCCGGTCGAGAGGTCGCGGATGTAGCGCGCGTCCGGGCCCAGCACGTCGTCGGTGAAGAACGAGCGGTAGGAGTCGAGCCGCTGCTCGACTTCTCCAGGCGAAAGGTTGTAGGTCGACCCGACGAACCCGAAAAACTCATCGGGCGTGAGGAAGTCGATCAGGAACGACGCGCCGAGGTGAGCGCTGGTGCGCTTTTTCCAGCCGCTGCTGTCGGCCACGCGCGCCCCGCCGAGCGCGACGTGCCCCTCGTCGGGGCGCAGGAGGTCGAGCGCGAGGCGCAGGAAGGTGGTCTTGCCCGCGCCGTTATTGCCGACAAGGCCGAAGGCGGCGCCGTCTTCGACGACGAGCTCGGGAATCGAGAGCGTAAAGGCGTCGCCGAACTGCTTGACGAGGCCCTGAGCTTCGAGGCGCATTGAGGAAAAGGAGAAAAGGAATGAGCGTCGGGATGCGATGGCGCCGAGTCGTGAAGGATTTCAAAAGTAAACGTCCGCTGCACCAATTGCAGCATCTCGGAGGCCGTCTGGAAAAAGCACATTTCTACCGCCGCGTCATTCTCCACGCCGAAAGCCGGCGCCCATCGCATGGCGGTGCTTTGAGAAAAGCCGCGCAAAGAGACGCGTCCACGTTGGCCCGAGGGCCATGCCCAGCAGCCCGACCACGCTCACGCCTGCCAGCAGCCACGCCTCGCTGAGCGCCAGGGCCAGCACCAGCGGGGGCACGAATACCGGCAGGCTCCCGATCCAGTGCTGCACCGACAGGCCCTCGTAGTTGAAAAAACCGCTGCGCTGCGGGGCCAGCCGCTCGCGGTTCCACAGCGAGAAGAAAAGCACGAACGGGCACGTGATCCCGAGGTTGTAGAGCAAGAATCCGGCGCTCAGAAGCAGCAGGTCTGGCGCGAGCCACACGAAGAAGGGTCCTGCCACGAGCAGTGAGGCCACGCACCCGCATTGCAAAAGCAGCAGCTTCGCCCGCATTCGCGTGCGGGGCCGAATAGGCCGCGCCTGGAGGCCGTCGAAGTGGCGGCTCTCCCACGCGAACATGAGCTGCCCGTAGCTGGCGGCCAGCAGGCCCGTCGCGAAGAGGCCCGTCACTGCGTCGATGACCGAGAAGAGGTCGCGCCCCACCAGAAGCAGTGGCCCGTACGTCACGATGAGAAGCGCCGAGATGCCCACCAGCGTGGAGGGACGCCGGTTGCGCGCGATCAGCTTCAGCTCCAGGAGCATGAGGTTGCGCGTGGCCCCGCGCCGGCGGGCGAAGGCGGCGGGCACGGTCGCGGCGCTCGCTTGCTCGCCGGCGTCGCTCCGGCGCAGGCTGCGCCGCAGGAGGTGGCCCGACGCGCTCCAGGCCGCCGCCAAGAGGCCCGCCGGCACCGCCAACCACGCGAACTGCCCATCGAGCAATCCGCCGAAGAGGGCCATCGAGGCGCGGGGCACCAGGCGCGTGCCCACCACGCGGTCGGCCACGAGGAGCGCGCTGCCAGTGGCTGCCAGCCAGGCGAATGCCCGCACATTCTGCGCTAAGAGCAGGCGTAGCGCATTGTTGGCGTAGTGTGTGAACAAGACCAGCATCCCGACGGCGGCCAGCCACGCCCACGCCTCGGGGGCGGGCGCGCCGAAGGGACCGCCCCCGAGCACCGAGCGGTACCAGAGCGGCACCAGAAACGCCGGGGCGAACACGTTCAGCAAGCTCGCCAGCGAGGAGGCCTGCACGAAGCGTACCACGGCCCCGCGTGGCACGGGGCGCGCCAAATAGGGCGCCAGCTTCATCGATGAGGAGCGCTGCGTGAAAAAGCGCAGCACCAGAAACGCGACCGCCGCATTCAGCATCAGCCCGTTGGCCACGGCGACGGGGTCGGTGCCCGGCTGCACGCGCCCGACGATGCGGTAGTAGACCCAGCCGCACGCGGCCAGGGACCCGGCGATGTACACGCCGAAGAAGCCCAGAATCCACCGCCTTACGCGCCCGGGACCGGCCTGGCTCCCGCGCTGAAACCGCCGCCAACGGTGCCGCAAGAGCCGCGCGTAAGTGTGCATGGGCGGGGTGTGAATGGTGCGTCGTGAGCGGGAAAGCGTTGCGAGGACGCGGCAACGCGTTGCTGCTCCCCACTCATTACTCGCTACTCATCCTACACGAACAGCAGGTCGATCTCGCGTTTCTCGACGTTGGCCGCGGCGAGCTGCACGCGCACCGTGTCGCCCGGGCGGTAGGTCTTGCCCGTGTCCTCGCCGGTCATCGTGAAGGTGCTCTCGTCGTACTCGTAGTAGTCGTCGTCCATGTCGCGCACGTGCACGAGCCCCTCCACCAGTAGCTCGCTCAGCTCCACGAAGACGCCGAACTTCGTCACGCCCGTCACTACGCCGTCGAAGTGGTCACCGACGTGCGCCTTCGCGTACTCGACCTGCTTGAGCTTCACGCTTTCGCGCTCGGCTTCTTGCGCCTCGCGCTCTTTTTCGGAGCAGTGCTTGAGGCGCGCGTCCAGCCCCTCGGCCTCTGCAGGCGTACCCACCTTCGCGTAGTGCTTCAAGAGGCGATGCACCAGCAGGTCCGGGTAGCGGCGGATGGGGCTGGTGAAGTGCGTGTAGTAGGGGAAGCCCAGCCCGTAGTGGCCGATGTTCTCGGTCCGGTAGACGGCCTTCGACATGGACTGAAGGGCCGCTCGCTTGATGACCGGCTCCTCGGGCGTCCCGCGCACCTCCGAAAGCAGCCGGTTCAGCTCGGCGGAGCGCGCGTTGCCGTCCGTCAGCTCCAGCTCGTAGCCGAAGACCTGCACGTACTCGGCGAGGTTCTGGATGCCTTCGGCGTCGGGGCCGGGATGCACGCGGTAGATGAAGGGCCGCTCGGGGCCACCGCCCTGGCGGCTCGCCTCGTTGGCCTCGGCGATGTGGCGCGCGACGGTCCGGTTGGCCAAGAGCATCAGCTCCTCGATCAGGCGGTTCGAGGGCTTGCGCTCCTTGCGCACAATGTCGGCAGGGGCGCCGCTGGGGTCGAGGATGACCTTCACCTCGTCGGTCTCAAAGTCCACCGACCCCTCGCGCATCCGTTTTTGGGTGAGCGTCTTGGCGAGGCGGTTGGCCGTGACGACCTCGCGGGCCACCGGGTCGTCGGGAAAGCCGCCGTCGATGTAGTCCTGCGCCTCCTCGTAGGTCAATCGCTCCTGGGAGTGGATGACGCTCTCGGCCATCTCGTAGCTAGTGACGTCGCCGTGCGGGTCCACCTGCATCACCAGCGAGAAGGCCAGCTTGTCCTCGCCGGGGCGCAGCGAGCACACTTTGTTGGAGAGCTTCTCGGGGAGCATCGGGATCGTGCGGTCCACCAGGTAGACGCTCGTGGCGCGCTCGACGGCCTCGGCGTCTATCGCCGAGCCGGGCTCGACGTAGTAGCTGGGGTCGGCGATGTGGACGCCCACTTCGTAGCTGCCGTCCTCGCGCCGCTCGATGTGGATCGCGTCGTCAAAGTCCTTCGCGTCCTCGGGGTCGATGGTGAAGATCTTTTTCTCGCGCAGGTCTTTCCGCCGCTCGATCTCGTCCTGTGGAATCTCGACCGGGATCTCGTCGGCCTCCGCCTCCACTTCTTCGGGGAAGTCGGCCTTCACGTCCATGCTCATCGCCAACGAGAGCACACGCGTTTCGGGGTCGCTGCCCGGCCCCAGCACGCGTAGCACGCGCCCCTCCGGCGAGGCCTTGCGGTCCTCGAACTGGTCGATGCTGGCGACGACCTTGTCGCCGCTCTCGGCGCCGCCGAAGTCCTCGCCGGCGATGAAGATGTCCTGCGTGACGCGCGTGTCGTCGGGGGTGACGAAAGCGAAATGGCCCTTCGCCCGAAACGTGCCGACGACCTGAGTGCGCGTGCGCTCGATGACTTCGAGCACCTCGCATTCGCGCCGCTTGTTGACGTGGTCCTTCTGCATCGCGCCGATCCCAACGAGCACCATGTCGCCGCTGAGGGCTGTGCCCATACCCGACTCGCGGATGAAGTAGTCTTCCTCGCGCCCTTCGACCTCGACGAAGCCGTAGCCCTGCGGCTTAGCGATCAGCCGCCCGATGGCGCGGTTGGGGTCGTCGGGCTGTTCGTGCTCGGGCGAGCCGGCGGGCACGGGCGCGACAAAGCGGGCCGGTTCGGAGTCGCCAGCGGCGTGGCCCTCGGAGGAATCTCCAGAAGAGGGGGCGGGCGCCTCGCCGCCCTCGCTTTCCGGCGCGGGGGCGTCCGGGGTCGTCTCGGTCGGGGAGGCCGTGTCGGCAGCCGCGTCGTTCTGGGCGGGGACCGACTGCTGCTGTTCGGGGACGTGGCCGTTGGCCGACTGCTGCCGCCGAGCCGGGGCCGAGGCTTCCAGACCCGGCTCGCGGGCGGAGGCGCCGGGGCGGGAGACATAGCGCAGCCCCAGGCGCGCCACGCGCTCGTCTTCTTCCAGGCGGTCGAGGATGTCGCGGAAACGCCCGTAGGCGCGCTCACCTTCGTAGCCGAGGCGCTCGGCGAGGGCGCGCGGGCGAAACGCCTGCGGCGCTTCGTTTTCGAGGAGGCGAATGATGTCGCGGCGAATGTCGCTGCGCTCAGGGGGGGCGTCGGTCGTCGAAGAGGCGGCCATGTAGAGAGACCTGTTATTGCAATGCAAAAGGCTGCGGTTGCGGTAAACGTCTACTCACGTTGGCGGGCGAAAGGTCGGCGCAGCGGCGCGCTTCACGGGTTTTTGGGTATGTTCGCGGCTGGTTCGCTCACCTGCGGACCGAACTCAAACGCACGGAGAGTGAGAAGAAGTCGGGCGCGTGGCAACGCGCGCTCACCTCATTCTTTTGAGCAGCTGCGGGCATCCCGCTCCTGAGATTGCCGACTTGCACAACGTGACGCGTCCGGTGGTCTACGACATCCGAGGGTCTACAAGTGGACGGGTCGCTTCGACGAGGAGGGCCCCTCGGGCCGCTACCATGTCCTCTGGTTGACAGGCGCTTTGTTCAACTAATTCTCGGTGGCTGCCACCGCGTCGTCTTCGGGCGGCGGGGCATCCGCGCTCGGGTCCTCCGCCCCAAGCCAGCCGAAGAGGCGATGCCATAGCTCCCGCCAGGTGGCGTACTCGGCTTGGTAAGAGAGCCCCGCGCCAGTCGTAGAAGTCAACGCGCGGTTTGAGCGCAGGCTCCCCTCGCGCCGGTAAAACGCCTCGGCGGAGACGCGTGGAGTCAGACGCACCTCCACGACGAACTCGCCCTGGAAGCCCTCTGCCTGGCGTTGCTCGTCCTCGCCCTCCAGAATGCCCTCGCCGCGAATCAAAAGCCGCTCGTCCAGGAGCCGCAGCGCCGCGCCGTAGACCACGTCCAGGTCTTGCGGGTCCTCGCCCTGCACGCCGAGGTTCACGTCGAGGTTCGGCACCGCCGCGTCGAGGTAGCGGTTGAGCTGGCTGGACACGAGCTGGCTCACGCTGTTGAAGGCCAAGCGGTTGCCCGTGGCCGAGAACCCCGGGCTCGAGCCGGAGCGCGCGGCCAGGTCGGTCGTGAGGAGGAACGTGTTGGTCAACAGCACGCTCGTAGCATACTCGTCGTTGCTGTCCTCGCGGTTGAGGACCGTTTCGAGCCCGGCCGTGGAGTAGTCGATGAAGCCCCGTTCGTCCCGGTCCACCGCCAGCGACAGGTCGACCGAGGGTTGTTGCACGCGCCCGCCCACGTTCAGCCGCACGACGATGGGGATGCGGCCAGGCGCATCCTCGCCCGCTCCGAGAAGGCCGGCCCGCGAGGCGCGGGTGCGGTACGTGGCCAGCAGGTCGAGCTGGGCGTTGGCCGCCGAGCCGTCCCACTGCAACGTGCCCTCTTCGATCTGGAAGCGCCGCTGGAAGACCTCTCCAGCGGTGAAGAGGTAGCTGCCGCCCGTCACGTCGAAGTTGCCGAAGAGCGAAAGTTCGCCTTCCTCGCGCAGCACTTGAATGTTGCCATTGCCGACCGCCTCGATTTCGTCACCGAGGAGCGGGTCGAAGACCAGGCGCACCGTCGAGCCGGCGGGGGCCGCGATGCCGAGGTCCAGGTCCAGGCCGTCCACGAATCTTGGCTGCCCTTCGGGCCGATCGTCGAAGATGCCCTCGCGCTGGGTGGCCTCTTGGAGGTCCGGCAGGCGGCCGGTCGAGTCGGCAAAGATCAGAAAGCCCGACTCGCTGGCGCTCGCGCCGTCCTCTTCCTCAATGGGAATAATGAGCTCGCTGCCCGGTGTGGTGCGCACGCCCTCGGGGGCCGTCAGCGAGGCGTCCGAGAGCGGGCCGGTCAGGCGGAGCCGCCCGCTTCCGGCGATCTGGCCGAAGAACGGCAGGACGGGCGAGCTTTCTATGTCAATCACGCGCAGCTCGTCGAGGGTGGCGCCGAGGTCGAAGGAAAAGTACTCGTAGTCGTTGAACAGGAGCGCCCCGTTGAGCAACGCGCTCCCGCCGTCGGGGCCGGTCAGGCGGGCCCCGTCGAGCTTGATGCCCTCAGCGTCCACGCGCACCGGACCGCTCGCCCCGTAGCGCAGCCCAAAGCGCGGAACCCGAAACGATCCGTTTGCGATCTGGAAGTCCGCCTGAAAGACCGGGTCGCGGAACGAGCCGCCGATGCGTCCGCTGCCGGAGAGGGCGCCGTCGGCCTCGGCAATTTTGCTCTGGAAGATGTAGTTGAGGAAGAAAAGATCCGCCCGCTCCACGTCGAGGGTGAGATCGAGCGCGCCGGCGCGCCCCGCTTCGCTGCGCAGCCCAGGGAGCGCGACCGTGCCGCGGGCCGAGAGGCGGTTTTCCTGCGGGGCCAAGCCCGAGGAGTCCGGCAGCGGCGCGCCGGGCCGAAGCTGCGCGTCGAAGGCCACACGCTCCGAGCCGGACACGTAGCGGCTCCGCGCGGTGAGGCGGCCGATCAGGTCGTCTTCGAAGGAAAGGCGGCGCGCGTCGAGCTGGCCGGTGAGCTCCG
The DNA here is from genome assembly GCA_003022535.1 of Bacteroidetes bacterium QS_9_68_14. Classification (GTDB taxonomy): domain Bacteria; phylum Bacteroidota; class Rhodothermia; order Rhodothermales; family Salinibacteraceae; genus QS-8-64-10. Next base: position 80,259 of record PXTT01000043.1, read on the forward strand.
GGGCGTCGAGGCCGCCGGTGAGGGCCGCCTGCGCATCCAGCCGTCCGCCGATGCGGCGCTTCGCGCCCAGCACGCGCGAGAGGGGGCCCAGCCGCACGTTTTCGGCATTGGCGAAGAGCGTGTCCTGCGGCGCGGCGGAGAGCACGCCGCGCAGGGTCATCCGCTGGGGGCGGCTGGCGCGCCCGCTCCGGCTCACGAGCGAGAGGCCCCGCACGGCCGCGGCGTCGGCGTAGAGGTCCACGAGGCCGGGGTCGCTGCTTTGCCACTGGTAGTCGCCGGTGGCGAGGCGCAGAGTGCGCACGCGCAGGCGGTTGCGGTCGGGCCGGAGGCGCAGGCCCGCTTCCATCTTCAGGCGCCCGCCCGGGCCGGACTTGCCGCGGGGGCCGGCGGTGCGCGCCGCGAGCTGCACGTCTCCCGTTTTGTCCTGAAAAGCGGCCGCCAACGTGGGCGCTCGAACACGCGCCCCGCCCACGGCGAGCGTGCCGGCGGTGGCATCGAAAGAGGCGCGCAGCGTTTCGAGCAGCGGCGCCGCGAGGGAGGCGCGCGCGCTGAACTGCCCTTCGGCGTTCGACGCG
>PXTT01000044.1 GCA_003022535.1 Bacteroidetes bacterium QS_9_68_14
GTTCGAGACGCGCGAATATTCGTGGCCCTTGTGGTCGCCGGGCGCCGCCTGCGCGTAGGTGGAGGTCTGGTAGATGGGCGTCATGATGGCCCCAGTGGCAGGGTCGGGCTGCTGGCCGGCGTGCACGCAACGCGTGGCAAAGCGGCGCTCCCGGTCCTCCCCAGGCGCGCGGGCAGCAGGGTCATCCGCCTCGGTCTGCGGGGGCGTGGGGACGTCGGGCTCGGCGGGCATGGGTAGCAAGGGGTAAGAGGCAGAAAGAGCGGTGCAGGGCGAATACGTTCAGCGCCACGCCGGTTCGCAAGGCGCGTGGCCGCGCCTCGTCATTTTCCACGAAAGAAGCCCGGCCCTCCCCCGCGAAGGGGAGCGACCGGGCCCGGCGTTTTCAAGACCGCTTCTCTGGAAGAACGCGGGGCGCTACTGCCCGCCATCAGACGGGCCCCCGTTGTTTTCCTCCGGGTACGCGCAGGCTTCGATTTGCTGCGCCATGTCCTGCTGGTTGGTCTGCACGTAGGCCGTGTAGAGCGGGCGGCAGATCTGCTGCTCGGTCAGGTTGGTTTCGGAGGCGTCTCGCTGGAGCTCTTCGCGCGCGTCTTCGAGCGCCGGGATGGACTCCCTGAACAGCTCGGTGCGCTCCTCAGCCAGCTGGTCGATGCGCTCGTTGAGCTGCTGCCGCTCTTCCTGAGACATCTCGTCGCTCTGGTTGCTGCGCCGCTCGTCGAGCGCGCGGATGCTGTCGTTGACCGCAACGGCCTGGTTGCGGTAGGCCACGCCCAGGTTGAACAGCGCGTTGATGTTGTCGGGATTGAGCTCGATGGCCTGCTGGAGCTGCTCGATGGCTGCATCGAGGCGGTCGGCATCGAGCAGCATCGAGCCGTAGTTGGCCCGGTAGGTGGCGTTCTGCGGGTTCGCCTGGATGGCCTCCTCGTAGGCGGTCATGGCCTCCTCGGTCTGGCCGGCTCGCACGTAGGCGTTCAGCAGTTGCGAGCGGAGGTCGGCGTTTTCGGGATACTGGTCGGTGGCGTCCTCCAGCAGGGAGATCGCGTCTTCGGTACGCTGCTGCTGGGCGTAGAGCTGTGCGAGCGTGTTGTAGATGGGCGCCTCGACGTCGCCGATCTCAACGATGCGCTCGTAGGGCGCGACGGCCGCCTCGTAGTCGCCGGCGTTGATGTAAGCGTTGGCCGCCAGCCGGTGCGCGCGCACCGAGTCGGGCCGAATCTCGGAGGCGGCCTCGAAATAAGCGGCAGCTTCGCGGAACGTCTCGGGGCTGTCCAGCGAGTCGGCGCGGTTGTAGGCGCGCGCGCCCTGCCCGAACTGGCGGCTGTAGGCCTGCAGGAGCTTCGCGTCGATCTGCCCTTGGAGGTCAGGGTTGATCTCAGTGGCCCGGTCGTAGGCGTCCATCATGTCGCCCAGCAACTCCGCGCGACGCTCGGGGACTTGCACGTTCTCAGCCTGCTGGTAGAGAATGTCGCCCTTCAGGCGGTAGGCCTGGGCATTCTGCGGGTTGGCGTCGATCTCCGTGTTTACGCTCTGGAGGGCTTGCTCGTAGTTTTCATTTTCGAGAGCGCTCTGCGCCGAGCTGATGTTGGGATTGCTGGACCCACACCCAGTGGCGGCGAGCAGGAGCAGCCCGCTCATCAGCAGAGCAAAGAGCGGGCGGCGCGGGGTAGACATGGCAGAAAGCACGGTAGGTAGGAAGGAGAAAATCGAAAGAGGAACGTCGAGCGGGTCGGGCGCCCCCTCACGAGCGAAACCTCGCAAGCAGAGCGCGCCGTTTGCTTTGCGACCATACACAAACAAGAAAACCGCGTGATCCGATGTGGTGCCGAAGGCGTGAAATACAAGAAACGACCGGACGAGCCACGCGCTTCGCAGCAGTCCCGCACTGGGGCGCTGCGAAACTGCCTCGCGGGGCGCGCTTTGCAGAGGGCGGCTCGTTTTCATCCGCCTTCCCGCCTGCCGCATGCCTTCCCCGCAGCGCGCCGCCGCCCCGGGCGCCCCCAACGGCGACGCCACCAATGGCGAGGTTCCCGAACGCCACCCCGACAGCCTGCGCGCCTTCCTGGGCAACATCGTAGATTACGCCGGCCTCTTCCCGCCCTCCGACCTGCCGCTACGCGAGGCCATTCAAAACTACGCGCGCTACCGGCAGGAAGAGCACGCCTGGATGCTCTCGCGCTTCGTGGTCCCAGTGGGTCGGCTCGCCGACCTCGACGAGCACGCCTCTCTCTTTGCAGAGGACGCCAAGAACGCGCGCGGCGAGGCGCCGCCCTACCGGTTCAGCGTGCTGGGCACCGGCGGCGACACCGAGGAGGCGTTCCTCGACGCCTTCGCCGAGGACCTCGATGCCATCGCCACCTTTGCTGCGCGCCGCCAGGGGCGCGCCGCCGCCGACATGATGGAGGTCCCCCTGCCGGCCGAGCTGCTCGAGGCCGGCACGGACGACCTCGAGGTCTTCTTCGACGCGGTGCATCGGCGTCTCGTGGCCGCCGGGACCGCGCGGCTGGACCTCTACTACGAGGTCCCCCTCGACGAGGACGGCGTGGAGGCGGTCGGCCCAGCGGCCCGCGCCCTTGCCGCGCACAACGCCGCGCAGGAACGCCCCCTCCGCGCGGAGGCCAGCCTCAAGTTCCGCTGCGGCGGCGACACGGCGGCGGACATTCCCGCGCCCGCTCACCTCGCGCGGGCCATCGCCGCCTGCCGCGACGCCGACGCCCGGTTCAAGGCCACCGCGGGCCTGCACCATCCCGTGCGCCACCGCGACGACGACCTCGGCGCGCACCGCCACGGCTTTCTCAACGTCTTCGGCGCTGCTGCGCTGGCGGAGGCGCAGGGCCTGGGAGCGGAGGCGCTCCATGAGGTGCTCGTCGAAGAAAACGCCGACCACTTCCGCTTTCGCCCCGACGCGCTGGCGTGGAAGGACCGCGCCGCCCCCACCGCCGCCATCGAGCGTGCCCGCGAGCACCTGGCCGCCTCCTTCGGCAGTTGCAGCTTCGAAGCCCCCGTGGCCGACCTACGCGACCTGGGACTGCTTTGATAGAAAGGGGAGAAGGTTTGAAAGTGGGGAAAGAGGGTTCTCGTTGAGCTGTCGCCCCTGCCTTCTTCGAGCTTCCCCTCTTCCACACCTTCCCACCCTCAAACCCTCGGCGAGCAAAGCGAGCCACGCACCCTCACACCTTCAAACCCTCACTCCCTCTTAGATGACCGACCCGTCGCTCGAATCCTTCGTCGACGTTCCCTCCGGCTCGCACTTTCCCATCCAGAATCTGCCCTACGGCATCTTTCGGCCGCAGGAAGGCGTGATGCCGCGCCCCGGCGTGGCCATCGGCTCGCAGGTGCTCGACCTCGCGGCGCTGCAAAGCCGCGACCTGTTCGACCATCCGCAGATTGCGGAGCGCGCGCCCTTCTCGGGGCCTACGCTGAACACGTTCATGGCGCTGGGGCCGGACGCGTGGTGGCACGTCCGCGAGCGTCTGACCGCATTGCTCCAAGAAGGCAGCGCCCTGCACGAAAACGCTGACCTGCGCGAGCGCGCCCTCTTCGACCGCGAGGGGGTGGAGATGCTCCTGCCCGCCGAGGTGGGCGACTACACCGACTTTTACTGCTCCGAGGAGCACGCCACGAACGTCGGCACCATCTTTCGGGGCCCCGAGAACGCCCTGAAGCCCAACTGGAAGCACCTGCCGGTGGGCTACCACGGGCGCGCCTCCAGCGTCGTCCCCAGCGGCACGCCCGTGCGCCGCCCCTGCGGCCAGACGCGCCCCGATGACGACGAACCGCCCGTCTTCGGCCCCACCAAGCTGCTGGACTTCGAGCTGGAGGTGGGCTTTTTCGTGGGGCCGGGCAACCGCCTCGGCGAAAACATTCCCATCGAGCGGGCGCACGACCACATCTTCGGGATGGCGCTGGTGAACGACTGGAGCGCGCGCGACATCCAGGGCTGGGAGTACGTGCCGCTGGGTCCATTCCTGGGCAAGAGCTTCGCCACGACCGTTTCGCCCTGGATCGTCCCGATGGACGCGCTGGAGCCCTTCCGCCAGGCCGGCCCCCCGCAAGACCCCGAGCCGCTGGACTACCTGCACACCGACCGCGACGGGGCCTACGACATTCACCTCGAAGCCGCCCTCACCCCCGAAAGCGGCGGGGTGGACCTTCCAGCAACAGCTCGCGCACCACACCGTAGGCGGATGCAACGTGCGGCCCGGCGACCTGATGGCCAGCGGCACGATCAGCGGCCCGGACCCCGGCAGCTACGGCTCGCTCCTGGAGCTAACGTGGCGCGGGGAAAACCCCATCGACTTTGGCGGCGGAACCACGCGCACCTTCCTCGAAGACGGCGACCGCCTGACCCTGACCGGCTGGGCCGAGCACGACGAAGGCGGCTACCGCGTGGGCTTCGGCGAATGCACCGGCGAGGTGCTCCCCGCGCAGGAGAGCTGAGGCACTCCAGGGGGCAGGCCTGACCGACGTAGCGACGCGAGTCCTCGCGTCTCTGCGGCCGACCGCTCTGCCAAAACGGCAACACCGCCGCGCCCCTGTTCGGCCACGCTGTCAGCGGGGCTGACGGGGCTGTCGCCTCGGGGCGAGTGGCCGGCTGACATGGTGTGCAGGCACGCGTTGCAGGTTGGCAGACCGCACGGCGGCGGCACGCGGATTGATCTGCAAGACGGGCGCGACATGGCAGCGGGGCGCCAACGCCGCGTTGCTTCCCGTCTCTTCTTTTCTTTCACAGACTCATCCCTACTCCTATGGCTAACCTCTCCCAACGCCGACGTCGCTCCCCCTTCGACGACATGCGGCGCGAAATGGACCGCGTGCTCGAAAGCTTCGTTCCGCGCGCTACCGGCGACGCGACCAGCCCCGAGGGCGACGAGGCAGCCCGCCAGGCCGTCTGGTCCCCGCGCGTGGACGTGGCCGAGACCGACGACGCCTACCAGGTGCACATGGACCTGCCGGGCCTCTCGAAGGAAGACCTCGAAATCAGCTACCACGACGGCACCCTCTCCGTCAGCGGAGAGCGGCAAATGGAGCACGCCGAGGACGGCACGAGCTTCTCGCGCATCGAACGGATGCACGGGCGCTTCTCTCGATCAGCATCCCCAAGACGCCCGATAGTCAGCCGCGCCGCATTGAGGTGAGCTAAGCCGGCTCCTCGCCTCTTTTCGAGACGTTTGGCAACTCAAAACGTCTGGCAACGCCCCGGCCGGATTCACCCCGGTCGGGGCGTTGCTTTTTTTGGAACCACGCCGCGACGGCGGACCGTGGAGGGCCCGGAGGTCGTGCCCCTATGGTGCGGTAGGCGGCGGTGCTCTCCTCGAGTCGTCGTTTCGCGTTGCTGCTCTCCTCCTGCCTCATGCCTTCGTCCGACGCCACCGGCGTGACTACCGACCTTGCCGCAGCGGCGCGGCACGTGGAGCAGCGCCTGGCGGGGGACGAACCACTGCCCGGCCCCGCCGCGCAGGCCACGATGGCTCCGGCCCCCGCCCGCGCCGACCCGTCGCAGATGTCCGTCGCGGGGCGCGAGGGAGACCGCGAGGCGGGCGTGCTGGCGCTTCTCTTCCCACAGGCGGAGGAAGACCGGCGCCCGGCGTTGCTCTTTACCGAGCGGCAGGAGCACCTCGACGACCACGCTGGGCAGGTTTCCCTCCCGGGCGGGCAACGCGAAGCGGGCGAATCGCTCGAAGACACCGCGCTACGCGAGGCGCAGGAAGAGGTCGCCCTCGCGCCCCGGGCCACGCGCATGCTCGGCGCGCTCACACCGCTCTACATCCCGCCCTCGGGCTTCTGCATGCACCCGTTCGTGGGCGTGGCCGCCCGTCCGCCCGTGCTGCACCCTGCCGACGCGGAGGTGGCCGCCTTGCTGCGCGTCCCGCTGGCGGAGCTGCTGGCCCCTGGTGCGCTCGCCTGTGAGCCGTGGACGCTCTCGCGCGGGCGCGCTGCCGAGGTGCCGTTCTTCGACGTGGCCGGCGCGCCGCCCATCTGGGGCGCCACCGCGATGGTGCTGGCTGAGCTACTGGCGGTTTTTCGGGCCGCCGGCGGCCAGCCGTCAGCGGCTCGGCGGGAGGAGCTGAACGCTGAGCGCTATCCGACCAGCTCGCGCCAGTAGACGAGAATGCCGCCCAGGCGTGCGTCGCGCAGGAAGTTGGACGCCATCCCTTCCAGCCACAGCGCCCCGCCAGAGGCCGTGCTGAACAACAGGCGCCAGCGTTCGAACTTTTCCTCCGCGCGGGCCATGCGGGCGACGGCCTCCTCGAAGCGGGACTGCGAACCGGCTTGCAAAAAGGCCCGCAATGGCTCGCCGATGAGCTCCTCGGCGTCGTAGCCCAGTAGCCACTTGATCGGCGCGCTCTGGTAAAGGACGACCCCCTCCTCGTCGAGCACGGACACGACTTTCGAGGACGTGCCGCTGAGGTAGGGGATGAGCCGCCAGATCGGCTCGCTCGCGCTCGGCTCGCGGTCCTCCGGCGGCGCGTGCGTTGCGCCTTCTTCCCCGTTGCCAGCGGAAGCGGGCGAATCATCAGGGGGCGCGGGCGAAGCCGGCTCGCCGGGCACGTGCGGCGGCCTGCTGGGCGGCATCCTGCTGGTCACGCCGCGCCAGCTCGCCTTCCATCGCGCGCAGGCCTCGGCGCAGCCGGTCCACCGGCGCGGTATGCCGGTCGGCCAGGTGCTGCAAGGCTCTGCGAAAGCGCCGCACCCCGCGCTCCAGCACGCTCGTGTGCAGGCGGCGCATCTGTTCGTCGTCCCAGGAGCGGGTCGCCATGGCGAGGGGTAGGCTGGGGAGAACAAGGCGCGTCGGGATTTCCCCAGCGTAACTTTCGCGTGACCAGGACAGCAATAGGAGAATTCGCTGAATCGCTCGCCAACCCTCCCGCCGGCCCGTTGCCGCCTCGTGGAGACGCTTGTAGAGACGCGAGCGCCACGGGGGCGGGGCCTTCGGCGCTCTCACGTCGCTACGCCAGCCGCAGGCGCCCGTGTTCACGCGGGTCCGTGGCGTGGCCAGGGGCACGGAACCGCATCACGCCCTCTCTTCCTCCGCACTCTCCCCCAGCGGGACGGTGGCCACTGCGCGCGTACCCTCGCCCGGGGCGCTTTCCACCTCCAGCGTACCCCCCAGGTAGCGCAGGCGCTCGCGCATCCCCGCAAGGCCGTAGCCTTCGCCTTCCGGCCGAGCCGGGTCGAATCCGTCCCCCTCGTCGCGGACCACCAGGCGCAGCCAGTCGTCGGCGTCTTCCTCCTTCCCCGGCTGGGGGTGCGCCGCAAGCTGCGCGTGGCTCGCGCCCGCGTGCTTGACGACGTTGAAGAGAAACTCGCGCGCGAGGCGGAACACGAGCGTCCGCCGGTCGCGGCGCGGGATCGCCGGGGCCCGCTCCACGTCCGTCTCCACGGCGAGGCCGTGGCGCTCTTGCATGTGATCGGCCAGCCAGTGCAGGATGTCGGCCAGTTCCTCCTCGCGCAAGACCGACGGACTGAGCTCGGCAGAAAGCGTGCGCGTGGTCTCGACGGATTCTTCCAGAATAACCTCGAGCTGGTCGAGGATATCGGTTTTCTCCTGCCACTCTGCAGCAGTGAGGGATTCGCCCTCGGCGGGGAGGCCGCGGCGAAGCTGGCGCACGCTCATCTCCGCTCCGTAGATCTGCTGCTGCACCTCGTTGTGGAGGAGCTCGGCGATGCGGCGGCGCTCGCGCTCCTCCGCCGTCGTGAGCTGCGCGACCAGGCGGCGCACCTCGCGAGTGCGCTCGGCCACGCGCTCCTCGAGCTCTTCATTGAGCGTGGCCAGCTCCTGCCGGCGCTCGCGCCGCTCGGTGTTGTCGCGCATCACCTTCGCAAAGCCGCGCAGGTCGCCGGCCGGGTCGTAGAGCGCCGTTACCACGCCGCTGGCCCAGAAGCGCGAGCCGTCGGCGCGCACGTGCCAGCGCTCGTCGGCGGCCTGGCCCTCACGACGGGCCGTCTCCATCTCTTGCCGGGGAGCATCCTCGCCCCGGTCTTCCTCAGTGAACATGAGCGCAGCCGGCCGCCCGACGATTTCGTCCTCGGCGTAGCCGAAGATCGCTTCGGCCCCCGCGCTCCAGGTGGAAATGCGGCCCTCCAGGTCGATCATGAAGATGGCGTATTCCTCCACGCCCTCCAGCAGGAGGCGGTAGCGCTCCTCGCTGCGGCGCAGCTCCGCCTCGGCCTCGCGGCGCTCGGTGATGTCCACAAAGCTCAAGACCACCCCGTCGATCTTGTCCTCGCGCGCGGTGCGGTAGGGGCGAATCTGCGCCAGAAAGTAGCGTCCCTCGTCGTTTTGCACCTCCTCCTCGATGGGCGCGAGC
>PXTT01000045.1 GCA_003022535.1 Bacteroidetes bacterium QS_9_68_14
TTCCCTCTATCGGTACGATTCGTCGCTCGGAGACGAGCTCAAGCAGACGGTTTCCGAAAACGTGGAGTTTTCCTCCATCACCGCCCACCAGGATCTCCTTATCATGCTTACCAAGTCTGGGGCACTGTGGAAATCGGACTTCGACTCTCCGAGTGAACCATGGGAGAGCGACCTGACCCTGGAGGAATCGGAGATTCGCCCCCTGGGTATTGCCCGGCTCACCACCTCAAACCCCGGCAACGAGGACTTCGTGTACGCAGCGCTGAACCCAGGCGGCTTCCGGGTGCTCGACGACGACGTGGACACGGAACTGTTCCGCCGCACCGAGGGCGACTATACGAGCGTCTCGGCCCCTGACGAGAGCGACTACCTCTACGCGTCCCGCACGGACGGAACGGTAGAGGTCTACAAGTTTGACGGCAACAACAGCCCGAGCTGGAGCGAGGATCCCATCGCTACGATCAACACCGCCGGCTATCAGGACGGGTCGCCCAATGTGCAATCCAACCAGGTGCTGGCGACAGGGGACTACCTCTACATTGCCAACAGCTCCGAGGGGACGCTCGTGCTGGAGGTCAACGACGGGTCGTAGGCCCGTCCGGTAGCCCCGCCCGGCGTCGCTCCTGCCCGCTCGCGGGTTTGCCCTTCAGCGGCGGAGCGGCTTTCCCGAGGACCATTTCCTACTGTGCCTCAACCAGGCGCCGCTTGCGCGGCAACCTACTTGTTGTCGTTCCCGTTTTGCAGGCACGTTCTGCGGCGGGCTGGCGCGCGACCGGACGATCATCGCGTCGTGGACTGAAACCTCCAGCTTTCGACGTCTGACCTTCCGCCGGCAGCAATGTCTTCTCTCCGCCGTGCCGGCCGCTACCTCGGGTCGCTCCTCGCGAACCTATACTTCTGGGTCGGGCTGGCCGGGCTGGCTCTTCTGGCCTTCGGGGCCTACCTGCTCTTCAACGACGTTCTCATGCCGCAGTACACGCGCTACGGCGTAGCCGTGACGGTGCCGGAGGTCACCAGCGTGCCCGTCGAGCAGGCGCAGGGCCGTCTCGAGGAGCGTGAGCTGCGCGTCGAGACGCTCCGAAGGAGCTTCAACCCGGAGGTCGAGCGCGGGGCGGTGATCGAGCAAAGTCCCAAGGGCGGGCGCTCGGTGAAGCCGGGGCGGCGCGTGTATCTCACCGTCAACAGCGGGTCGGAGCAAAAGGTGAGCGTACCGCGCGTGAAGGGCGGCTCGGTGCGTGAGGCTAAGAACCGTCTGCGCGCAGCGGGCCTGGCAGTGGGCACGATTGCGGAGGACTCCCTGCCCTCGAAGTACCCAGAAACGATCACGCGGCAGCAGCCAGCCGCCGGCGACTCGCTACGCCCCGGTGCGGCGGTGGACCTGTGGTACAGCCCGGGTCTTGCGGACACCTACGCGACCGTGCCGGACGTGACGGGCATGACCGTCGAAGAGGCCCGCCAGGCGCTTCTGGATCGCCGGATTCGCTCAGTCGCGTTGCAGTCCAGCGAGGGCGAGGACGCAAATGCCCGACCCGCCCCCGGCGGGGAGCAGACCGACCTGAGCGGACGGACGGTCGTCCGTCAGAGCCGCGAACCCGACACGCGGGTGCGGCAAGGCTTCGAGGTGCGGCTCTTTGTAGAAGAGTAGCTGTGGAAGAGCAGCTGGCGCGGAGGCGCCATCGGTCGCGTTGCTGACAGAGGCTCGTCGCCTCACGAACGAGTCGCAGGGCCGTAGGTAGGCCAATCGCTCACCCATCGTCCACGTACACCGCGAAGCCGGAATCCGGATCCACGCGCACGCGCTCCTTGGAGTCAGTCTGGAGCGTGCGGCCCACGTAGTCAGGGCGGATGGGGTACTCGCGGTGCCCCCGGTCGATCAGAATGGCGAGCTGGACGCTGCGCGGGCGCCCGTGCTGCGTCAGCGCATCGAGGGCCGCGCGGGCGGTGCGCCCGGTGAAGAGCACGTCGTCCACCAACAGCACGTCGCGGCCGGCGATCTCGCCGCGCATCGCGGATTCCTCCTCGGGGACGTTGCCTTCAAGGTCGTCGCGGTAGGGTGTGGTGTCGAGCGCGCTCACGGGCAGGGCGCGCCCCTCGACCGCGCTGATCTCCTCGGCCAGCGCCTCGGCGAGGGCCACGCCGCGACGCCGGATGCCCACAATCGCCAGCTCCGAGGCGCCCCGGTTGCGCTCGACGACCTCGTAGGCCAGGCGCGTGAGTGTGCGCCGCACGTGCTCAGGCGAGAGGGCGAGCATGGCAAATTGAAGTTTCGGATTGGGGCCGGGACGCGGCGTGACTTCCGCGAGGGGCGTTCACTTCGGGAGGGCGTCGCGGAACACGTTTCGCGCTTCGCGTCGCTCGTCCACCGGGTCCTCCAGCTCGCCAGCGATGGCCTCGAAGGCATCGGGGGCGATAACGAGGCCAGCCACGTGCGGCGTGCCAGCGGCCCCGTTCCCGGCGGGGCCTCGCCCTTGTCCTCAACGACGAAGGCCAGCTCCTGCCCTTCCTGCTGAAAGTGGCAGAACTTTTTCACCGTCAAAACGAGCTGGCCTCGCGCGTCGGTCTCGATCGTGTAGGACAGGTCGTCAAACTTGGTGGTCGTTGAGCACGTGGCTCCGGGCGCGCGCTGGGCGCCGTCTCGTCGGCAGCGCCGACGTCAGCAGGCGGCTTCGTCTGCGCAGACATAACCGAATCGCTGAAAGCTGATAGCTGAGCGCCTCCGCGGCGCTACGCCTCGGCCGCCTCCGCCTCCTCGGGATCGGGACGGTTGGGGCAGTTCTCGCGCTGGCAGTGGCCGTGCATGTTCAGCGAGTGGCGCGCGATCTCGAAGTCGTAGATCTCGGCAACCATCTCCTGAACGCTCTGCAGGCGCGGATCGCAAAACTCGAAGAGCTCATTGCAGTCCATGCAGATCAGGTGGTCGTGCTGCCAGTAGCTGTAGGCCCGCTCGTAGCGCGCCTGGCTCTCGCCGAACTGGTGGCGCACGACCAGGTCGCACTTCATCAGAAGCTCCAGCGTGTTGTAGACGGTGGCCCGGCTCACGCGCGTGCCTTCTTGCTTGAGGCGAATGTAGAGGTCGTCGGCGTCGACGTGGTCGGGCGTGGCATAGATTTCTTTCAGGACCGCGAAGCGCTCGGGCGTCTGGCGCTGGCCGCGCTCTTTGAGAAAGGTGCGGAAGACCTCTTCGACTTCGTCGAGGGTGTGTTGCGGGAGCGTAGACATGCGGCGGGCGGCGGCAAGGGGTAGACGACGTGTCCTCGGCGAACCGCCGCTTCGGAAGAGCGGTTCCGCTTCGCGGCGGGACGGCGGTCGCTCCGAGAGCCTTTGCGCTGGAGGCATGACCGTTCGGCCCTCGCTTCGCTCACAGCGCCGCCGACGGCAGACTGCAGTCTCTTTGCCACGCAACGCCTAAGTCTGCGGGGGAGCGTACCACCAATGGCCAGCCCCAGCGGGCGGCTCCTCGCCGCCGGGAAGCGCATGTCTCTTCAAAAATCTGCCGTCTACCGTCCGCCGTCCGCCGTCCGAGGGAGCGAAGCGACCTCCTCCCAGATTGCCTCGTGCAGCGCCTCAGGCGGCTCGGTGGCGTCGAGGACGCGGAAGCGCTCGGGGTGGCGCGCGGCGAGGGCGTCGTAGGCCTCGGCCACGCGCTGGTGGAAGCGGGCCGGCCCGGCCTCCATGCGGTCGGGGGCGGCGGTGCTGGACTGCTGCTGCGCGTCTTCGCGGCGGCGCAGCGCCTCCTCGGGGTCGAGGCGCAGCAGGAACGTGCGCGCCGGCACGAGCCCCCCGGTGACGCGGCGGTGAAAGCGCCCAAGCCACGATTCGCCGCTCTCGTCATCGCCGCCGCCCGCCGCCGGCGAGGCGTCTCCCCCAGCAGCAAGCGCCCGGCCGGCGCCCTGGTAGGCGGTTGTCGAGTCGTAGAAGCGGTCGCACAGCACGGGACGGCCCGCCGCGAGGGCGGGGCGAATTTTTTCCTCGACGAGCTGGGCGCGCGCGGCGCTGAATAAG
>PXTT01000046.1 GCA_003022535.1 Bacteroidetes bacterium QS_9_68_14
GAAGATCTGCAACAGGTAGCCGTCCGGGTCGCGATCCACCTGAATGTTGAGCTCGCGCAGCACCTCGATGTCCTCGTCGATCTCGCCGACGCGCTCGGGCAGCATGTCGAAGTAGGCGTCGGGGGTTTCCAGAAACTCCACGCCCCGGCCCCGCAGGTCGCGCACCGTCTCGATGATGTCGTCGGTGAGCAGGGCCACGTGCTGCACGCCCTCGCCCTGGTAGAAGTCGAGGTACTCCTCGATCTGACTTTTCTTCTCGCCCTCGGCGGGCTCGTTGAGGGGGAATTTGATGACCTCGTCGCCGTTGGACATTACCTTCGACATCAGCGCGGAGTACTCCGTCGAGATGTCGTCGTCGGTGAAGTGGAGCATGTTTTTGAAACCCATCGTCTCGGCGTAGTAGTTGACGTACGTCTCCATGTCGCCGAGATAGACGTTGCCCACGCAGTGGTCCACCAGTCGCAGGCCCGCCGGGTCGGTCTCCAAGTGGTCGTTTTCGTACGGCTCGAAGCCGGGCATGAAGAGCCCGTCGTAGTCGGTGCGCTCGATGAAAGAATGGATCGTATCGCCGTACGTCCCGATGGCCGAGCGCACGATGCGTCCGTCCTCGCCTTCGATCACTTCCGGCTCCTGGACGGCCGTAGCACCGCGTTTGGTGGTTTCGGCGAAAGCCGAGCGGGCGTCGTCCACGCAGATGGCGATGTCCTTCACGCCGTCGCCGTGCTTCTGCTGGTGGCGCACGCTCTGGGCGTCGGGGCTCAGACCCGTGGTGAGGACGAAGCGGATGTCGTTTTGCCGAAGCAAGTAGCTGGCCGCGTCGGGGTGGCCGGTCTCGGGGCCGCGGTAGCCGGCGATCTCAAAGCCGAAGTAGTGGGCGTAGTAGAAGGCCGCCTGCTTGGCGTTGCCAACGTAGAACTCGACGTAGTCGGTGCCGTTGATCGGCAGGAAGTCCTCGGCGTTGGCGGTGTCGACGTCCGTGGCCGCGGTGGGGGCGCCGTCGCCAGCAGGCACGTCGGGTTCGACTTCGGGCTCGGGGGCGACAGAATCGGCCATGGCGCGAGGGGAGAGGCTGTGGAGAGGGCCGCGAATCGGCGCGCCGCAGGGGGACGGAGGCCGCCGGAGGCGAGCAGCGCGTGGGAAGAAATCGTAAAGCACTTCGTAGAAATTGCTGAAGGCCAAAATGTTCGTGCGTCCTCGCGCGCGCTGACGAAAACGTAGCATTCTCATGAACGATTGCGCCGGGCAGAGGTGCAATTCTCGTCATCGAAGGCTACCCTAAAAACGTCTGTGCGGGGCTCTTTTCTCCATCGGCCTGCCCGCCATGCGCCGTTTTGCGAGCCGTCACGCGCCCCTTCTTGCCGGTTTGGCTACGCTCGTCGCGGCCGCGGCCGCGGGCCTGTGGATGAGCGGCACGCCGCTCTCGGGCATGGCCCAGCAGGTGGCTCACCACGCGCGCACTGCCTACGACGCGGCGGGGCTGCGCGTTGAGCGCGCCGGGTGGGACACGCTCCGCGCCCGCCCGCAATTCGCAAAGCGCACCAGTCTCGGTGCGGCACGCACGGCCACGCCGGCCCGGGCGACGGTGCGCGTCTTCGGGGCAAACTACGACACGCTGTACGCCGGTCCGGCGGACCGGCCCATCCCGATCCCCGACCGCCGCCTGGGCGACCGCGAGCCGCTCCTGGTAGAGGCGTGCGGCACCTTCCGCCGGGGCGGGGCCACGCGGACGCTCTGCCAGCAGACCTCCGTGCGCGCCTCGCCGAAGCGCGTGCGCGTCGAGCAAGCGGACGTCACGTTCCCCGACGAAGGCGACTTTCGGAAAGGGCGCTACGAGCTGCGCCTGCGGACCGAGCGCCGCGCCTTCACCGAGCGCCGCGCCTTCGAGACGACGCGCGCGGCGGGCGACACAGCGCGGTGGGAGCCGCTCCCAGGAGCCACGCCTGAGAGCGTCCTGCTGGCGCGAGCCGAGAGCCCGAGCGGGCAGGCCGCCGTGCGCGTGCCGGTGGACTCGAGCGGGCGCGGCACCTTCGACCTCGCGCGCTACGAGGGCTACGACGACTTCCGGTACCACCTGCGCGCAGCGATGGAGCAGCCGCGGCGGCTTACGGTGCGGGAAGGGGCGCCCCCGCCGTCGGCCACGGTGGCCTTCGAGGTGCGCGCCGGTCCCGGCGTGGCTCCGTTGCGCCCCGTGGAGCGCTTTCAGAAAACGGTGCGCCGCCTCACGCCTGCCGAGCGGCGCCGCCGCGTGCAGGGCTTCGCCCAGAGCGCCGCCCGCGCGATTGCGCGCCGCCTTCACGAAGACCGCGATGACGAGGAGGAACGGGCCGACGAGTGGGCCGAGACGGTCACGCGCGCGACCGTCACCGGCTGGCGCTACGACCGCGCTGCCGAGCGCTACACGATGGACCTGCGCGTGCGCTGGCACGAGACAGACGACCGCGACGAGCGCGACCGTATCGACGGGACGCTGACCGTCGAGGAGGGAAGCCGCCGGGCGCGCTTCGCCGGCGAGCGGGGCAACCGCCGCACCGTGGAGCGCTGGCGCGAGGCCGTGGAGAGCGATGAGATCGAGCTGGGGCCGCTCGCCGAGCCGGACACCAGCGCCTCGCTGCCGGTGGTCGAGCGGCGTGGCCGCCTGCCGGGCGTGGCCGAGCGCCGCGGGGGCCCCCGCGGCTCTTCCCGCGACGACGGCCGCGGCCCCGATTCCGACGATCCCTGACGATGGCCGGGCCGCACCGCTGCGGCAGGGCGGGCGTTGCAACGCCGTTGCAAAGAAGCGCGCGCTCGCCTATCATGAGCGATGTCTGCCGCTTTGATCCTTC
The DNA here is from genome assembly GCA_003022535.1 of Bacteroidetes bacterium QS_9_68_14. Taxonomy (GTDB): domain Bacteria; phylum Bacteroidota; class Rhodothermia; order Rhodothermales; family Salinibacteraceae; genus QS-8-64-10. The sequence goes on from PXTT01000046.1 coordinate 2,823, forward strand.
TGCAAACGTTCCCGCTCTGCTGATGCGCCCCGCCGCCGCTTCGCCGACCCGCTCGCCGCGTTGCCCGATGCGTCGCATGCCCAGCAGGTGCACGTCTTTCGCGGGGCCACCGTCTATCCAATCTCCGAGGACCCTATCGAAAACGGGGTCGTCGTGGTGGAGGGAAGCACCATCGAGGCCGTCGGCGAGGCCGGGGCGGTGGACGTGCCCGCCGGCGCCGAAGAGCACGACGTGAGCGGGCAGGTCCTCATGCCGGGCCTCGTAGACACGCACTCCCACATCGGGCGCGTGGCGGGGGGCGACCGTTCGGCGGCCTTCCATCCCAGCGTGCAGGCGCTCGACGCCCTTGACGTGCGCGCGCCCTCGATGATGCGCGCCCGCGCTGGCGGTATCACCACCGTCAACGTGATGCCCGGCTCCGGCCACCTGATGAGCGGGCAGACCGCCTACCTGAAGCTGCGGCGCCCCGAGCGCGGGGCCGGCATCAGCGACCTGCTGCTCTGCCACGAGAGCGAGACGGACTCAGATCGCATCTGCGGCGGAATGAAGATGGCCAACGGCACCAACCCCATGCGCTCCGGCGAGGCGACGGCCGGCCCGTTCCCGGGCACCCGTGCGAAGGCTGCCGCGCAGGCGCGCCAGCTCTTCGTCGAGGCGCGCCAGTACATGCGCGAAAAAGAGGAGGCGGAGGGGAACTCCGACATGAACGGCCCCGAGCGCGACTTGGGCATGGAGGCGCTCGCGGAAGTGCTGCGCGGGGAGCGCACGGTGCACTTCCACAGCCATCGTCACGACGACATTCTGACGACGCTGCGCCTGCGCCGGGAGTTCGGCTTCGAACTGGTCCTGCACCACGCCAGCGAAGCCTGGAAGGTGGCCGACCGCATCGCCGAGGCGGGCGTGCCGGCCTCCATCATCGTGCTCGACTCCCCCGGCGGCAAGGCCGAGGCCGACGAGCTGGCTTACAGGACGGGCCGCGTGCTCGAGGAGGCGGGCGTGGAGGTCGCCTACCACACCGACGATCCCATCGTAGACTCGCGCCTGATGCTGCGCTCGGCAGCCTTCGGGGTGCGCGCGGGCCTCTCGCGCGAGGAGGCGCTCGAAGCGCTGACCCTCGCCGGCGCCGAGATGCTGGGCTTCGCGGACCGCGTCGGCACGCTGGAGGAAGGCAAGGACGCCGACTTGGTCGTCCTCAGCGGCGACCCGTTGAGCACCTACACCAACGTGCGCCAGACCTGGGTGGAGGGCGAAAAGGTCTACGACCGCTCCAACCCCGAAGACCGCAAGTACGCCACGGGCGGCTACCGCGTCTACGGCGGCCCCAGCGGCGCGGGCGAGTGAGCGCCACGCGCTCCGGCGGCGGACGGCAGGCAGCCGACAGCCGTCTTTGTCCCCGGCAAGCCGGCGGGAGCCCATGAGCATAGCGAAAGCCTGGCGCACGCGGAAGACCCGGCCGGCGTTGCTTCCTTCATGCATGTTCGCGCGGGCGGGAGAGACTGCGGTCTGGCTTCCGAAGCCGGGTCATGGAGCGCCTCGAAGAGGTCGCGCCTCATCGAAGCGCGCTTCAACAAGAGTCAATGAGAATAAGCACATCGAGCAAGCCTACGCCCGTCGTAGCGAAACCCACGCCTCCGGCGAGGACGGTCGTCCGGCCCGGCCTCCGTGAAAACCGTCTCGCCACTTCCCGTTTTCTACTATTCTCACCGTGTTGCCTTCACCCATGAAGTTGCCTTCGCCTATGAACATGCCGAACGCTGGCGCGCGCCGTGTAGCCTGCGCGTTGCTTCTGCTGGTTTTCGCCGCCGTCCCGCTTGTCCAGGCCCAGCAGGTCGCCGTGCGCGCCGAGACGCTCTACCCGATGGACGGCGGAGGCGACGCGATCTCCGACGGAGTGGTGCTCATCGAAGGCGGCCAGATCGAAGCGGTCGGCCCGGCCTCGCAGGTGGACGTGCCCTCCGGCTACCGCGTGATGGAGACGCAGGTGGCCACGCCCGGCCTGGTCGACGCGCGCGCTACCGTCGGCATGACGAGCCTCGCCAACCGCTCCGGCCAGAACGACGAGCTGGACCTTACCGAGGCGATCCAGCCAGGGTTGCGCGCCTTCGACGCCTACAACACCCGCGGGCGGCTGGTGGAGTTCGTGCAGAGCCTCGGCGTGACGACCGTCAACACCGGCCACGCCCCCGGCGCGCTGGTGAGCGGGCAGACGATGGTTGCAAAGACCGAGGGCAGCCTCGACGAGGCCATCGTAGACTCGGTGGCAATGGTGGCCATGACGCTGGGGCCGCAGGTGAGCGGCAACTACGACACGCCCGGGACGCGCTCGAAGGGCATGGCCCTGATGCGCGAGACGCTACTCAACGCCGAGCGCTACCGCGAGCAGCGCCAGAATGACAACGAAGAAGACGACCCCCCACGCAAACTGCGCATGGACGTGCTCTCGGAGGTGCTGGCCGGGGAGGTGCCCGCGCTCATCACCGCGCAGCGCGCCAGCGAGATTCAGTCGGCCATGCGCCTGGCCGAGCGGTTCGGGTTCGACCTTGTCCTCAGCGGGGCCGCCGAGAGCTACCTTCTGGCCGACGAGATCGCCGAGGCGGGCGTGCCGGTCGTCCTGCACCCGACGATGACGCGCACCGGCGGGGAGACGGAAAACGCGGCCTTCACCACTGCGCAGACGCTCATGGAAGCAGGCGTGCGGGTCGCCATCCAGAGCGGCTACGAGGCGTACGTGCCCAAGACCCACGTCGTGCTCTACGAGGCGGCCGTCGCAGCCGGGCAGGGCGGCCTCTCGCGCCGGCAGGCGCTGCGCGCCGTCACCATCGACGCCGCGCGCATCCTCGGCGTGGCCGACCGCGTCGGCTCGCTGGAGGAGGGGAAGGACGCCGCCCTGGCGCTCTTCGACGGCGACCCGCTGGAGTACACGACCCACACCTGCGGCGTCCTCATCGGCGGGGAAGTCGTCAGCGAGGACTGCAAGTGACTCGATTTCGGGCTGTGGGTTTTGGATGTTGGATGGTCCGTCGGTGTGCCAATCCTCCATCCGAAGCTGCCCACCTGCGATGCCCCTTGCGCTTTTTCTTGACGAACGTGGCGGGGCCCCCCAGCTCCGCCATGCTGACGAAGAATCGCTCGCGGAGGGCGAGGTGCGCGTGGCCGTCAGCCACTCGGGGCTAAACTACAAGGACGCGCTCGCGGTCGCGGGCGAGGGCAAGATCATCCGCGGCGCCTTTCCTTTCGTGCCGGGCATCGATCTGGCAGGGGAGGTCATCGAAAGCCACGCCGACGCCTTCGCCGAGGGGGATCGCGTAATCGGGACCGGCTGGGGGCTGGGGGAGACGCGCCCGGGGGGCTACGCGGAGCGGCAGCGGGTGCCCGCCAGCGCGCTGATGCAGATGCCCGAGGCGCTCGACGCCCGCCGGGCGATGATCGCTGGCACGGCGGGCTTCACGGCCACGCTTGCCGTCATGGCGCTCGAAGAGCACGATTTCTACGGCGACGCAAGCCTCGCGGACGCCGGTGAGATCATCGTGACGGGCGCGAGCGGGGCGGCTGGCAGCTTCGCCGTGGCGCTTCTGGCGGAGGCCGGCGCGGAGGTCGTGGCCGCCACCGGTAGCGAGGGCGCGCACGACTACCTGCGCAACCTCGGCGCGGCGCGCATCATCAGCCGCGAGGCGCTCTCCGGCGGCCCCGAGCGGCCCATGCAGTCGGCGCGCTGGGCCGGGGCCGTGGACGCGGTGGGCGCCGGCACGCTGGCGACGCTCATCAGCGAGATGGAGCGCCACGCCGCCATCGCGTCGTTCGGCAACGCCGGCGGCCACGAGCTACAGGCGACCGTCTTCCCATTTATCCTGCGGGGCGTGAGCCTGCTGGGCATCGACTCCAACGAGTGCCCTGGCGCCCGCCGCCGCGCGGCCTGGGAGCGGCTGGCGGGCTTCCTCCCCTCCGACCGCATGACCGACCGCGTCGTGGGGCTTGGCGACATCGGGGCCGCCGGAGCGCGTGCGTTGCCTTCTCTCACCCTCTTCCGGCGAGCACCGCGAGCCGTCACCCCTCCTGCTGCATTTCCTGCGCTCCCTGCTGCACCTCCTCGCCAGCGTTCTCGATGGCGTTGGCCACGTCGTTGGAGGCGGCGCGCAGGCTCTGGCCGAGGTCCGCAAGGAAGCTGGCAAAATCAGACTGCATTTCCTGAAACTCCGACTCGGAGGCGTTTTCGAGCGCGTCCATGCGCTGGTCGAGCTCCCGGCGTTGCCGGCGCAGGTCTTCCATCTGCGACTGTAGGTCGTCCTGCGCGTCCTGGCCGGCGTTCTGAAGGTCCTGCTCGAGCGTTTCCATCTCGCGGTCGATCTCGTCCATCCGGGTCTGCGCGTACTGCTGCACCTCTTGCTTGCTCTGCATGGCGTTGACCTCCATCTCCTCGGTGCGGCGCTGCATCTCGTTGAGGCGCTCCTGAAGGTCGGAGCGTGCGTCCTGGAACTCCGACTGCGTGGCCCCTTCGAGCTGCTGCATCTCTTGCTGAAGCTGCTGGCGCTCGTCGCGTAGCTCAGAGAGAGTGCCCTGCATCTCCTGCCGGCTCTCCTGGCTGACGTTCTGGAGGTCCTGCTCCAGCTCGTCGAAGTCGTTGCTGAGGTCGTTGAGCTGCGACTCGGTGTTGGCGCGGAACTCCTGCATGGCCTGGCCGGCCTCTTGCTGGGCCTCCTGGGCCGCCTGCTCGGTCTGTTGCTCAGTTTGCTGCTGTTGCTGCTCGGTGCAGGCGGCCAGCAGCAGCACGGGAGCCAGAAGCGCGGCGAGCGCGGCGCGGCGAAGAGCGGAAGCGGTAAGCATGGGGCGGAAAACGGAGAGGGCGAAAAAGTACGCTTGCCCAATGTTAACTGCCGCATCGGGCGAATTCCACCCGCAATGCCGTGAGCCCCGGGAAACGCGGGGATGCTGCACGCTCTCAGTTGCTTATTTCGTTACGATGGCGTAAATGCGCCCGCGAGCCGACGCCTGCGAGTGCGGGGCCGGAAGCCCGCTCTGAACCGCAAGCGGAGGGCAGAGCACCCCTTAACCGGATCTTTTCTTGTCCGAGCGCGGCGGATTGGCTACCTTCACGTTTCGCTGCCTACGCTCTGCACGACGACTCCGCCCGCCCGGCGCTCGCATGGCCGCGCAACTGCTGTTTTTCTTTCTAGCGACCGTAGCCGTCGCGGCGGCGCTCGGGATGCTGCTGTCGCGCAGCCCCGTCAACAGCGCGCTCTGGCTGGTGCTGAATTTCTTCTGCATCGCCGGGCTCTACATCATCCTCAGCGCCACATTCATTGGCGTGATCCAGGTCCTCGTCTACGCCGGGGCGATCATGGTGCTGTTTCTGTTCGTCATCATGCTTCTGAACCTGGAGGCCCCGCCGAAGCTGTCGGGCGTCAACTGGACGAGCGTGGCGGGCTTTCTGGTGGGCATGGCGTTGCTCTCGCAGCTCGTCTACGCCATCGCCGCGGGCTTCAACATGACGCCCGTGGCCATTGCGTCCAGCGAGACGGTGCAGACCGGCGACGCGGCGTTCCTGGCCGAGTCGCTCTTCACTCGCTACGCCCTGCCGCTGGAAATCATGGCGTTGCTCCTGCTGGCGGCTACCGTTGGCGCCGTGATGCTGGCGAAGCGGCGGTTCGAGTGAGCGCAATGTGGAAGGTTGAGAGTTTTGCTTCGGGCTGAAGAACCTTCCAACCTTACCCCCTAAACTCTCACCTCCCTCCCGTGGAAGTCACCCTCAATTGGTTCCTCTCTCTCAGCGCCGTCCTGTTTGCGATTGGCGTGCTGGGGGTGCTTTTCCGCCGCAACGCGATTGTGGTGTTCATGAGCGTGGAGCTAATGCTCAACTCTGTGAACCTGACGCTCGTGGCCCTCTCGCAGAGCATGGGCGACCCGGACGGACAGATCCTGGTTTTTTTCGTCATCGCCGTGGCCGCCGCCGAGGCCGCCGTGGGGCTGGCCATCGTGATTGCCATCTTCCGCAGCAAGGTGACGGTGGACACTACCGAGATCAACTTGTTTAGGCATTGAGTTGAGCAATCAGCCGTCGGCATTCGGCTTTCAGCCTTTCTGAAAGCGGCCGCTAATAGCTCACCGCTGAACGCTGACAGCTAAAACGCCATGACCACCGACCTGGCTGTTCGTCTGATTCTGCTCCTGCCGTTGGCGGGTGCGGTCTTCTGTGGCGTGCTGTCGGGGATGCGGCAGCGTGAGGGGCTGATCGGGAGCGTCGGGACGGGGGCGGTGGCGGTACCGTTCGCGCTGACGGTGATGCTGTTCCTCGGCTCCCACCACGGGGACGCGCACATCGCCGAGTTCTACACGTGGATGGCGGCGGGCGACCTGTCGATCTCGTTTGCGTACCGGGTGGACGCGCTTTCCCTGCTCATGACGCTGATCGTCACCGGCGTGGGGGGCGTCATTCACCTGTACTCGGTCGGCTACATGCACGGCGATAAGGGGTACTGGCGCTTCTTTGCGTACCTGAACCTCTTTATCTTCGCCATGCTCAATCTGGTGCTGGCCAACAGCCTGCCGGTGCTGTTCCTCGGCTGGGAGGGGGTGGGGCTGTGCTCGTACCTCCTCATCGGGTTCTGGTACCAGGAGATCTCCAACACCGCCGCCGCGAACAAAGCGTTCATCGTCAACCGCATCGGGGACTTCGCTTTTCTCTTGGCGATGTTTCTGCTGTTTCGGGAGGTCGGGAGCTTGGGCTTCGAGGCCATCCTCGGCGCGGCGGACGGGCTTTCGCAGGCGTCGATCAACTGGGCGGTGCTGCTGCTTTTCGTCGGGGCGACGGGCAAGAGCGCGCAGATCCCGCTTTTCGTGTGGCTGCCCGACGCAATGGCCGGCCCCACGCCCGTTTCCGCGCTCATCCATGCGGCCACGATGGTAACGAGCGGGCTCTACCTGCTCGCGCGGCTCTCCGAGCTGGTTCTGGCCTCGCAGGTGATGGGGCTGATCGCCGTCGTCGGGGCGCTCACGGCGCTAATGGCGGCCACCATCGCCCTCACCCAGAACGACATCAAGAAGGTGCTGGCCTACTCCACCGTCAGCCAGCTGGGTTACATGTTCATGGCGGCCGGCGTGGGGGCCTTCTTCGTGGCGATCTTCCATGTCCTCACGCACGCCTTCTTCAAAGGGTGCCTGTTCCTGTGCAGCGGCTCGGTGATCCATGGGATGCACGAGGTCGAGCACGAGCTGGAGCACGAGAGCGAAATTTCTGACGAGCACGGACTGGAGGAGGCCGAGCCGCACGGCGTGGAGGGGGAGAAAGACATGCGCCAGAACCCGCTCCCGTACGACGGCCCCTTCGACCCGCAGGACATGCGCACGATGGGCGGCCTCGCGCGCTACATGCCGTCCACGCGGTGGACGTATCTGCTCTCCACGTTTGCCATTTCTGGCATCCCGCTCTTCTCGGGGTTCTTCTCGAAAGACGAGATCTTGTTCAAGACGTTCGAGTACGGCTACTCCGGCGGCCACGCCTGGGCCTGGGCGGTGTGGGCGGTGGGCGTAGTGACGGCGCTCCTGACGGCGCTCTACATGATGCGCTCCTACGTTCTCACCTTCGAGGGGACGCCGCGCTGGCCGCGCTCGGCGGAGGGGCTGGCCCCGCACGAATCGCCGGCCACGATGACGATCCCGCTGTGGATTCTTGCGGCGGGGGCCGTCGGAATGGGCTTCATCGGGCTGCCGGCGGCGGCGGCGGAGATCTTCGGCGTGGAGAACTGGATTCACCACTACCTCGGCGCGCCCTACGGCGGGCCCGTGGCGGAGGCGGAACTGGGCGCGCACGTGCCGATGGTCATCGAATGGGCGCTGATCGCCCTGGGAGCGACCATCGCGGTCGGCGGTGTGGTTTTCGCGTGGACGCACTACGGGAAAAAGGAAGGCATCGCCTACGACGGCATTCTCGCGGAGCGGCTCGGCGGGCTCTACCGGCTGTGGCGCGGCAAGTATTTCGTGGACGAAGGCTACGACAAGGGCATCGTGCAGCCCGTCATCGGTGGGTCCGAGCAGGGGCTCTCGCCCTTCGACGCGAAGATTGTGGACGGCGCCGTCAACGGGCTTGCGCGGCTGACGAGCGGGGCGAGCGGGCTGCTGCGCTACATCCAGACGGGCATCGTGCAAAACTACGCGCTGGCCATCGCGCTGGGCGTGGTCATCGTGGTGGGGCTGATGCTCTTGCCGGTGGTGCTGGCGTAGGGGGCCGCGACGCGTGGCTCGTGAGGCTGCCCCTGTGCGAATGGAAAGAGTAAAAGGAGCGAAGCCCTTTTTGATAAGCCTTGTCGGCAGAACAAAGGCGCAGACGAGGCGGCACAGCTTCGTCACGCATCATGCCTTTCAAACGGGCCGAGCACTTTTCAAGCTAACAGAACCGACCCCCCGCGAAGCGTGGACGTCCCTTTTCTCACGTCTATCGTCATCTTCCTTCCGCTGGTGGGGGCAGGGCTGGCGGCGCTGGCTGCGAGCGGGCGCTCGGCCAAGTGGATGGCGCTCCTGACGACCGGGGCGACGTTCGTCCTGTCGCTGGGGCTGTGGGGGGGCTACGACCCGAGCGTGGCGACCACGCAGGCGCCGCAGCTGGCGGACACGTGGGCCTCGTGGTTTCCCCCGGGGTACGACATTACCTACTTCGTCGGCATCGACGGGCTCAACATCCTGCTCGTAATGCTGACGACGCTGCTGGGGCCCATCGTGGTGCTCTCGTCGTGGCACTACATCGGCGAGCGGCGAAGGGCGTACTACGCGTTGCTGCTCGTCTTGCAGACGGGCGTGACGGGCGTCTTCTGCGCGTTCGACCTTCTGCTGTTCTACTTCTTCTTCGAGCTGACCTTGATTCCGATGTACTTCATCATCGGAATCTGGGGTGGGGAGGAGCGCATCTACGCGGCGGTGAAGTTCGTGATCTACACGCTCGTCGGGTCGCTCTTGATGCTGGTGGCGATCCTGTTTCTCGGTTACGCGGCGGCGGAGGGCACGGGCGCGGTCTTCACGACGGACTGGTACGAGCTCTTGGCCTTCAACATGCCGGCGGCGCAGCAGCTCTGGCTCTTTGCGCTCTTCGCGCTGGCCTTTTCGATCAAGGTGCCGCTCTTTCCGCTCCACACGTGGCTGCCGGACGCGCACGTCCAGGCGCCCACCGGCGGCTCGGTCATTCTGGCGGGCGTCTTGCTAAAGATGGGC
>PXTT01000047.1:0-19598 GCA_003022535.1 Bacteroidetes bacterium QS_9_68_14
GGCTCGGCGATGCTGGCCAACTCGGCGATGCTGGCCATCGTGCTGGCCCTTCACATGCGCCGCGACGACTTCTCGATTTATGGCTATTAGCCGTCAGCTCTCGGCCGTTGGCGGTCGGCCACTTTTGGCCGTCAGGGATCGGCCACGTGACAGGAGAAGCTGGACGCTGATGGCTGGACGCTGAGCAGCTACCCCGCCCCGTGGCTTCGGTCCTCTACGTCTTCCCGCATCCCGACGACGAATCCTTCGGCCCGGCGCCCGCGATGGCGCGCCAGGAGCGTGAGGGGCACGACGTGCATCTTTTGACGCTCACGCGCGGAGAGGCCACCACGCAGCGCGAGCGTCTCGGCCTCTCGAGAGAGGAGATGGGCGAGACGCGCCGCGCGGAAATGCAAGGCGTGGCGCGGGTGCTTTCGCTAGCAAGCCTTAGCGTGCTCGACTTCCCCGACGGCGGGCTCGCGGACCTGGACCCGCGTGTGGTGGAAGGCGCCATTGCTGCGCATGTGCGCGGATGCCGCCCCGACGTGCTCGTGACTTACGCCGCACACGGAGTCAGCGGGCACCGGGATCACTTGGTGAGCCACGCCGCCGCCAAGCGCGTCTTCTGCGAGCTGCGTGGCGAGGAGAGCGCCGGCTACCTGCGACGCCTCGCGCTCTTTACCCTGCCAGAAGAAAGCGCCGGCGACCGCCCCGACCACTTGGCCGCCTCGCCGGAGACGCTGATCGACGCCCGCGTGCGCTTCTCGGGCGAGGACCACGCCCGCGCCGAGGAGGCGCTGGCGGCCTACGAGACGTACCGGCCCGTCATCGAAGAGCACAAGCCGCTCAAGTCGGTGGCCGGTGGCGTGTGCTTCGAACTCTTTCAGGAAAGGTTCGCCCCGCCGCTGGACGACCTGTTCGGCCGGCTGCCCGAGTAGCGGTGCCCGTCGAACGCGGCGGCTTCCTACGCGACCCCGTCGCTGCCAGGTAGAACCGGGGAGGCCTCTGAGGCGTCCTCCAGCAGACCGCGGAGACGTGGCTAAGCCCGCGGAGACGCGGCAGGCCGCGACCGCCGGCTACGCTTCGCTCTCGGTCTGCTCCACGAAGACAAGCGCGCTAAAGTAGGCGTCGGCCTCGTCTTCCGAGAGCCAGCGCGCGTTCTTCTCAGAGTCGCCCATCAGGGTGACGTGCATCAGCTCCCAGCCGCTCTGCAGGGCTCTGTTGAGCTCGTCGAGCCCGTCGGTGGCGCGCGCGGTGCGCGTGACGAAAATCGCTTTCTGCGGGGGCGCTCCGGGGTCGGCCTCCCCGAGGGCCGAAGAGGCGGCAAAGACGGAGTCGAGGCCCCGCTCGCGGCGGCCCCGCTCTGCGCTGGGAGACGGGCGAGACGGTTCCTCGCCGGGCGACAGTAGATCTGTCTTGTTGAGCGGATCGGCTTCGGGAGAATCGAAGAACCGTTCGGGAAAGGGACTGGCCTGGCTCATGGGGCGCGGCGCGGGGGTGAGAAAAGCGAAGGGAAAGAGAAGCCTACTGGGAGGCCGAGGCCCTCGTGGCACAGACCGCTTCGGGCGCGTCGGGGGCGCCGTTGGAGTGCGTAGTGCCGTGAGGGGCGGGCTCGGCACTCTCGGCCGTGTCGCCAGCAGCCGAAGGGGACGATCCGTTCTTGCGTCGTTCGCGCTCGCGCAAGCGCTCGATGACTTCCTCCGTGAGCTGGGCGTACTGCCGGGCCCCGCGCGAGGTCTCGTCGAACTCGAAAATCGTTTGTTTATAGCCAGGGGCGTCCTCGAGGTCCACATCGGGACTGATTTCGGTGTCGAAGACCTTGTCGCCGTAGTGGTCGCGCACCTGCGCGATGATCTGCTCGGTACCTTCTTTGTCGTAGTCCACGAGCGTGAGCAAGATGCCCAGCACGGGCGCGACGTAGCCCAGGCTGTCGCGGGCCTTGCTGATGACCTCCCCGAGGCTCACGATGCCTTCGAGGCCGAGGTAGGAGGGAAGCAACGGGATCAGGAACGCATCGGCGGCGATGACGGCGTTGACCGCCAGCAGCGATGTGGACGGCGGGCAGTCCATCAGTATCACGTCGTACTCGTCACGCAGCGGGCGCAGCACTGCGCTGAGGCGCTGCTCGCGGCGTTGCACCTGCGCGAGGCGCACGTCCGTATCGGCCAGCTCGATAGAGCCGGGCATCAAGTCAAAGCCGGGCCCGTCGAGCTGACGGATGGCCGCCTCGGTGGGCGCCTCGCCGAAGAGCGCGTCGGCGCTGGAGGGGTGCTGCTCCGCGCGTGGCACGCCGAGGGCCAGCGAGGCAGAGCCCTGACTGTCCAGGTCCACCAGCAGGACGCGCGCGCCAGAGCGGCTCAGCCCGGCCGCGAGGTTGATGGCCGTCGTGGTCTTGCCGACCCCGCCCTTGTTGTTGATGACGGGGATGACTTGGGTCGAGTCGCGCGGCGACGCCATATCGAGAAAAAGAGAAACAGGGAAAGAAGAAACGGGTGCGGAGGACACGCGCGCGAGAGCAGAGAAACGGCGGGGCGCGAGAAGTCCCCCGTAAGCGCTCAGAAAGAGAAGGGGGAGTCGGGGGTGGTGCGAAAGGCGTCAGGGTCGTCGTCTGCCTCGGCCTCCTCCTCCGATGAGGTGTTGAAAATGCTGTCGCGCTCCCAGGAGAGTAGCTCCTCGTCGTCCTCGCCGCCCGGCTCGTCTGCCGCCGGGGGCGCCGGCGTGTCGTCGTCGGCAGAGGCGGTTTCGGCGGTGGCGGCCTCGGCAGGACGCTCCCCAGGGAAAAGCTTCTCGGCAGGACGTTCTTCGGCAGGGGCTTCCGCAGCGGGAAGTTCTTCAGCGGAACGCTCTTCGGAAGTCCCCTCTTCGGCGCCGGGAGGCTCCTCGGCGGGAGGGAGCCACTCCTCCGACGGGGCTTCGCCGGGCTCGCCCGTCTCGGCGGGGGCTACCACGCCTGGGGGACGGGTTTCCGCGTCGGGGGGGCGCGGGAGAGTGACGGTGAAGACGGTACCGCGCCCGCGTCGGCTTTCCATTTCTACCGCGCCGCGCATCAGGTTGACGAGGCGGTGGACGAAACTGAGGTGCCGTTCTTCCTGCTCTGCCTCGGCGTCGTCGACGCCGGGGGCGCTGGCGGCGCCGGTGTCGAGCAGCGAGTTGAGGAGGCTCTGGGAAATGTCGGCGCCGGTATCTACGACGCGCAGGCGCACTTCATCCGTTTCCTGTACGCGCCCGCTCACGGTGATCGAGCCTTCGTCGGTCGCGTCGATGGCGTGGCCGACGAGCGCGGCCACCAGCAGGCGCAACGCGCCTGGGTCGGCCTCGATGGAAACCGAGCGGTCCGGCAGCGCGCGGTGCACCACCAGCTCCTTGCGGCGCGCGGCGGGCTCGAGCTTGTCGAGGAGAGCGCTCAGGTGCTCGGCGTAGTCGAAAGACGACGGGCGCAGGTCCGGCGGATCGGTACTGAGGCGCCGGCGCACATCGTCAAGCGTCTCGTCGCCGGCAAAATCGGCCTCACGCTCGACCGTTTCGAGCTCGGGGAAGCCCCGTGCGATGGTGCCGGAGATCGTCTCGCCGGTTTCCTCCTCGAGAGAATCGCCGCCCGCGGGCGTCGCGTCGCCGACATCGTCGTCGGCGAGCGCGTCCCCGGGGAGCGGTTCGTCTCCGGGGAGCGGTTCGTCTCCGGGAAGCGGTTCGTCTCCGATCTGCGACTCGTCTTCGGCCGGAGGCGCCTCGCCCCAATCCGAGAGTCCTGCAAACAGCTCTTCCTCGGCTGCGTCGTCTTCCGATTCCGGTTCAGCCGTCGAATCGACGGCTGCCGGGTGGGGTTCTTCGGGGGCTGCCGGCGGTTCCTCGGCAGGCGGGGCATCTTCACCGAAGGAGGCGGCGTCTTCTTCGTCGCTTTCGTCCGTTCCGGCCACGTGCTCGAGCGGAGCCGCCTCGCCGAGGTCTTCCTCGTCGGTCTCGGTAGGCGAGGGCAGTAGCTCGTCTGATTCTGGCTCGTCGGCTTCCGGCTCGTCGGCGGGCGCGCCGTCGCCTTCGCTGCTGTCGCGAGCGGGAGCGGGCGGCGTGGCTGCGCTGGGGGCAGCTTCTTCGGAATCCTCCGCCGCACGCGCGGAGAAGTCCCCAACTGGCGTGAGCGTGCCGACCGTGCCGGCAGGCGCGCCGTCCTCATTGGTAGTCAGGCGCGCGCGGAACTCCACGGGCTGCTCCGTGCCGCCCGCGGTGAGGAAGCGCGTCTCGTGGTGAAAAAGGTCCTGCTGGCGTTTTAGAAGCGGGGCGAACGCCCGGAGCGTCTCTGCGCGGTCCTTCGGATGGACGAACTGCACGAGCGGCTCGCCGAGCGCTTCCTCCGTCGGGAAGCCAGTCACGCTTTCCCAGGCGTCGTTGACGAAGGTGGCGTGGCCCTCCAGGTCCGTCTCAAAGACCACCTCCTGCACGTTTTCCACGAGCCGCTGGTATTGGCGTCTCTGCTCCTCGGCGCGGCGCTGCTCGAGGTGGCCGACGACTACGTCGGCGAGATCCTCAAGCACAGCGCGTTGCCCGGCGTCGAAGACGCGCGGCGCGTGGTCGACGATGCAGAGCGTACCGACGATCACGCCTTCCGTGGTCTGAAGCGGGGTGCCAGCGTAGAAGCGCCACCCTCGCTCGCCGGTCACGGCTGGGACTTCCGAGAAGCGCGCTTCCTCCGCCGCGTTCTCGACGACGAGCGTGTCGCGCTGGCGAACGGCACGCGCTGCGAACGGAAGGCCGAGGTCCGTCTCGCGGGCGCCCCGGTAGCCGTAGCACGACTTAAACCACTGCCGGTTTTCATCGAGCAACGCGATCAGCGCGACGGGCGCGCCGCAGGTCTGCGCCAGCAGGCGCGTGACGCGGTCGAAGTCGCGCTCAGGCCCGGTGTCCAGAATGCGGTAGCGCCGAAGGGCCGCGCGGCGCGCTTCGGCGTTGGGCAGGGCCGGAAAGGTCGAGGAAGGACGATGGCGGTGCGCCATGGTGGCAGTCGGAGAGGAGAAAGGCAGGCACTTTTCTCAATGAAGAAACGTACAGGCCTGTAGCCGAAGCGCCGTCAAAAAATCAGGCACCGCCGAGAAAAACAAGAGGTGTGCCGCTTCGCCTGCGGTGGATTCAGGCAAGGGACGGCCAGTCCTTAATGCTCTCATAACAGCGCTCACGGCCTTGTGCCCTACGTTTACTCCTGCGGGGCGCCGGCTCCCCCTCGCGCCGGCCCCGCGACTTTTACCCAAAGTGGTTTCTATTCGAAACGCCTTCGCTCGCTTCCGCCCCTCGGCCCCGCCGCCTATGCCTCCCGACGCGCCCGCTCCCGCAGACGCGCCCCCCGCGGACGTTCCCGCCTCCGACGCGCCACTGATCCTCATCGTGGACGACGAGAACGACATTCTCGATCTCTTGAAGTACAACCTGCAGCAGGAGGGCTTTCGCACGCGCTTGGCGAAGACGGGGCGCGAGGCGCTTCGCGCGGCGCGCCGCCAGCCGCCGTCGCTTATTATTCTCGATATCATGATGCCAGGCATGGACGGCATCGAGGTGTGCCGCCGCGTGCGCGAAGACGCGCACCTGCGCACGGTACCGGTGCTCATGCTCACCGCGCGCACTGAAGAAGAAGAGCAGGTGCGTGGCCTCGATGTAGGGGCAGACATCTACCTTGCCAAGCCTGTTTCGATGCCAGTGCTCGTCAGCCAGGCGAAGGCGCTTCTGCGCACGGCGCGCCGCAGCCAGACTCCACCGGACCGCCTCGCGGTGCACGACCTCCAGATCGACCGGGACCGCTACCTCGTCTTCCAGGGCGAGGACGGGAACCCCGAAAACAGAGACGACGGCATGAAGCTGCCGCGTAAGGAGTTCGAGCTGCTCTACTTTTTGGCCTCGCACCCGGGCAAGGTTTTTAGCCGCCAGGAAATCCTCGACGACGTGTGGGGAGAAGAGGTGTACGTCGTGGACCGCACCGTGGACGTGCACGTGCGCAAAATCCGCGAGAAGCTGGGGAGCGACTACATCGAGACGATCAAGGGAGTGGGCTACAAGTTTCGAGAATGACGACGGTCCAGGGGCCAATGTTCGAGGGGCTGCCTCACGCGAATCGACTCGCATGTCCAACGCTCCGGCCCAAAATGCTTCAGCCGAAAATGAAGACGCACTTCCTGGCGCTGAAGGTGGCGGGCGGCGTGGCCGTCGTGGCGGCGTTGTTGGGAGCAGGGGTAGCCGGGGCAGGGCTGGCATGGCCGTGGGCCGCGTTGCTGCTGGCGGCCGGAGGGGGCGCAGGCGCCTACGCGCTCGTGCAGCGCCTGGTGACGCGGCGCCTCACGGCCACGCGCTCCCTGCTAAAGCACCTGCGCCAGTTCGAGTTTGAGGAAGCGGAAGAGGATGCCCGGCCCGCGCCCCGCCGTGCCGACGAGCTGGACGCGCTGCTGGCCGAGACGCGCCGCACCGGGCGCACCCTGGGCGAGAAAATGCGCGAGCTGCGCAGAATGGAAAACTACCGGCGCGAGTTCATCGGCGACGTCTCGCACGAGCTCAAGACGCCGATCTTCTCGATCCGCGGCTTCGCCGAGACGCTCCTCGACGGCGCCCTCGAAGACGAAAGCGTGCGCCGCTCATTCGTTGAGAAAATCCTGCGCAACGCCGACCGCTTGAGCCACCTCGCGCGCGACCTCGCAGAGATCGCCCGCATCGAGACGGGAGCGTTGGAGATGACCGTTACGCCCTTCGCGCTGCGCCCGCTGGTGGAGGAAGTCGTCGAGTCGATGCAGCCGGCCGCCGAAGAAAAGCGTCTGCACCTGCACGTGGCTTTTCCCGACGACCTGCCGCGCGTAGAGGGCGACCGCGAGCGTCTGCGCCAGGTGCTGACCAACCTCGTGGACAACGCCATCAAGTACAACGAGCGCGGGGGCGGGGTGGAAGTGGCCGCGCGCCCGGTGGGGGAAGGCACCGTCAAGACGGAGGTCATCGACAACGGGGTAGGCGTGGCGCCGGAGGACGTGGAGCGCCTGACCGAGCGGTTCTACCGCGTGGACCGCAGCCGCTCGCGCAGCCAGGGCGGCACCGGGCTGGGGCTGGCCATCGTGAAGCACATCCTCGGCGCCCACGGCAGCGAGCTGACCATCGCCAGCACGCCCGGGGAGGGATCGACGTTCGGCTTCACGCTGCCGGCTACTTCGGAGAAGCGCGGAGGCGAGGGAGCGCGGGAGACGGAGAGAAAAGTCGAAGGGGAGAACGGAAGGGAAAGTGAGCGGGCGAGCGGCGAAGAGGGGCCCCTCGGCAGGCGACGCGAGCCACAGGGGCCGGCGGAGAAAGCCGTGCCGTGAGGCGTAGGGACCCCCGTCCGCTTCTGCCAGGCAGCCGCGCGCCTCTATGCCTGTGACCGCGCTCGAAAACGAGTCGCTTCCCCCCGGGCCGTATCCACTGTTCGAGAAGTGGCACCGGGCTGCCGAGGCGCAGGCGGGCATCCCATACGCCGGCGCCATGACGCTCTCGACCGTCTCCGCTGACGGCTTCCCCGAGGGGCGCGTCGTGCTCCTGCACGCGGCGGAGGCGGGGCGCGGCTTCGCCTTTCTGACGGACGCCCGCTCGCGGAAAGGGCGGGCGCTGGCGAAGGTCCCGCGCGCGGCGCTCACGTTCTACTGGGGGCCGCTGGAGCGGCAGGTGCGCGTGCAGGGCCGCGTGGCCTGCGCCTCCAGCGCCACCGCCGACCGCTTTTTCGCCCGGCGCCCGCGCCGCAGCCGCGCCGTGGCGTGGGCTGCCACGCAGAGCCGTCCGCTGCCGAGCGGCCCCGCAACGGACGCGCTGAAGGAGCGCGTCGCCGCTCTCGACGAGCGGTTCTCGGAGCGCGCGACGATCCCGCGCCCGCCCTACTGGCAGGCGTACTGGGTGCGGCCGCGGTGCGTGGCCTTCTGGGAGGCGAAGGCGCGGCGCCTGCACACGCGCGTCCGCTACGACCGGGACGAGAAGAGCAGCGCCGGGTGGCGCGTCTGCCGGCCGGCGCCGTGACGCCAGCGCGGGGCGCACCGCGTGGCCCGCTCTTGCGGGGCGAGCGCTCTCTACCCAAAGAACCGCCCGAGCAGGTTGACCAGCAGCGTGAGCAGGAGGCTCACCAGGAGCATCGTCGTGAGCGGGACGTAGACGCGCGTGTTGCCGCTTTCGCTCTGCCACGAAAAGTCGCCCGGCAGGTTGCCCAGCGGCAGCCCCGTGCGCCCGACGAGCCACACGAGCCCGCCGAGGGCTACCAGCCCGAGCCCGGCGAAGATCAGTGCGCGCGCGAGGGTGCTCATGAGGGCGGGCTCACGGGGCGATGCGCTGACGAGCGACGGGACGGGGATAAGCAGGACGCTGATCGGAGCGCCTCCCGTTCCAGCAGGCGATCAGCGTCGTTCATCGCAAGAATTCGTACCGTGACACGGCCTCATATTCTGAGCGGTTGGCCGACACCCTGAGTTCAAGTCCTTGAACCAAGGCGAGAGGCCGGAGCATCTACCCTCAGAAAGAGCCTCGCGCCTTTCCAAAAATAGAGAAAGCCCGCTCCGTGGAGGGCAGGGTGAGCTTCCTCAAAAACTATCATCGTGTGGCCAATACCAATGTACCAAAATCGCCCCCCGGGGCGTTAAGGGGCAGCCGTGAAGAGGCTGCAATGTGTTACCTACCTGCGCCAGTAGTAGTATAGCTCTACCATCCCGTGTATCGCAAACGGGACCATTCCGATGGCAGCCAGCGCCCCCACGGCACCATACACGTCTGGGAAGACCTCCTCCATCGGCACTGAGTCTTCGATGTACTTATTCGGTCGGTACCATACTAGGAAGCCTCCACAGGCTGCAGTAAAGGCCACCAGAAACCCGCCGAACTCTATCAGTGCGTACGCTGGGCTGAGAAAACTGCGTGAAAGGCTTTCCCAGTTTACACCAAAGTAGAGGGCAAAAAGCACCATGGTATAGATCAACCAGATGAGAATGGCTATCAATCTAGCACCTGCGCCAATCGTGACTGGAGCACCAGTGGAGAAAAAATACGGCGCGCAGTAGAGAAGGTTAACCACTAAGCCGAAAACAATACCCTGAGCAGCTACGAAGAAGCTTATGGCTAAGGCTTCCCCCTTGCGACGAAGCCGGTCTCGAAATGCGGTCCAAATCGTGCCCGTAAGAAAAGTTGCCAAGCAAAGGGAGATTGCGATCTGCGAGATGGAGGTGTCGAAAGTCACGTGGGGACTAAACTGGTGCTCACCTCCTTCTGCCGGAGTGACAAACGGGCCCTCGAAGTTAGGTCCAGACTGTATCGCGCCAACCTGCATCAGTCCCTGCATGACGCCAAACTCGAGCAGAACGACGACGGCGAGGTATCGGCCAGGGCTCATGTGCTTCCGTTGGGCACCGCTGAGGTACTCCCCTAGAACCGCGCCGGGTCGGACAGTCAAACCGACAAGCGTAGATAGAAACGCGCTTTCGTAGTCGAACCCAGCGCCGATGTTCAGAACCTCACCGAAAGCCCCGCTTACGACTTGCTTAATTCGAACCGTACGGGTCGCCTCCTCGCCGCAGTCTGGGCAGTAGTCTCCGACAAACCGGCGGCCACAGTTTGGACACTCGACAGTTTCGACCACTGACTGGGTCTCGGGGGCCTCCTGCTTGGACGGATCTGGAGTGAACCCGTTTTCGTGGTCGTCGGGCGCTTGTGGCGAGGACATAGGCTAGCGCAAACGTTCTCATTTCTACTGCTGAAGAGAAGACCGATCAATTGGCTCAGTAACTTCCGATGCAGTCCGGGCAGAAGAGCAGATCCTCCATCTCGCCCCGCATCCACGTCGGTCTTCGGACTGATTTCTGTCCCGTGCAGGGCGAAGTGCTCGCCCCAACGATACATGCGTGGGTTGAAAAACCGCACGAAATTTCCGGAGTGGGGATCGACGGAGCCGATGTCGCTTCCCTTATTTCTGTTGCAAAAGGCGCAGGCGTAGGCGAGATTCTCCGCTGTCGTCGCCCCTTCGTGCTTTACACTGATGATGTGATCCACCTCGCAGCCAAAAAAGGTGTCGTCCGCGTGGATGAGGCAGTATTCGCAGAGGCGGTCTGCTCGGGCAGCGACGAGCCGGCGCAAATCGGCACGCACGTAGCGGCTCATGCTTCCTGCGAAGGACCGGCCGGGAGATGCTGGCGCGCGCGTGCCTTCGCCAGACGCATGAGGTGTTCGAGTTGCATATAGTGGTCGAGCTCGGCCGCTTCTGCGTCGGAAAGAGTTTCTTCCTTCTCCTTCTGAACAAGCGCTTGCGCGCGGCGTTGCGCCGTTTCGGAGGCGGCAAAGCGCGTAACTTCCTCCGGGCTGGTCCCGGCGGCGATAAAGTCGATGACTTCTTCGTACGCGCGTTCCATGTCGAACGTCGTGCTCACTGAAGAACTGTTGCTACGCCGTCATTTCCTCAGCCTGCGTGCCGGCTGCGTCCCCGGCCCGGCCGTTGGTGGCGCCGGAAGGCGCGTCGCGGGCATCCGCGCTCACGTCCACTGGCGTGAGCCAGCCGTGCGGGTCGTGGCCCTTCTCGACGACGTCGAAGAAGGCATCTTGAAGCTCTTCGGTAACGGGGCCGCGGCTTCCGGAGCCGATCTCGTAATGGTCCACCGAGCGGATCGGCGTGATCTCCGCCGCCGTGCCGGTGAAGAACAGCTCGTCGGCGACGTAGAGCATCTCGCGCGGGAGCGACTGCTCCTCGACGGGGTAGCCACGCTCCTCGGCGAGCGTGATGACCGCGTCGCGCGTGATGCCGCCCAGGATTGAAGCGTTGGTCGGGGCGGTGTAGATCGTGCCGTCCTTGACGATAAAGAGGTTCTCGCCGCTGCCCTCGGCGAGGGTGCCGTCCACCGACAGCATGATGCCCTCGGTGACGCCGTTTTTCTTGGCGTCCATCTTCACCAGCGAGGCGTTAAGGTAGTTGCCCGCGGCCTTCGCCAGGGTGGGATGCGTATTGGGCGCGGGGCGTTGCCAGGAGGCGACTTCCACGTCCACCCCTTCCGTCAGCGCCTCCTTGCCGAGGTACGCGCCCCACTCCCAGACGGCCACGAAGGTGTTGACCGCGTTTTCGAGCGGGTTGACGCCCATCGGGCCCGTCCCACGAAAGATCACCGGACGCAGGTAGCAAGACGCCAGCCCGCTGTTCTCGACGGTGCGCAGCGAGGCGTTGCGGAGCGCCTCGAGGTCGTAGCCGCAGTCCATGCGGTGAATTTTGGCCGAGTCGAAGAGCCGCCGCAGGTGCGCGTCGAGGCGAAAGACGGCCGACCCCTGGTCGGTTTGGTAGCAGCGGATGCCCTCGAAGACCGACGAGCCGTAGTGCACGACGTGGGAGAGGACGTGAATGCTGGCGTCCTCGTGAGGAATGAGTTCTCCGTTGTACCAGATGTCGGGCTGCATGGCGGCGCGGCGGGCAGGGGCGAAGATAGCAAGAAGCCGTAGATGAGAGCAACGCCGCCCCCCTGCGAAAAGTTCGTAGCGAAAGGGCTTTCGCGCTTGGGACGGCCCGACGAGCGGAAGGGGGAAGCATGTCGAAGTTTCGCCACAGGGGTCTCTCTGCGCAGAGGGCGTCTTCCGAAGTACCCGCCTCCAGTCGTTCGTGCCCTGCCGGTCGGACGGGCGAATGGGGAGCGGGCTGCCTTCCAGAAGCTCCGCAAGACCCCCTGCGCGTTGTCATCTCGCCCGTCCCGCGCTTCATCTGACGGAGGCGCTTCTTCGACGCGCCATGAGCGGCCACGCGCTGCGAGACCGACGGCGAACGGCTGCGCGTGGCTCAAGGCGACGACGGGGCGGCCCCTCGCTCCGAGGCGGCCTCATTTCTCGACGAATGAGCAAGTGCGGGGTACGAGCGTTGCCCGCGCGTGGCGGCCATCCGAAAGATCGTCCACAGGATCTTGGCGGAGGCGCGAACAGTGCCGAGCACGGTGCCGGTGATCTTGCTCGCCCCCGCGCGGCGGCGGCGGTAGCTGGCGGGCACCTCGGCGGTGCGCAGGCCCGCCTCGGCGGCTTTGATCTGCATCTCGATGGTCCAGCCGAAGGTCTCGTCGGCCATGCCGAGGGCCTGGAGGGCCTCCAGGCGAATGGCACGAAACGGCCCGAGGTCGGTGTAGCGCGCGCCCCAGATTCGGTGCATCAGCCAGCACGCCAGCCGGTTGCCCAGACGCGCCTGCGGGAGCATCGCGCCGGGGTCCACGCGCCCGAGCCGCTCCCCGCGGAGGCGCGAGGCGAGCACGAAGTCTGCGTCGCCGCGCCGAATCGGCGCCAGGAGCGTGGGGAGCTCGCCGGGGTGGTCGCTGTAATCGCCGTCGAGGAAGATGACGACGTCGGGCCGCGCAGGCGGTGGCTTGGCTTTGGCGTACCGGATTCCGCGCAAGCACGCGCGCCCGTAGCCGCGCTGCTCCTCGCGCAGCACCGTCGCCCCGGCGCGGCGCGCGTTGCGCTCGGTCTCATCCGTCGAGGCGTTGTCGACGACGACCACCTCGTCCACGAGCCCGTCTGGCAGGTCGCCGATCACCCGCCCGACGGCGCGCGCCTCGTTGAAGGCGGGGATGATGACGATTGTCGAGAGGGAGCGGTCGATGGGCGGGCTGGAGGGCCGTGTGGCGTGATTCGCGTTGCTTCCCAAACGGGCGCTGGCGAGGGAACCGTGCGCCCCGTACAACGAGCAGCATCCCTGCGGAACTGCGCGCGACGGGGCAAAATTGCAAAGGACCCCCGGTTCTCTCTTGCAGCAACGCCCTCGGCGAAACATGGCCCGATCCGGCAAAAGCCGCGCGCAGCGAAGGCGCGAGGAGCGACAGCCTGACGAACCCGCAGGCCGGCGCTGGCTACGGTGGGGCGGCGCGCTGCTGGCCGTGGCCGTGATCGCCTTCGCTACCGCCGACGCGCTGGGCGCCTTCAAGAGCACTGCCTACACGGCCGTCCCGCACGGCAGCCACGACCACTACGTGCCCGACCGTTGCGGCGAGGACGCCGCCCGCATCGGCGAGTTTCCCACTCAGCCGCCCGATAAGGGCGAACGCATCACCTGCAGCGGACGGGTGATCCCGGAGTGAGTTAAACGTTGCAGGGCTGCGCGCGCTGAAAGTTGAACGTTTCTCGTGCCGCTTCCGTCGGATCGATCTGGAGGACCTTCGACCTGATCATCCGTAACGGCGGCGCAGGTCGTCGAGGTCGTCATCGTCGTCGCCGGGGCCGCCCGGGCCGCCGTCTCCGCTAAGGGAGGAGAGCACCGAGCCCATGATGTCGGAGTAGGTGCTGGCGTGGTCGCCGATCTCCTTGCCCACCAGCGAGTTCTGGTGCAGGGCCTCGACGACCAGTTCCATCGTGGAGGCCGTCTCGGCGGGACCGTCGGGGCGGGTGTGCTTTTCGGCGAGGTCTTGCAGGCCGTCCACCTGATCGAGACGGCTCGAGTAGTCGGCGAAGGAGAGGTCCTGGCTGAGCTCCAGGTCGTTGCCGCTGGAGAACCAGTTCATGACTTCCTCGTACTCGGGGCGGCCTTCTTCCTTGTCGGCGGGGTCGGGGAAGTATTCTTTGAAGACTGCCCGCACGGCGCGACCCACCAGCGTGTAGGCCACGTTTTCGGCGCCCTCTTCCTCGCCTTCGTAGACGAGCTCGACCTTGCCGGTAATCGCCGGGGCGGTGTGCATCAGATCCGAGATGCGAACGGTCGTTTCGTCTTCGCCGTTGAGGAGCGCGCGCCGCTCGGCGGCGGAGATCAGGTCCTCCATCGCCGCGCGGGTGACGCGTACGCTTACCCCCGACTGCTGGTCGACGTACTCGCTCTCGCGCGCCTCGAAGGCGATCTGCTCGACGATCTCGCGGAAGTAGTGCGGGACGTGCACGTCGGGGCCGACGGCCTGGCCGTCCTCGCCGGCGGTGCGTTCTTGCCACGCCTCCTGCTTGGTGATCTGAATCCCGAGGTCGACCGACTTGGGGTAGTGCGTGAGGATCTGGCTGTCGATGCGGTCTTTGAGCGGCGTAATGAGGTTGCCGCGGCTGGTGTAGTCCTCGGGGTTGGCGCTGAAAGCCATCATCACGTCGAGCGGGAAGCGGATGTTGAAGCCCCGAATCTGGATGTCCTGCTCCTCCATGATGTTGAGAAGCCCGACCTGGATGCGCGGCTGGAGGTCCGGCAGCTCGTTGATGGCAAAGATGCCCCGGTGCGTGCGCGGAATGATGCCGAAGTGGATGACCTCTTCGTCGGCGTAGGTGAGGCGCTCGTTAGCGGCCTTGATCGGGTCGATGTCGCCGATGAGGTCGGCGATGGTCGTGTCGGGCGTGGCGAGCTTTTCGCCGTAGCGGTCTGAGCGGTGCAGCCACGCGATGGGCATGTCGTCGCCGGCCTCCTCGGCAAGGCGCCGTCCGCGCTTGGAGATGGGGGCGAACGGGTCGTCGTTGGTTTCCGTCTCCGCGACGATGGGAACGTACTCGTCAAGGAGGTTCGGCAGCATCCGCAGGAGGCGGCTTTTGGCCTGCCCGCGAAGGCCGAGCAAGATGACGTCGTGGCGCCCGAGGATCGCGTTCTGGAGCTGCGGCAAGACCGTGCGGTCGAAGCCGAGGATGCCGGGGAAGATCGTCTCGCCGCTCTGGAGCTTTTCGATCAGGTTGGCGCGGAGCTCGTCCTTGACGGGGCGCGTCTGGTAGCCCGCCTCCTTGAGCGCGCCGAGGGTGTCGATGTGGGTCAGTTCTTCGGAAGACGTGCGAGAGGCGTCGGCCATACTGCGTCGGTCGGCGGGGGAGAAGAGAGAGAAGCCATGTGAAAATGAGGGACGTTGCCACGCGAGTGCGCGGCGGGCGGTTCCCCTCGGCCCGGCGGTGAGACGGCGAGGAGGGCGCCCGACTACTCCGCCTCGCGCGCCAGCAAAAGCTCCCCTGCCTCTTCCCACGTCGCGTACATCTCTTCCAGCTCGCGTTGCACTTGCTCATACGCCTCGCGCGTCTCGCGGGTGCGCCTCGCGTCGTCGTAGAGCGTTGGGTCGGCGAGCTGCTCCTGGAGGTCCGCCTCCTTCGCCTCCAGCTCTTCGATCTTCGCCTCAGCCTCCTCGACGGTCTGGCGCAGCTGGTACGTGTTCAGGTCAGCGTACGGGGAGCCGTCGTCCTCGCCTGCGTCTCCCGCCACGCCGTCTGCGGAGCCGTCGCGTGGGGGCTCGCCTCCCGAGGCGGTGGGGCGGGAAGAAGCCGCCTCGCCATTCGCGGGCGGGGCCGCGTTGCTGCTGGGGGCCGCGCCATCGCCACTGCTCCCGGCGGCGGTGCCGTGCTCGCGGTGCCACGTGTACTCCTCGTAGCTTCCGGGAAAATCCAAGACGTCCCCGCCTTCCACGCGCCAGATGCGGTCGGCCACCTCACCGATGAAGTGGCGGTCGTGGCTGACGACGACGAACGTGCCGGCGTATTGCTGGAGCGCGTCGATCAGGACCTCCCGCGAGGGTAAATCGAGGTGGTTGGTCGGCTCGTCGAGCAGCAGCAGGTTGGCCGGTGAGGAGAGGGTGCGCGCCAGCGCGAGACGGCTCTTCTCGCCGCCGCTGAGCATCGAGACGTTCTTGCGCACCGCGTCCTCGCCGGTAAAGAGGAAGGCCCCCAGCAGCGAGCGCAGCTCGGTGTCCCCACGGTCCGGCGGGGCAGCCTCGCGGAGGCTCTCCAGCAGCGTGTGGCCGGGCTTCAAGACCTCCGACTGGTGCTGCGCGAAGTGGGCGAGGTCCACCTTGTGGCCTTCCTCGCGCGTCCCGTCGAAGGGCTCGTTGCCGCGCAGCATCCGCATCAGGGTAGACTTGCCCGCGCCGTTGGGGCCGATCAGGGCGATCTTGTCGCCGCGTTCGATGTGCAGCGGACCCGCGTCGGAGAACACGCGTGTCGGGGCGTGGCCTTCATCCGTAGCGGGGTAGGTTTTCGAAAAACGGGAGAGGGACATCACCACCTCGCCGGCGCGGCGCGGGGCGNNNNGCGGTCCATCTTTTCGAGCTTCTTGATGCGGCTCTGCACCTGCGCGGCCTTCGAGGCGTTGTACCGAAACTTGTCGATAAACGCCTGAATCTCCTTGATCTTTTTCTGCTGATTCTCGTAGCGCGCCTGCTGGAGGGCGCGCCGCTCCTCGCGGGCGTCGAGGTAGTAGGAATAGTTGCCCTCGTAGGAGGCGAGGCCGCCGTGCGCCAGCTCGGCGATGGATGTAACCATGCGGTCCAGGAAGAAGCGGTCGTGGCTGACGATCACGACCGTGCCGTCGTAGTCCGCCAGCACGTCCTCGATCCAGTCGATGGCGTCGATGTCGAGGTGGTTAGTCGGCTCGTCGAGCAGGAGTACGTCCGGTTCCTGGAGGAGCAGCCGCGCCAGCGTCGCGCGCATCCGCCAGCCGCCGGAGAACGACGAGAGCGGCTCGTCCAGTTCATCGGGCCCGAAGCCCAATCCCGTCAGCATTGCCTCAGCGCGCGGGCGAATGCGGTGCGCTTCGCGCGTATCGAGCTTTTCCTGCACGCGCCCCAGCTTGTCGAGGGTGTCCCAGTAGCCCTCAGAGGTGTGATCGTCGGCCTCGTCGAGCGTGCGGGTGAGGCGCCTTTCTTTATCTTCCAGCGCGAGCACTCCCGAGAAGGCATCGAGGGCCACGTCGCGCGGGGTGGTGCCGGCCTGCTCGCTAATGTCTTGCTCGAGGTAGCCGATGCGAGCCGTCCCCTGGTCCACGCGCCCGTCATCGGGCGTGAGGCGGCCGGCCATCACGCGCAGCAGCGTCGTCTTGCCCGCTCCGTTGGCCCCGACGAGCCCGATGCGCCCCTCCGGCGGGACCGTCCAAGAAAGCTCGTCGAGGATCGTTTCTCCAGCAAAGGCAAGCGATACGTCGTGAAGCTGGATCACGGTTGCGCTTAGGAGTATGGGGGTTCGAGAGTGTAGGGGGGGCGGGAGGTGTGACCTCGCGTGGTCGCCCAGCGAACTACATCCTAAAAGCGCGAATGGCCCGATTTGTCGTCAACGGCGCGCGGGAATCGGGTGAAAAATGGATAAGGAGGCCACGGGGCGGCTCCGCGACCCGGCGGAGGTAAGGCGACCGGAACCTGGCAGGGGCGCGCTGCTACGCCTCCCCTGCGCCGTCGCTTTTTTCCACCCTGCCGTGCTCGCGTTGCTATGCGATGTCTTCCTCGCTGCGTTGCCGCACTGGCGCTCGCGTTCGTGCTGGGCATCGCCCCGGCCGCCGCGCAGCAGCAGGCGCTGCCCGCGCCCCCGCCGGCTCCCGTTGACGTGCCAGCCGACACCGCCGATCGGCAACGCAACGCGCTGACGTTGGGCACGCTCTCGTTCCCCAACTCCGGGTCCGAGGCGGCGCAGCAGGCGTTTAAGACGGGCCTCCTGGCGCTCCACAGCTTCTGGTACCCCGAGGCGCGCGACCGCTTCCAGCAGGCCCAGCGCCTCGACCCGGGCTTTGCGATGGCCTACTGGGGCGAGGCGATGACCCACGAGCACGGCCTCTGGGAGCAACACGACGGCGACGCGGGCCGGGCCGTCCTCGCCGCGCTCGATTCGGCAAAGGCGGCCGGCGCGGTGGAGACGACCGAGCGCGAGCAGGCGTACCTGAGCGCCGTGCGCACGCTCTACGAGGGCGACGGGGACATCAGCGAGCGACGCGCGGCCTACGCCGAGGAGATGACGCGCCTCGCCGAGCGCTTCTCAGGCGACGAAGAGGCGACCCTCTTTGCCGCGCTCGCCCGCATGGCCGCCCCCCGTTTTGCTCTCGACGACGCCAGCGAGGTGGTCAACGTGGCCGCCCCGTTGGAGGCGCTCTACAAAGACAGGACGCGCCATCCCGGCGTGCTGCACTACCTGATTCACGCCTACGACTCGAAGACCTTCGCCCCGATGGGCCTGCGCATGGCGCGCACCTACGCCGAGGTGGCGCCGGCCTCCTCGCACGCACTGCACATGCCGAGCCACATCTTTCGCCGCCTCGAGCGTTGGGAAGACATGGCTGCCTCCAACGCAGACGCTTATCAGGCCAGCGTCCAGTGGCAGAAGCGCAGCGGTCGTCCCTTGCGGATGCGCGACTTTCACGCCTACCGCTGGCTTTTTGACGCCTACATGGCGCAGGACCAGTACGACAAGACGCAGCAGCTCATCAGCCGCCTGGAGGGGCTCGTCGAAAAAGCCGAGCGCCGCGGCGAGGACCCCGGCTATATGCCCGAGCTAGCCGACCGCCTGCGCAAGCACCAGGAGAGGCGCACGATGACGGAGTGAGTGGTCGGTCGTCGGTGTTCAGTATTTCGCTCTCCCTGCATCGATACCGAAAACCAGCTGCTGGAAGCGCTGTGCTCATCAGCCGCCTGCCATCTTGGGACCGAGTGCGTTCCTGGGGCCGGGCGCGTTGCTGGTGCTCTTCGATGAACTACTGCGGCGAGGGCACTGATGTACGATTCGTGATGCGGCCCTCCAGCGCTTCCGGCCGCTCTATCGGCAAGGCCACGCGGTACGCGCTGACGCCTGAGTGCGTTTTTGGCGCTCGCAGATCAGCATCTTACGCGACACGCGCTACCTGTCATGCTCCATCAGGAGATCCAGTAGGTGCGTGATCTCGTCCTTCAGCGCGCCGCGCTCGACGATGCGGTCCAGAAAGCCGTGCTCCTTCAAAAACTCCGCCCGCTGGAAGCCTTCCGGCAGGTCCGAGCCGATGGTCTCGCGGATCACGCGCGGCCCGGCGAAGCCGACCAGCGCCCTCGGCTCGGCGAGGTTTACGTCGCCCAGCATAGCGAAGGACGCGGTTACGCCCCCGGTCGTCGGGTGCGTCATTAGGGAAATATACGGCAGTCCTTTTTCGTCGAGGCGCGAGAGGTGGGCACTGGTCTTGGCCATCTGCATGAGGCTGAGGGCGCCTTCCATCATGCGCGCTCCGCCGCTCTGCGAGACGATTAGCAGCGGCGTTTCCTCTTCGCAGGCGCGCTGGATGGAGCGCGATACGACCTCCCCGACCACCGAGCCCATCGAGCCGCCGATGAACGAAAAGTCCAGCGCGGCCACCGAGAGGCGGTGCCGGCCCAGCGTGCCGGTCGCCGCGCGGGCCGCTTCGTTCTGGCCGGTCTTCTCGCGGGCGGAGGCGAGGCGTTCGTCGTAGGGCTTGCGGTCGGAAAAATCCAGCGCGTCGACGGAGTGGAGATCGTCGTCGTGCACCTCGTAGCCGTCTTCGCCAAAGAGCAGCTTGAAGTAGTCGGTGCTGTTGAGGCGGAAGTGGTGGGCGCACTTCGGGCACACCAGAAGCTGCTCCTTCAACTCGCGCCGGTTGGCAATCTCTCCGCACTCAGGGCACTTGACCCATTGGCCCTCGGGCACGCTGTTTTGCTCGCGGCGCGTGGTCTGGATGCCCGCCCGCTTGCGCTTGAACCAACTCATGCGTGGGGAGGGAAGAGGGAAGGAAAGAAAGAGGAGAAGGGGGGAGCATCGTGGCAAGGCGTTGCCGACGCCCGCAGACGCCGGGGCCACGCGAGCCGTTTTCCAAGTCGAAAGCCGCCGTTCACCGTCCGCGGCGCTGGGAGCGCAAGCGACTGAGCGCGCTCCGGGGTGATCGCCGTCCTTTTTACGACAGCCCTTCGGAGGCGGACTGGCGGGGCGGCGTGGCGTGGACGGGCTTGAAGTAGCGAGGCTCGAAGGAG
>PXTT01000047.1:19660-24026 GCA_003022535.1 Bacteroidetes bacterium QS_9_68_14
CCCGCCGCAGCCGACGGAACTGCTGCGCCGCTTCGTCGCTTTCGGACGCCTCGGGGGCCTGGAGGAGCGCGAGCGCGTTGCCTCCGCAGCGAAAGGCCGCCGTGTAGACCTCTCCGCGCCGCGAGGCCAGCGCTGCGCCGAGGAGCGTGCCCTGCGGAGCGAACGGGCGCGCGGCCTCCGCCAACGCACCAAGCGTGGGCACGGGCATCAGCGCGGCCCCGGTGGCGCGGCAGAGCCCCTTGGCTGCGCTCGCCCCGATGCGCAGGCCCGTGTAGGAGCCCGGCCCGGCCGCTACCGCTACGGCATCGAGGGCGCCCACGTCGGCCTCGGCGTGCGCCAGGGCGTCGCGGGCGAGCGGGACGAGGCGCTGGCCGTGGCGGCGCGGGCGGTGAAGGGTCAGCTCGGACTGGAGCTGCTCGCTCTGCCACACGGCCACGCCACAGGCGTCGGTGGCCGTCGTCAGCGCCAGGAGAAGGAGCGAGGAGGCAGGCATGCGGGGCGCGTGGCAGCGCACGAGAAGCAACGCAACTAAAGCCGGGCCGCGCGGCGGCGTTCCGCGGTCCTCGCTGGCGCTCGCCACGAACCTGATTGAAAAGCCGAACGCTGCTACCTTTGGCGCTGCCGCGCCTGCTCCCCTCTTCTCCCGCTTTCCCGGCCGTGCCCTCGCACCAGACCATCGATGAGTTTTTGCGGTCCTACCTGCAACGCTTCAACCCTGAGAAGGCCGGGGGCATGAACAGCGTCGTGCAGATGAAGCTTACGGGCGAAGGAGGCAGCCCGTACTACGCCGAGGCGGGACCAAGAGCTGAGCGCAGAGGAGGGTACGCGTGAGGCCCCCGACGCGACGCTGACGACCAGCGCGGAAAACTGACTCGAGATCAGCAACGGCGAAGCCAATCCCATGCAGCTTATGATGCAGGGCGACCTGAGCGTAGACGGCTCGATCCCGGCGGCCACGAAGCTTCAAGGACGCTCCGAGTGAGGGCGTTGCGCGCTCGTCTCCCCCTTCGTCGCACCTGGGGGCCGTCCTTGACCCGGCGTTTCACGGGCCCGGCGTTTCACGGACTCGGGGTCTCACGGCGCGCTGCTTTGCGCGCTGCCGCTGCTCTGCGCGCCTTTCACGCCCAGCAGCTCCACCTGAAAAATCAGTGTGGCTCCCGGTGGAATGCTGCGCCGCCCGCGTTGCCCGTAGGCCAGCTCCGGCGGGATGACCAGCTGCCGCTCCCCGCCGACCTGCATGGACTGGACGCCTTCCGTCCAGCCCTCGATGACGCGATTGAGCGGGAACGTGGCCGGCCGATCCCGCTCGTAGGAGCTATCGAACTGGGTGCTGTCGGAGCGCAGCCAGCCGGTGTAGTGCACGCGCACGGTGTCCGAGGCGCCCGGGGAGGCCCCGCTGCCTTCGCGGAGGTCGTAGTACCTCAGCCCGCTGGCGGTGGTGGTGAACTGGCCCGCCGGAACCGTCGCCGGCCCCATGTCCGTCGTGTCGAGGCTCGTCGCGTTCGCGGGGCGACCGGTAGGCGTGCTGGTCGCGTTGCCCTGCGTTGTGTCGGAGGCCGCGGGCGACGGGTTCGGCGCGGAGGAAGCGGTATCGCTCGTCGCGGTGTCTCCGGGGGCGGTGTCTCCGGGGGCGGTGGAGCTTTGCGTGGAGCCGCCTTGGCAGGCTGGAAGCAGCAGAAACGCGCCGAGGGCGAGCGCGAGGCAACGAGAGGGCATGGGAAAGCGCCAGGGCGAAGGAAGAATGGGCGGGGCGCCCACAAAAAAGGCACGGGTGCGTTGCTCCGCAACCGACCATGGCGCGTGGCCGCACACAGCGCGCGGCCGCGATGACGCCTAAGGAAACCGCTCAGCCCGTAGGCGGGGCCGGCTTCGGGAGATGACTGGAGGCAGCGAGGCGCTCGGGCGCGTGCAGCGTGGTGTTCCCTTCCGCACCGCCTACCGCAACGTGGCCGGTGCACTCAACACGCTGAGTTCGCCTGATGCGCCGGAGGCCCTGTCCGTCTACCGAACAGACGGCACGCCCGGCCAGGGACGCCCCGACGCCATTCGCGACCAGCTGGCCGATCATGCGACCTGGACGGAACAATGATGCCAGAACACCTCACCGACGAGCTGCGGCTTCTCAGGCTGGGCCTGCCGGGGCCGGGACGCGAGTTTCGCGCAGGCCTCAAGCTGACGCTTTGAGCGCGTGGCGTTTGTGCTTTGCGGAAGAACTGGAGAGCGAAGCTCATGTCCCGAGACTGAAGCTCGTGTCCCGAGTACTGGAGATAGAAAGGAAGCTGGCCCTCCGGAGGGACACGAGCTGCGCGTGCAGTGTGTAGAGAGGCCGCGTTGCCATCGAAGCGCTCTCCGATTGACGCAGACGCCCAGATTGGCGCGGGCGCCCGCGCCGCGAAGCGGTCCCGTCCGCTCCCGCGTCGGCTACTGCTCCACGTAGAGGCGCACCTCGAAGCCCTGGCGCACACGCGCGTCCGGCTCACGGCTCTGGCGGGCCACCGTCCGTCCGCTCATGTCGGCCTGCTCCTCCTCGGGGACGGGCTGGGTGCCCGCGTCCTCGTCCTCGCTGGGCCGCACGACGACCGAGCGAATCTTGCGCTCCAAGAGCGCTCGGCGGGCCTCTTCGACCGTCATGCCCGTCACGTCCGGCACGGTGGTGTAGGTGTCCGCGAGGCCCGGGCTGTACCACAGGTCCACCGGCTCGCCGGGGCGAAGCGAGTCGCCCGGTGCGGGGCGTTGGCGCGTGATCGTGCCCGAGTACTTGGAGGGCAGGGAGTCCTCCTCGACCGTGCCCACCGCCAGGCCGGCTGCGCGCAGGCGGTTCTTGGCCTCGCGCACCGAACCGCCCTTCACGCGCGGCACGCTCACCTTCTGCTCAGACCCGCTGTTGACGGTGAGGTACACGCGGCGCCCCGGCTTCACCGAGCGCCCACCCTCGGGGTTTTGCTCGATCACCGCCCCGCGCTCGACCTCCGGGTTGAAGGTCCTGCGGAGCGTCTCGACGCGCAGGTTGCGCTCCTCGAGCTGGTCCCGCGCTTGCTCGACGGGCACGCCAGCGACCTCCGGCACCGTCACGGCTACACCGTAGCGCGTGTACTGCGGCATGACGACGTCGTCGAGGAGCACGTACGCCCCAAAGGCCAGCAGGGCCAGCCCTGCCAGCCCGCCCCAGAAGTACGGGTTCGTCAGAAGCGCGAGAAGGTAGCGGCCAGCGCGGCGGAGGGAAGACATTTTCACTGGTCGGAAGATTGAGCGCCAAAAGTTGAAGGTTTTTCAGCCTGCGCCGTGCGCGCCAAGTTCGCGGCGACGGCTCGTCCCGCTCGCAAACCCGCCCCGTAAAACATGCCGGCCGACCCGAGCAGAACGGCTTTCCAAGAAATGTAGGGACACAGCGCCGCTGTGTCCAGCGCCCGGCAGCACGCTGCCGCCGACAAACCACCGCGAACCCGCAGCGAGGCCTCTTCTCGAACACCGAAAGCAAAAAGAGTTGGTGAAGCGCGCTTTTTCCCGAAGGCCCCGGAACCCGTCCCGCCTGCTCTTGTTGAGGAGCGTCCGCCTGACCGAGAAACGGGCGGCGCGGCGCTTGAGGAAAGCGGCGCGAACGGTTCTTTCCGACGTACTGACGAGCGGCGCTTTTCCTCGCCCATCCGCCGGCCTTCCCGCCGGGGGTGAGCGGCGAAAAGCGGCTCCCAGCCCGAAGGCGCCCCGTGGCGGTTGTTGCAGCGTTCCTGAGAGACCGCGACTGGTGAAGCGTCTTTAAATCTGGCAATGGGGCCGAACACGGTCCGCCGCATCCCATACGAACGCAGGCTCGCATCAAGCGAGGTGCCTGTGAGGCATCCGCCGGCTCCCGCATGCCGAGCGTCACCCAGCGAAGTGACCTGCCGCGCGGGGCTTTTGTGAAAGATGCGCTGCGCTCTTGACAAGTCGGGTGCGCCCGCCGTACCCTGATGCGTCCGCGCCGGTCTGGGGCTTGGCTCCAGAGGCGTGCCGCGAGTGGCCGAAGCGCCACCCGCTTTGTTCATTGACTTAGTGAGATAGGAAGCACAGCGAGTCCTGTCAATTCACTTTGACACGGACGCTGCTGCCGGCGCTCGCCCTCCTGTGGCGCGCGACCGCGTAGCAGCTCCAAGCCAGAGCTTGCCCGCAAGGCCTTGCGTCTTGTCGAGGCGAGTTCGATCAATTCAACACCTTGTTTCTCTTCTGCCGGCTTCGGCCACGCAGAAGCGAGACTCCTACTTAAGCTGCTTTGCCAAAAGCAGCGACTCTTCATTACTACGGAGAGTTTGATCCTGGCTCAGGACGAACGCTGGCGGCGAGCTTAACACATGCAAGTCGAACGCGAACGCTCCTTCGGGAGCAAGTAGAG
>PXTT01000048.1 GCA_003022535.1 Bacteroidetes bacterium QS_9_68_14
GGCCGCGCCGAGGACGAGCGCCTCGACGCGCTCCGCCGCTACGACATCCTCGACACCCCGCCGGAGGAGGCCTTCGACCGCCTCACGCGGCTGGCGGCGGCCTGCTTCGACGCACCGACTGCCCTCATCACGCTGGTGGACGCGGGCCGGCAGTGGTTCAAGTCCTGCATCGGGACCGACCTCCGCGAGACCGACCGCGAGATCTCATTCTGCGCCCGTGCCATTCAGAGCGAAGGCGTGACGGTCGTCCTCGATGCTACGGAGGACCCGCGCTTCTCAGGCAACCCGTTCGTGACCGGCGAGAAGGCGCACATCCGCTTCTACGCCGGGGCGCCGCTGGTGACGCCGGAGGGTCACGCGCTGGGCACCCTCTGCGTAATCGACGTGGAGGCGCGCGCCGCCTTCGGCCCCGAGCAGCAGGCGCGCCTCGAGGACCTTGCCGCCACAGCGATGGACGAGATGGAGCACCGCCGCGTCGAGGCGCAGCGCCGCGAGGCCGAGGAGGCGCTCCGCAGAAGCGAGAAGCGGTCACGCAAGCTCATCGAGCACTCCGCCGACGCTCTCGCCGTTCTGGAGGCCGACGGCACAATCCGCCACCAGAGCCACACCTCCGCGCACATCGCCGGGCGCCCCCCTGAGGACACGGCCGGCACCTTGCCCTTCGGACGGATGCACCCCGACGACCGCAAGCGTGTGCGCGCCGCCTTCGAGTCGCTCATGGAGCACCCGGACGAGGTGATGAACGTGCGCTACCGCACGCGCCACTCCGAAGAAGACCGCTGGGTGCACGTCGAATCGGTGGGGCGCAACCTGCTCGACGAGCCGGCCGTCGAGGGCCTCGTGGTCAACTCGCGCGACGTCACCGAGCGCCGCGAGCGTGAAAAGCACCTGCGCTTGATGGATGCGGCCATGGAGCACGCCGAGGATGGCGTGCTCATCACCGAGGCGCATTCCCTCGACGAGCCGGGGCCGAAGATCGTCTACGCCAACGACGCCTTTTGCGAAAACACCGGGTACGCGCGCGAAGAGGTGCTGGGCCGCAACCCGCGCTTCCTGCAAGGTCCCGAGACCGACCGCGCGGAGCTGGATCACCTCCGCGCGGCTCTGGAGGCCGAAGAGCCGGTGCGCGCCGAGCTGACCAACTACAAAAAAGACGGAACGCCCTTCTGGGTGGAGATGAGCGTCATGCCGGTCTTCGACGCGGAGGGGCGCTGCACGCACTTCACCTCCATTCAGCGCGACGTGAGCGAGCGCAAGCGTGCCGAGGCGGCCCTCGAAGAAAGCAAGGAGCGCTTTCGCAAGCTCGTGGAGCACTCTTCGGACATTGTGACCATCCAGAACGCCGACGGGACGATTCGCTACGAAAGCCCGGCGGTGAAAGACGTGCTGGGGCGCGAGCCCGGCTCAGCGGCCGACGAGCGCCCTGTCGACGCCGTCCACCCCGACGATGCGGAGCAGATGCACGCGTTGCGCGAGAAGCTCTTTCGCAACCCCGGCGAGGTCGTCACCGCGCGCTTCCGAACGCAGCACGCCGACGGCCACTGGGTGCCCATCGAGGCCGTCGGCAAAAACATGCTCGACGACCCGGTCGTGCAGGGCATCGTTGTGCACGCGCGCGACGTGACCGACACGGTGCGCTACGAAGCCGAGCGCGCCGCCCGCCAGCGCGCGGAGGAACTCCTGGAAGCGAAGACGACCTTCCTGAACAACATGAGCCACGAGCTACGCACGCCGCTGACCTCGATCCTGGGCTTCGCGGAGGTGCTCGCCGAGGAGAGCGAGGGCGACCAGCAGGAGTTCGCCGGCTGCATCGCCGAGAGCGGGAGGCGCCTGCAACAGACGCTCGACTCGATCCTGCGCCTCGCCAAGCTCGACGCCCAGGGAGGCGAAGGCGCCCTCCAGATCGAGCCGACCGACGTGTCGGAGGTGGCCCACAAGGCCGCGTCTGCCCACCGGCCCGCCATCGAAGAAAAGGGTCTCACGCTCACCGTGGAGCACCCGCCGGAGGAAGAAGACGCCCCGCGCGCCATGGCCGACGCGGGCGCCCTCAACCGTGTGCTGGACAACCTGCTCTCGAACGCCGTGAAGTTTACCGAGGAGGGCGGCGTGGCCGTTCGCGTGGAAACGCGCCCGCAGCAGGTGCTTCTCTGCGTCGAAGACACGGGTATCGGGATCGGCGAGGACTTTCAGGAACAGCTCTTCACGGACTTTACGCAGGAGTCCGTCGGGAGCACGCGCACGCATGAGGGCAGCGGACTAGGCCTGGCGATCACGCAACGCCTCGTGCAGATGATGGACGGCACGGTAGAGGTAGACTCGGCACGCGGCGAAGGAACGACGTTCGCGGTGCACCTTCCGCGCCCCGCGGCGGACGGCGAGGAGCCCGCCTCCGAGGACCCCGATTCCGAGGATCCCGACTCAGGCGAGGAGGAGGCCCCGGGAGCGTCCCCCACCTCGTCCATCCCCGATTTCAGGAAGCCGATGTTGGGCATCACGTCGACCTCCTCGGCGCCGGCGGCGACGGCGTCCCTGACCGCGCTGGCTTTGGCGATGCGACCGTCCCCGCCCATCGGGAAGCCGGCTGCGGAGCAGACGGAGACGTCGGTCCCGGCCAGTTCCTCGCGGGCCAGCGGGACCCAGCAGGGGAGGACCATCGCCCCGTCGAAGCCGCACTCGCGCGCGCCGGGGCCGAGAAGAGCGTGTCGTCGTAGCGCCCCAGCGTTGCCAGAGGCGGCGAGCCACGCGCCTCGGCCCGCCCGCGTCAGTTCGATAAGCACCAGCCAGGCGAGCAGCCTCATACAGCCCCGCGAGCATCGTGAGCAGGCTCGCCGCGCGCGGCTCTCGGCAGGGGACATGCGCGTCTCAGAGCGTTCTTTGTACCGAGCGAGAGCGGAACAACGTGCGGCGACCGTCCAAAACTGTCCCCAAAGGCATATCCGGGCGCGCGAATGGTTCTACGGCGCGCGACAGCGGCTTCGCCCGGGCGGCAGACGTTACGCGAACGGGACCCC
The DNA here is from genome assembly GCA_003022535.1 of Bacteroidetes bacterium QS_9_68_14. Lineage (GTDB taxonomy): Bacteria > Bacteroidota > Rhodothermia > Rhodothermales > Salinibacteraceae > QS-8-64-10. The sequence continues at coordinate 3,012 of PXTT01000048.1, forward strand.
CGTTGTCTGATGTGGGAAGCCCCGCTCCTCGTTTCCCCTGCTCCGCCCATGCCCGACCCGCAAGACGCCCCCGGCGAAGATGCCGGCGAGCCCGCCATCGCCTACCACACGCCCATTACCGAGTGGGACGCCGGGGACCGCCCGCGCGAGAAGCTGGCCAAGCACGGCCCCGCAGTGCTCTCCGACGCCGAGCTGCTGGCGCTCACCATCGGCAGTGGGACGCGCACCGCCGAGGGACCCGTCAGCGCCGTGGGACTGGGGAAGGCGCTCGGGCGCACGTTCGGCTCGCTGAGCGAGCTGGCGCGGCGCGAGAAGGGCGCGCTGACGCGCGTGCAAGGCATAGGGCCCGCGAAGGCGGCCAAGCTGCTGGCGGCTTTCGAGATCGGACGTCGCGTGGAGGCGGAGCACGCCGACGGCGACGAGGAGCGCGTCCAGGTGCAGAGCCCCGAGGACGTGGCCGCAGCCTACGGCCCGCAGATGCGTGGCCTCAAAAAAGAAGTCTTCAAGATCGTGCTTCTCAACACTGCCAACGTCATCGAGGGCGACTACACCGTTAGCGAGGGCGGGCTGGCGGCCAGCATCGTCGAGCCCCGCGCCGTCTTCCAGAGAGCGATCCTGGAGAACGCCGCGGCCGTGATCTGCCTGCACAACCATCCCAGCGGCAACCCCGAGCCCAGCCGCGAAGACAACAAGATCACGCGCCAGCTCGCGGAAGCGGGCGAGCTGGTGGGCATCCCCGTGCACGACCACCTCATCATTGCGGGCGGCGGCTATACGTCCCTGGCCGAGCGCGGCGTTCTGTAAGAAAGAGAGAGGGGCCAGAGGAGAGAGGAGTGGAAGGGGCGTCCTCCCTTCCTATTACCGCACCGGCTTCGGGTCGAGGTAATTTTCCGATGAGGCCTCGTCCATTTCCCCAGAGGGACGCGTGCCGTTGCCCTCGGGAGCGTCGGCCGGCATCATCAAGCTGCCGCCCGAGCCCGACTGCTGGCCGATCTTGCGCCCGGTGCCTTCGCTCCTCGGGCTGTCGAAGTGGCGCATCGAGCGGGAGGTCACGTCGCGGATGTCCGCCTCGTAGCGCTTAGCCGCCTCGCTCTGAAAGGCGTCGTAGCTGCGCGCGAAGTGGCCTTGCAGCGACTCCACGAGCCCGCTTTCCTCGTTGTAGTTGTCCTTCTGGGCCTTGAAGTCGTTGATCTGGTCCCAGTACTTGATCGAGTGAACCTTGTAGAAGTTGCTTTCGTGCTCGTCGTTTTGCCGCAGGATCGAGTCGATCTGCGCCAGGCGGCTCTCGATCTCGCGCAGCGACTGCGTGGTCTTGTACACGTCGATGTAGCGCAGCGTGTCGTAGCGCATCGCCCCGGCCAGAATGGGCAGCAAGAGCGCCAGCACCACGAAGCCCAAGTAGAGCGCGTCCGAACCCTGCCCGGTAGCGAACTGCGAGGCGCGCACCCCACTGAAGCCGTAGGTGGCAATCAAGATGCCTGCCAGGAGCGTGCCCCAGAGCACCGTCATCGGCGTGCCGGAAGAGCTGGCATGCTTGGCCTTCTCGGTGCGTTGCGAAAAGATGGACTCGAGCAAGCGCTCGGTCACGACCAGGCCGCCCCCGGTGAGCACCAGTGCCAGCGTGGCTGCCCCGAACCAGCGCATGAAGCTGTAGAGCGCCGTGTCGCCCTCGATGATAGCCGCCACCGAGATGACGTTCATAAAGATCGAGGCGACCACAAACACTGTCACGACCAGCGTGTCGGCCCGAATGCGGCGGCGTACCGAGAAGAAGTCGCTGCTGTCGAGGGCGTCGTTGCTTTCCAGTTCGTTCTGGCGCAGCCGCAGGTTCGACTTCTCGACCAGCAGGTTTTCGTTCATCTCCCGGTAGTTGGCCGACTCTTTCGTGACTTTCCGGGTGAACTCTCCCATCATGCGCTCGGCGAATTTCTTGATGCCGTGCTCGTTTCTCAGGTAAGAGCCGTAGCGAAACCGCCGCGATAGCGAGCCGAACATAGACAGAGGAAGCGTTTGCAGAAAGAAAGTGGAAGGCGCTGGAGGGCACCGAGCAACGCGTTCTCCGGCGGCGCCGTCGGGGCGGCGGACCGCGCTCGGCGGCCCTTCTCAGTGCAGGTCGCTGGCGTAGACGTCGCGTTCGATCACGTCGGCCACCCGGGCGACCTTCTCAATCATTTCCCAGACCTCTTCGAAGTCGAGCGTGGAAAGCAGGTGCGAGGCGCGCAGCGTGAGGTAGGTCACCTGGTCGCCCTCCTCGTTGCGGAAGTCCTCGATGCAGATGGCGCCCACGTCCAGCTCGGCGTTGCGGCGCAGAAGCTGCTCGAGGTCGTAGCGCCGCGGGAGCGGCCCGATGGGGCTGTCGGCCACGATGCGGTCGGCCACGATGCGGTTGGCCTCGCGGCCGTTCTCGCGTTGCTCCTTGTAGAGCAGGTGCACCACCTGTGAACGCTGGTTACCGGTCATCACCTCGTAGACCCAATGGCTCGCGCCGACCTCGCGCGCGTTCTCCCCGAAGCGCGATTTGAGCCGGTCGGTCAGCGCGCGAAAGTCCATCGAGGGCGGGGAGGAGTAGAGAAGGCTGGTGTGCGAACGTTCGACGTAAAGACGACGAATGCGAAAAAAGTTCGGCCTGGAAGCTCGTTCCCATCGCACGCGTTTCGATCACACGAATATTACCGCCGGTCAGCGGTTGGAGAAAAGAGAAGGAGAGAGGGGAAGAGGGGGCGGCTTGGTGCGCTCTTCGGGGCTTGCGAAAGCGCGCCGCGTTGCTCGGCCTCAACTCAATCCTTTTTCAACCCCCACCGTTGAAGCCGGGCTGGCGCGCAAGTAGCTTGCACATTCTCTCCCTCTTACACGCCCACGCTCTCCATGCCTGATACGCTCGACAAGATCGTCTCGCT
>PXTT01000049.1 GCA_003022535.1 Bacteroidetes bacterium QS_9_68_14
GCGCGTTGCTGCGGCGCCAAACCGTGAACGGGTGGAGCGCCCGCCGTGCTGAGCGGAATCTGCCAGCGCAGGCGCGGCCTGGGGGATGGTAGGCAGGATGCGACCATCGCCCGCCCCCAAGAACACGATCTACGACCAGCGTACCAGCGAACGCAGCGAGCGGACGAATCACACCCGCTCTTTCGTGGCCCGGAACGTCAGCCCCGGCCAGTTCTCGACGGTGCGCTCCAGCCGCCAGTCGTTGCGCGCGAGGTAGGCCAGCGCCCCCTCCGCGTCGGTGAACAGGTTCGTCTCGAACTCGTCTTTGAAGTCGCCCAGCAGCGCGTCGCCCTCCTTCGAGTCCGGCGCCTCGACCCAGCGGGCGCGTGTGTAGGGCGCGTCGCCGAGACGCGCGGCCACGTCGTACTCCGCGTCGAGGCGGTCGATGGTCACGTCGAACTGAAGCGGTCCGACGGCCCCGACGATGTAGGTGCTCCCGCCGTGCATGGGCTGGAACACCTGAATCGCGCCCTCCTCGCTGAGCTGCTCGAGGCCCTTGCCCAGGTGCTTCGCGCGGAACGGGTCCTCGATGTGCACCTTCCGAAAGTGCTCCGGCGCGAAGCTCGGGACGCCCGTGAAGTGCAGCTCCTCGTCGGCGGCCACGAGCGACGTGTCCTCGGCGGTGAAGCTGTCGCCGATCTTGATGGTGCCGTGGTTGTGCAGCCCGATGATGTCGCCGGGCCACGCGACCTCGGCCCCCTCGCGCTCCTCGGCCATGAAGGTCATCGCGCGGTTCGTGCGCGTGACCTCGCCGGTGCGCTGGTGGCGCAGCGTCATGCCCTGCTCGAAGCGCCCGCTGCAGACGCGCAGAAAGGCCACACGGTCGCGGTGGCGCGCGTCCATGTTGGCCTGAATCTTGAAGACCAGCCCGCTAAAGTCTTCTTCCTCCGGCGCCACCGCGCACCCGGTCGTGGGGCGCACCCCAGGAGTACTTCCGCCCGTGCGGGCGGGGCGCGGCTGCGGCGGCGGCGCGACCTGGACGAAGGTGTCGAGCATCTCCTCCACGCCGAACCCGTGCAGCGCGCTGCCGAAGAAGACGGGCGTCTGCTCGCCGGCGCGGTACTTTTCGAGGTCGAAGTCGTTGCCGGCCTCTTGCACGAGCTCTGCGTCGAAGCGCAGCTCGTCGGCCGCGTCTTCGCCGAGGGCGTCGTCGAGCTTCGGGTCCTGGAGGTCGGTCACGTCCAGGCGCTTCTGCTCGGAGCGCTTCTTGGCGTAGAGGTGCAGCTCGTTCTCGCGCAGGCTGTACGTGCCGCGAAAGCGCCGCCCCATCCCAATCGGCCACGACAGCGGCGCCGTCTCGATCCCGAGCGTCTCCTCGATGTCTTCCAAGAGGTTCAGCGGCGGGAGGCCGTCGCGGTCCAGCTTGTTGATGAACGTCAGGATCGGGATCTCGCGCATCCGGCAGACCTCCATGAGCTTCTCGGTCTGCTGCTCGACGCCGGCGGCGTGGTCGAGCACCATCAGCGCGCTGTCCACGGCCGTGAGCACGCGGTAGGTGTCTTCCGAGAAGTCTTGGTGGCCCGGCGTGTCGAGCAGGTTGAGGACGCGCCCGCCGTGATTGAACTGCATGACGGAGGAGGTCACACTGATGCCGCGCTCCTTCTCCATATCCATCCAGTCGCTCGTGGCGTGGCGATCAGACTTGCGGGCTTTGATCGTGCCGGCCTCATGGATGGCCCCGCCGAGCAGCAGCATCTTCTCGGTCAGGGTGGTCTTCCCGGCATCGGGGTGGCTGATGATACCGAACGTGCGCCGCCGCGCGACCTGCTTTTGCAGCTCGGTCTGCTTCTCGGTCGGAGGCGGCGTAGCCGCGCCGTCGCCAGCCGCGTGGCCTTCGGGAAGGCCGTTTTCGGACGGCGCGTTGTCAGCGGTCGCCGGAACGCCCGGGCGCGTTGCTTCGTCGGCCACGGAAATAGCAGGGTCGGTGCGGGAAATACACAGGGCGAAAGAATCTACCATCGCTTCGAAAGGATGTTTTCCTTCGACAGGTTTTCGCCGGGCGATGGGCGCTCGGCGGCGAACTTTCTCCCTGAGCACAAGTTCTCAAAAGCGCGTCTTACGAACAGAGCAATGCTCCATGCGCCACGCGTTCTGTCCCGGTTGCTGCTGTTGCCCGTGCTGGGGTCTGCCAGCCAGCTGGGACGGCCGCGCGCTGCTGCGATGAGCGCTGCTGCCATTTTGCGACGATCCCAGCCCTTCCGCGTCCAGCGAGAAGGGTTTTTCTCGTGTCCCCCGTGCCGTGCTCCCCTCCCCCACTGCCCCAACCGAACAAACGCCCAGCGCCGACCTGCTCGCGCAGATCGGCGAAACGCCGTTGCTGCGCCTGCGCAGCGTGGCGGCCTCTCTGCCCGACCGCGCGCAGGTCTACGGCAAGGCCGAGCACACCAACCCCGGCGGCTCGGTCAAGGACCGCCCGGCGCGGGCGATGATCCGGGCCGGGCGCGAGCGCGGCGCGTTCGGCGCGGGGCAGACGCTCGTAGACGCCACCAGCGGCAACACGGGGATCGCTTACGCCATGATCGGCGCGGCCCGCGGCTTCGACGTCCACCTCTTCGTGCCCGAGAACGCCAGTCCCGAGCGCCTCGCCACCCTGCGCGCCTACGGCGCCGACCTGACCCTGACCGACGCGATGGAGGGCACCGACGGGGCGCGTCGCCAGGCCCGCGCGCTCGCCGAGGCCCAGCCGGGCCGCTTCTTCTACCCCGACCAGTACGGCAACGACGCCAACTGGCGCGCGCACTACGACACCACCGCGCCCGAACTCATTGAGCAGACGAATGGCGCGCTTACCGACTTCGTCGCCGGCCTCGGCACGACCGGCACGTTCATCGGCGTGGCGCGGCGGCTGGCCGAGGAGGCGCCCGCGGCCCGCACGCACGCCCTCCAGCCGGACGGCCCGCTCCACGCGCTCGAAGGCCTCAAGCACCTACCCACCGCCGACGTGCCCGCCATCTACGACGCGTCGCTGGCCGACGCGCACCGCACTTGCACAACCGAGGCCGCGCACGCTACGGCGCGCCGCCTCGCCCGTAAGGAAGGCTTGCTCGTCGGCCCCAGCGCCGGGGCCAACGTGGCGGCCGCCTTGCGCGTGGCCGAGGAGCGCGCCGCCCGCGGCGAGCGCGCCTGCGTCGTGACGATCCTCTGCGACACCGGCACGCGCTACCTGAACGAGGACTTTTGGGGGGCGTAGCGCCGCTGCGAAGTTCGCGCTTAGGGCGCAATGTTCTCTCCGCCCAACCCCGTTCGCCTCGCTCCGAAAAACCCCGATCTCGAACCCGCGAAGCCATGCGAGCCACTGACGACGTGCTGAACGCGATTCGCCGCCACGGCGCGGAGGCGTACCCCGAAGAAGGCTGCGGCTTTCTACTGGGCGAGATGAACGCAGACGGCGTTCGCGCGACGCGCGTGCACCGCGCCGGCAACGAACGCGCCACCGAGCGCGAGCGGCGCTTCACGCTCTCGCCCGCGGCGTACCGCACCGCCGAGGCCGCCGCCGAAGACGCCGGCCTCGACGTGGTCGGCTTCTACCACTCCCACCCCGACGCGCCCGCCCGTCCTTCCGAAACGGATCTCACCGAAGCGCCCTTCTCCGGCTACGCCTACGTCATCATCGGGGTCGAGGACGGGCAGCCCGCCGCCCTCACCGCGTGGCAACTCGCCCCCGACCGCTCGCGCTTCGTCGAAGACGACATTACCCGCGACGCTGCCGCAACGCCCTCCTGAAGCGTTGCCCTGCGCCTCTTTTTTCCTGAAAATCAGCAACGCCCTATGCCGACCACGCAAACCCAGACCGTTACCGTTCGCATCCCGACCCCGCTACGCTCATACGCCGGCGACCAGAAAACCGCCGAGGCTGAGGGAGCCACCGTCGGCGACGCGCTCGCAGACCTCGCTGAGCGCTACCCCGACCTCCGCGAACAGCTCTACGACGGCGACGGCGACCTGCGCTCGTTCGTCAATGTCTACGTCGGCGACGAGGACATCCGCCACACCGGCGGGGCCGAGACGTCCCTCGACGGCGGCGAGGAGGTCTCTATCGTGCCCTCGGTCGCTGGCGGCGCGTTCGGGTAGACAGTGGATGGTGTGCTGGTTACTCTCGCCGCCAGCGTACCGAAAACCATCCCTCCCCACCCTCGGGCGAGCCACGCAAGCGAACCATCCACCCATTTTCCACAAGCTATGCCTACCCAAACAGCAGCACCGCAGCAGAACGGCACGACGGACGCCGAACTCTCTACCGACGAGCTTCAGCGCTACGGCCGCCACCTGACGCTACCCGACGTGGGGCGCGAGGGGCAGGAAAAACTGAAAGCCTCCTCTGTCCTCATCGTGGGCGCGGGCGGGCTCGGCTCCCCGCTGGCGATGTACCTCGCCGCCGCCGGCGTGGGACGCCTCGGGATCGTGGACTTCGACCACGTGGAGGCGTCGAACCTCCAGCGGCAGGTGCTCTACGGCCAGTCCGACGTGGGCCGCCCCAAGCTCGAAGCCGCCGAGGAGCGCCTGCGCGAGATCAACCCGCACGTCGAGGTCGAGCGCTACGAGGCGCGCCTCTCGTCCGACAACGTCTTCGACGTGATCGAGGACGGCCCCGGCGACCGCTCCTACGACCTCGTGGCCGACGGCACGGACAACTTTCCCACGCGCTACCTCGTCAACGACGCGTGCGTGATGGCGGGCGTGCCCAACGTGTACGGCTCGATCTTTCGCTTCGAGGGGCAGGTCTCGGTCTTCGCCACGCCGGAGGGGCCGTGCTACCGCTGCGCCTACGAAGAGCCGCCGCCGCCGGGCCTCGTGCCCTCGTGCGCCGAAGGCGGCGTCTTGGGCGTGTTGCCGGGAATCGTCGGCTCGGTGCAGGCCAGCGAGACGATCAAGGTGCTGCTTGGCATCGGGGAGCCGCTGGTGGGACGCCTGCTCTTGATGGACGCGCTCGGGGCGGACTTCCGCACGCTGCGCCTTCGCAAAAACCCCGACTGCCCTGTGTGCTCCGACGACCCGGAGCAGACGGAACTGATCGACTACGAAGCGTTTTGCGGCCTTCCGTCTTCCGATTCCGCAAACGGAGAGCCCATGAGCAACGCTGACGAGAGCGTGCCCGAAATCAGCGTGACGGACTACGCCGCGCGCCGCGAGGACGCGGACGCCCCCTTCCTGCTGGACGTGCGCGAGCCGCACGAGTACGAGATCACCAACCTCGGGGGCACGCTCATCCCGCTCGGCGAGCTCGAAGAGCGCCTGGGCGAGCTCGACACGCACCGCGGCGAGGAAGTCGTCGTGCACTGCCGCACCGGCGGGCGCTCGGCCGAGGCGACGAAGCTACTGCGCGACCACGGCTTCGACGCGAAGAACCTGCGCGGCGGCGTGCACGCTTGGAGCGACGAGGTAGACCCCGACGTGCCGAAGTACTGATGCGCGGGGCACTTGACCGTCTCTCGGAGCGCCTTAGCGCGCTAGCGGTCCAGACTACGCCCCGCGCTAACTGCCCCTGGCGTGCTAAAGCGCCACGGCGAGCGTCAGGCGGTTGCCGTTGTGTTCGACCGGGGTGTACTCAGCCTGCTCAGTACCCGCCTCCAGCATGGGCAGGCCCATGCCCTCCTCGGGGAAGGAGCGCGCCGCCTCGGCGACCTCGCGCCCCGCATCGAGCTGCCCGTCGAGGTCGAAGCCTTCGGAGTTATCCTCGATTACGCAGCACAGCCGGCCCTCCTGCCGCCAGATGCGCACGTGCACCTCGGGAGCGCGCCCGCGAAAGGAGGCGTGGTCGATGAGGTTGCCGATCCACTCGTGAACGGCCAGTTGCAGGCGGCAGAAGGCGTCGGCCGCCCCGTTGGTGCGTGGGTCGGCAATCTTTTTCTGGAAGTGCGTCTGCACCTCGTCGGCCGCTGCGTCGAGGTCCGAAAAGTGTTGCTCGTAGCCCATTACGGCACCGGAGAGAAAGAGCGTAGAAAGCCGCGCGGCTTTTCTGCCGCGCGGAGGGCCGCCACCTTTTAAGGCGTGTCCATCGCACACTACAGGGGGGCACAAACTCGGTGCCAGCCGTTGGCGTACTCCTTTTCGGGGGCTGCAACGCCACAAGCAGCGCTGCGAGCCGGCGCGGTGTCGTACGATGTTACAGAAATGCTGGATCGCGATACACCTGTTGCACGGATCATCCGGGCCGCGGCAGAAGACGTCGCCCGGCCCCCGCGACGCAGTTCGTCCGACCGGCGCGTGGCCTGGGCTCACATCACTGTCAGGCGCTTCACTCTCGCCCCGCGCACGTCCTGCTCGCCCCTGAAGACCTGGCGGAAGGAGGTCGTGTCTTGCGGCGCGATATCGGGGAGAGAAATCGTGGTGGTCCCGACCTGGCGGTTGTTCGCGTCGAGGAGCGAGATGCTGATTTGCGCGCGCTGCACCGACCGTTCAGTCGGGTTGTATACGTCGCCGCTAAAGACGCGCTTTCCGTTTTCGAGCTGGGCAAACGCGAAGTTTTCGACGGCAAGCTGCGAAGCGGCGCTCGGGGAAGCGTCCGAGCCACCGCAGGCCGCCGCCCCCACCAGCAGGAAGGGAAGCAAAGCGAGCGGAAACCGAAGAGAACCTTTCACAGGCAAGGGCGCGTGGAAGCCGTTGGGCAAATGCAAAAGGAGACGAACGCGAAAGGGAGCACCTACCCGAGATCGTCGAGGTTGGCCCGCAGGCGCTCGAGCTCGTCGGTGGCATCGCGGCGCTTCTGCCGCTCCCGCTCGACGACCTCGTCAGGGGCTTTGGTGATGAATTGCTCGTTGCGCAGCTTGCGCTTGATGCCGTCGAGGAAGGACCGCTTGTTCTCGATCTCCGAGCGCAGGCGCTCGCGCTCCTTTTCGAGGTCAATCATGCCTTCGAGCGGAACGAAGACCTCGCTCTCCCCCGCCACCTTCGCAGCGCTGGCGGGCGGCCTCTCTTCGCCGGGGCCGGCCGCGAGGGCGGTCACGCCAGCGAGCTTCTCGAAGTAGCCGGCGTGGTTGCGCACCGCCTCGGCCAGGCCGTCCGCACGCGCATGGCGGTCTGCGGAGGCCACGCGTACCGACGCGGCGATCTCCTGGCCCTGCCCCACCCCGTAGTCGCTCTTGACCGAGCGCACCGCCGCGATCATTTCTTGCAGCGCCGCGAAGGTCTCCGCGCGGGCGGGGTCGGCGTCCACGTCATCAGCGCGGGGCCACGCGGCGGCGATGAGCGCCTCGCCCTCCGCGCGGGGCCGCAGGCGGTGCCACAGCTCCTCGGTGACGAACGGCATGAACGGGTGCAGAAGCTCCAAGAGCCGCTCGTAGATCCAGGCCGCCAGCGCGATGTTGCCGGCGGCCATCTCCTCACCGTACGGCGGCTTGATGAGCTCGAGGTACCAGTCGCAGTAGTCGCTCCAGAAGCCGTGATAGATCTTCTGCAACGCCTCGTTGAGCCGATAGCGCTCCAGGTCGTCCTCCACCGCCACGATGGTGTCGCGGAGGCGCGTGAGCATCCACTGCTCCACCAGCTCCAGCTCTCCAAACGAGCGTTGCCGCTGGTACGTCTCTCCCTCCTCCATGAACTGCCCGAAGACGTTGAAAGCGTTCCAGATCTTGTTGGCGAAGTTGCGCCCCATCTCGAACTTTGAGGGCGCGAGCTTGATGTCCTGCCCCTGCGCGCAGAGCACGGTCAGCGAGAAGCGCACCGCGTCGGCCCCGTACTGATCGACCATCTCCAGCGGGTCGATGCCATTGCCGAGGCTCTTACTCATCCACCGGCCCTGCTCGTCCTTGACCATGCCGGTGATGAAGATGTCCTCGAACGGCGCCTCGCCAGTGAAGTGCTTCCCGGCCATCGCCATGCGCGCAATCCAGAAAAACAGAATGTCGTAGCCGGAGACGAGCACGTCGGTCGGGTAAAACTTCTCCAGCGCATCCGTTTCTTCCGGCCAGCCGAGCGTGGCGAAGGGCCAGAGCCACGAGCTGAACCACGTGTCCAAGACGTCGGTCTCCTGGACCATGCCCGCCTCCGGCTGCTCGATGGCGACCTCGTAGCCGCGCGACTCGTCTACGTTGCCGTCCTCGTCGAGGTAGTACCAGACGGGAATGCGGTGCCCCCACCAGAGCTGCCGGCTGATGCACCAGTCACGGATATTTTCCATCCAGCGGAAGTACTCGCTGGCCCACCGCTCGGGGTAGAAGTCGATCTCGCCGCCCTCGACCGCCTCGATGGCCGGCGCGGCCAGCGGCTCCATCTCCACGAACCACTGCCGCGAGATCAGCGGCTCGACCACCGCGCCGCTGCGGCTGGAAACGGGCACCTGCGCGGTGTGCTCTTCCACGCTTTCGAGCAGGCCCTCCGCTTCGAGGTCGTCGACGATCTGCGCGCGCGCCTCGAAGCGGTCCATACCTTCGTAGGGCCCCCCATTTTCGTTGATCGTGCCGTCCTCGTTCATCACGTTGACGGTCTCCAGATCGTGCCGCTGCCCGATCTCGAAGTCGCTCTCGTCGTGGGCGGGCGTGACCTTCAGCGCGCCGGTGCCGAACGCCGCGTCGATGTGCTCGTCGGCCACGACGGGCAGCTCGCGCCCCAGAAGCGGCAACGCGACGGTGCGCCCGATGAGGTGCGCGTAGCGCTCGTCCTCGGGGTGGACGGCCACGGCGGTGTCGCCGAGCATCGTCTCGGGCCGCGTGGTGGCGATGGTCAGATAGTCGAGCGTGGCCTCTTCGCCCGCCCCGGTTTCGCCCGCGTCCGTTTCGCCTGCCCCGCCCGGTGGGGGCGCGCGACCGTGCGTCTCTACGCCTGAACCGGCCGCCTCTGCCTGTCCCTCCAGCGGATAGCGCACGTGCCACAGGTGCCCGGCGCGCTCCTCGTTGTCCACCTCTTCGTCGCTGAGGGCGGTCTGGTTCTCCGGATCCCAGTTGACCAAGTAGTCGCCGCGGTAGATGAGGCCCTCGTCATGGAGGCGCACGAAGACCTCCTGCACCGCGCGCGTGAAGCCCTCGTCCATCGTGAAGCGGCGGCGGCTCCAATCGCAGGAGACGCCCAGCCGGCGCATCTGCCCAGTGATGATGTCGCCGTACTCCTCTTTCCACTGGTAGACGCGCTCCACAAAACTCTTGCGGCCCAGGTCGTGACGCGTCTTGCCCTCTTGCTCTTCGAGCTTGCGCTCCACCACGTTCTGCGTGGCAATGCCGGCGTGGTCGAGGCCGGGTTGCCAGAGCGCCTCGCGCCCCTTCATGCGGGCAATGCGCGTCAGGACGTCCTGGATCGTGCTCTGCAACGCGTGGCCGATGTGCAGCCGCCCCGTCACATTCGGGGGCGGCATCATCACCGCAAACGGCTCGCGCTCCGACTGCTCGTCGGCCGCGAAGAAGCCCTCCTGCTCCCAGAAGCCGTACCAGCGGTCTTCGACGGCCTCAGGGTCGTACTGCGCGCTCGTGGCGCGGGGCGCGTCGCTCGGGGCAGCGTCGTTCACGGAGACGGGCGTCGGGATGGTGACGGCGACGTTACGAGCACGCCTAACCGTGCGCTGCCGGGGCGCGGTTCCGTGAAAGCTCCGTCCAGCGAGCGCCGCTCCTACCGCTTCGCTGGCGCGTGGCTGCGGAAGTGCGCCGGATCAGGCACGACCGTATCCAGCACACGGGCCGTCGACAAGACGCCCGGCATTCCCGCGCCGGGATGCGTGCCCGCGCCTGCGAAGTAGAGATGCTCCACGTCCTCGCTCTCATTGTGCGGGCGGAAGTAGGCACTCTGCGTCAGGACCGGCTCGGGGCCGAAGGCCGCGCCCTTCAACGACAGGTAGTCGTCGCGGAAGTCCTGCGGCGTGAGCATCCGCGAGGTCACGAGGTGGTCCTCGAGATCTGGCAGCACCGTCCGCGAGAGATAGCGGCTGACCTTCCGGCGGTACGGCTCCGCCTCTTTTCGCCAGTCGGTGCCGCTTTCCAGGTGCGGCACGGGGCTGAGGACGTAAAAGGCGTCGTGGCCCTCCGGCGCCATCGAAGGGTCCGTGTGCGTCGGGCGGTGCAGGTAGAGGCTGAAGTCGTCAGCCAGTTTTTTCTCGTGGAAAATGTCGTCCAGCAACGCCTCGTAGCGCTCCCCGAGCAGAATGGTGTGGTGCGCCACGTCCGCATACTGCCGGTCCGTGCCGAAGTACCACACGAACAGGCTCATCGACTGGCGCAGGTCGTCCACGCGCTGGTCCGTCCATCGCGTGCGCGCCTCCTGGGGCAGCAGGTGCTTGTAGGTGAAGCCCACGTCGGCGTTGGAAACGACCAGGTCGGCCTCCACGCGCTCCCCGCTGGCCAGACGCACCCCCGTGGCCCGCGCATCGCCGACGGCGTCGCTCTGCGGGGCGTCCTCCAGTAAGATCTCTTCCACCTCGGCCCCGGTGCGGACCGTGCCGCCCAGCTCCTCGGTCACGAGGTCGGCCATGCCGCTGACGAGCGCGCCGGTGCCGCCCATGGCGTACCACACGCGCCACTTGCGCTCCAAAAACGCGATCAGCGCGTAGATCGAGGTCGTGCTGAACGGGTTGCCGCCCACCAGCAGCGGGTGAAAGCTGAAAACTCTTCGCAGCTTCGGGTCGTCGATGTACTTCGAAACGAGCCCGTAGACGCTGCGGTGGCTGCCCAGCGCCGCCATCGCCGGGACGATCCTGAGCATGTCGCGCAGGCGGCCGAACGGGACGTGGCCCAGCTCCTCGAAGCCGACCTCGAAAATTTCTTTGCTCTTTTCGAAGAACTGCTCGTAGCCGTCCACGTCCTCCGGCGAGAAGCGCGCCACCTCGCGGCGCATTGCCTCGGGGTCGCCCGTGTAGTCGAAAGCGCTCCCGTCGTCGAAGCGGATGCGGTAGAACGGCGACACCTCGCGCAGCTCCACGTCGTCGGAGAGCTCCTTGCCGCAGAGCTGCCATAGCTCCTCGAAAAGGAACGGCGCGGTGACGACCGTCGGCCCGGCGTCGAAGGTAAAGCCGTCCTGCTCGAAGACGCGTGCCCGCCCGCCAGGCTGGCCCAGCCGCTCCAGCACGGTCACGCGAAAGCCACGCGCCCCCAGCCGAATCGCCGCCGCCAGCCCGCCGAGCCCCGCGCCGATGACGACCGCGCGAGGCGCCTCGGGGCCGGCGTTTGGGGCGTGACCGTTTTCGGCATGGTCGCGCTCTGAGAGAAGCGTCGCGTCAGGACGGGCGGCGAGGCGGCGGGTCCAGCTCATGCGTCGGGTGGTTCGCGTACTGCAATGGGAACTTCAGGACGAACCCCTCGGCCGGCTCGCTCGGCAATGATGCTCCGTGTGTCTACGCTCGTCCGACGGAGGATGGTCCTCGGCACGCGACCATGCCGCCGGATGGAGAGACGATCCACCATCCACGACGGAGCGGACTCCTCACGCGGACCCGCGTTCGCGCGGGAGCACCGCCGCCAGCACCTCGCGAAGCCCCTCGGCGTCGAAGGGCTTGGGCAGGAACTGCTCGGCGCCGGCCTCGCGGGCCGCCTGGGCGTGGCCGTCGGCGCGCTCGCTGCACGCGACGACGGGCACCTCCGGGCAACGCGACTTGAGGGCGCGCACGGCTTCCAGCCCGTCGGCGTCGTCCTTCAGCGCCCCGTCGGTCAGGATGGCGTCTATGGCATGCTCGTCGAGGAGCTGGTGCGCTTCGCTCAGCTGCGCGGCGGTGAGCGGGCGGTAGCCGCAGGATTCGAGCACCGCCTCTGCGCTTTCGCGGATGAAGGCTTCGTCGTCCACGACCAGCACGCGCTCGGGCCGTTCGGGGGCGTTGCCGTCGCTGCGCGGGGCCACGTCGTCCTGGTCGGGTACTTCGCTTTCGGAGGCTTGGCCTTCGGGGGCTTGGCCTTCGGGCACCCCCGGCGTGGCCACCGGCAGCAACACGTTGAAGCGCGTGCCCTCCCCCTCCGTGCTCTCCACATCCACGAGCCCACCGTGGCTCGTGACGATGCTGTAGACCGTCGAGAGGCCCAGGCCCGTCCCGTCGTCGGAGGACTTGGTCGAGAAGAACGGCTCGAAGATCTTGTCGACCTCCTCGGGGGAAATGCCCGCGCCGGTGTCCTCGACGCAGACGTGCACGTAGCGGCCGGGCTCCGCCTCGGTGGGCTGGAGGCGGGCATCGCCCTCCTCCACCTCTACGGGCCACGCCTCCAAGAGGAGGTGGCCGCCCTCGGGCATAGCGTCGCGCGCGTTAACGCTCAGGTTTACCAGCACCTGCTGAAGCTGCGTCGCGTCGCCGCGCACCGGCGGCAGATTCTCATGCAGGACCGACTCGAAGGCGATGCTCTCGGGAAAGCTCTCCTCGACGAGGTTTTCGACTTCTTCGACAAGGTCGCCGAGGTCGAGCGGACGGCGTTCCCCGCCGGTGCCCTGCGCGAAGGAGAGCACGCGCTCGACCATGTCGGAGCCGCGCTCGGCACTCTTTTCGATCATGCGGAGGGACCGCTCGGCGCCTTCGTCCTCGGGGTAGCGCTCGCGCAGCACGCTCACGCCCAGTTGGATGGGCACGAGCAGGTTGCCCAGGTCGTGAGCGATCCCCCCCACCAGCCGCCCGATGGACTCCATGCGCTGCGAGCGCAGGGCCTGCTGCTCGAGGCGCTTCCTTTCGGTAATGTCGGTGTTGAGAACCAGCACCCCCGCCGGCGCGTCGTCGGCGTCCTCAACGCGCGTCCACCGGCTCTTGACGATCAGCACGTCGCCGTTCTTGGTCGTCTGCTCGATCTCCCCCGTCCACTCGCCTTCTTCCAGCACCGTCTGCCACGCACGCTCGACGGTCTCGCGGTCGGTTTCGTAGAGGCGGCCCCCCTCGCAGACGTTGCCCACCTCCTCCTCGGCGTAGCCGGTCATGCGGCGCGCGCCTTTGTTCCAGTAGGTGACGTTCCCGTCGAGGTCGTAGGTGCAAATCGCGTCCTGCGCCTCGTCGAGCAGGGCGGCCTGGCGGCGTATCTCGCGCTCGGAGTGGGCTCGCTCGCGGGCGTACCGCAGGGCGCGTTCGAGAAGCGAGGCATCCAGCTCGGCTTTCGTCAGGTAGTCGGACGCTCCGGCCTGCATGGCCTGGTGGTCCACGTCGGGGTTGCCCTGCCCGGTCAGCAAGATGAGCGGGGTCCGCACGCCCCGCTCGTCGGCCTCCGCGAGCAGGTCCAGCCCGGTGCGTCTCCCGAGCCGGTAGTCCACGAGCGCCGCGTCGAAGCGCTCGGAGCAAAGAGCCGTTCGCCCTTCGTCGTAGGTGTCTTTCCAGGTCAGCTCGCAGGTGAGAGTCGGGGCTTTCTCCAGCCACCGCCGCACGATGAAGGCATCGTCGCGGTCGTCCTCGACAAGCAACACGTGAAGAGCGTCGCGTTCCATCGTCGCGTCTGCGGAACAGGCAGTTGGGTAAGGCGGGGCGAAGGGCCGCCGGGGGCGGACCGAGCGTGCCAAAGTAAACGCAACACAGACGTTCCGGCGCGCAGCGGATCTGGGGAGATCCCCTGCCCGCTGGCCACGCCGCCCTGGCGGAAGGCTACTGCGGCAGGCAGGCCGCCTCGAGCCAGAAGTCGCCGACACGGCGGAGCGTCTCGACCAGCTCGTCAAACCTGACGGGCTTGGTGACGAACGCGCCCGCCCCCAAGTCGTAGCTGTCGATCACGTCCTGCTCGGCCTCAGAGGCGGTGAGGACGACGACGGGAATGCGCCGCAGGTCGGGGTCGCTTTTCATTTCGCGTAGCACCGCGCGCCCGCCCATGCGCGGCATGTTGAGGTCCAGCAGGATGAGGCCCGGCAGCGCCCCTTCGTGCCCGGCGTAGCGCCCCTCGCGGCGCAGCAGCTCGAGCAGCTCTTCTCCGTCCTCGACGGTGCAAAGCTCGTCGGCGATGCCGTTTTCCTCGAGCGCGCGCCGCATGAACAGGCGGTCGTCGGGGTCGTCGTCGGCCAAGACGAGGCGGGCGCCCGGCCTGTCGCGGGAAGGCATGAAGCGTAGCGGCGTTGCGAAAGGAGGAAGACGCCGGTTCAAGACGAGTCGGCAGGCGAGGCGGCGTGGCCCGAGGCGGGAGGAGAAGCCGGCAGGAGCACGGTAAAGCGGCTGCCGGCGCCCGGCGTGCTCTCCGCCTCGATGGTGCCGCCGTGACGCTCGGCGATGCGGCGACAGACGGCCAGCCCGATGCCCGTTCCCTCACGGTCTCTCTGCCCGTTCAGGCGTTGCAAGGGCATGAATATGCGGTCGAGGAACTTTTCCTCAAAGCCGATGCCGTTGTCTTCGACCACGAGACGCACGACGGCCTCGGTGCCGAGCGCGAGGTCGGCCTCGGGATGATCGGTGGCGGGCGCGCGGGCGCCACGCACGTGCACGACCGGCGCCACGCCCTCGCGGTGGAACTTGAGCGCGTTGCCGACGAGGTTTTGCAGGAGGCGGCGCATCTGCGTGGGATCGGCTTCGAGGCGAGGGAGCGTGCCGATCTCCACGCGCCCGCCGGTGTTCTCGATGCGCGCCTCGAGGTCGGTGCGCGCCGTGGCGGCGATCTCCTCCAGCGCGACCGGCTCGAAGGAATGGCGGCCATGCGTCTGCACGCGCGAGAGGTCCAGCAGACCGCTCACGAGGCGAGACATGCGGTGCGCGCCATCTTCCATGCGCTCCAGGTAATAGCGCCCCGTCTCGTCGACGGCCTCGGCGTAGTCCTCGCGCATCAGCTCGGCGAAGGCGCGCACCTTGCGCAGCGGCTCCTGGAGGTCGTGGGAAGCGACGTGGGCAAAGTCTTCGAGTTGGCGGTTGCGCTGGCGCAGCTCAGCGTTGGCGCGCTCGCGCTCTTCCTCGGCGCGCACGCGCTCGGTGATGTCGCGCGTGGAGGTCAGAAAGTGCTTGACGGGCGGGTCGCCATCGCCGGGGCTCTCCTCGGCGCGAGCGGGGTGGCCGGCGATTTCGCACCATCGGTAGGAGCCGTCGGCATGGCGCAGGCGCGCGCGGCGGGTCACGTCTGCTTCGCCGCGCACCACCCGCGAAGCCGCCTCGCGGACGCCCGTCGCGTCGTCGGGGTGGACGCGAGCCAGCGGCTGCGTTCCCACGAGGTCCTCAGGCTCGTAGCCCAGCAGGCGCCGCGCCGAGGGGCTGGCGTAGATGCACCGCCCCTGCAAGTCGTGCAGACACACCAGGTCGCTGACGTTTTCGGCCAGGAGCCGGAAGCGCTCCTCGCTCTGGCGCAACGCCTCGTCGGTGGGGGATGCCGGCGATCCGGCAGCCTCGCCGGCAGCCTCGCGGGAAGCGGCGCGCGACATAGCAGGGCGGGCAGGAGGGGAGCGAAAACGCACGACGCAGGCTCCGTCGCGGATAGGCTTGAGGCCTATCGTGCTTGACGACTATATCCTTTGTAACGCGTTCCTAACCCCGATTTCGCCAAACGGTTCCTCAACTGGGGTTCGGCGCGCCGAGAAGAACCCCATTTTAAGGCACTTCCCTGACTGGCCCCGCGCCTCAGTGGCCGTGGCTCGGAGAGGGCTACGGCCGGCCTCGTTCCTCGGCGAGGCGCTCGCGGATCTGCTCGAAGCGGT
>PXTT01000050.1 GCA_003022535.1 Bacteroidetes bacterium QS_9_68_14
CAGCGTGCCCCAAGGAAAGCCCGGACTGGCGAGGAGGGAGGCGCCGCGCGCCACCGCGTAGCGAAGAAGCGCTCCACCCGCGCCCCCGAGCGCAATGAAAATGAGCCTGCTCACGAAGCGGAAGCGTCGGCTTGGGGCGAGAAAGCGAGGCGGCGAAGCAAAACGTACGGCCCACGCGCTGCGCCACGCAAGCAGCCGGGGGCGCTATTTTCCCGATTTGCCCTGTGCTACCGCGATGCGCAAAAGCGTCGAGAATGTCTCCGCCACGCCTTTGAAGCTCCTGCCGGGCCCCGTCCTGCGCAGAGGAAAAGAACAGGCCGGGCAGCGGGCCCGATGGGTCGCGCTGGCAGTCGCCGTCGTGCTGAGCCTCCTTGCCGGAGGACCGCAAGCCCGGGCGCAGTCCGACGCCCCCGAGGCGAGGGACCGGGTGCAGGCTATTTCGGCGTCGCACGAGCGCGCGCAACGGAATCACTTGTGGCGCGTGGCTGCCTGGGGCGGGGCCAACCTTGCGCTCGGCGCGGTCCTGATGGGAGCGTCGGATCGCTCGGCGCGGCCCGCGCGCTTCGGCTACGGATTGCAGAGCGGCATCTGGGGGGCGGTCAACCTCGGCATTGCCGGGGTCGGGTTGCGTGGCGGGCCGGCCGCGCCCGCCGGCAGCCTCGATGCGGCCATCGCGTCGGTGCGCGGCTACCACGACGTGCTGCTTCTGAACATGGGGCTCAACGTAGCCTACGCCGGGGTGGGGGCGACGTTGCTGGCGGCCGGCTACCGGGACGTACGGAGCGCCGGCGCGTGGCGCGGGCACGGTGCGGCCCTCATCGCGCAGGGCGCGGGGCTCTTGGTGCTCGACGGGATCGCCCTCTGGGGCGCGCGGGGGCGCCTGGCCGAGCTGCTTGACTTGGCCGGCCAGGCCACCCTCTCGGTAGGGCCGGCAGGCGCGCGCCTCCTGGTGCGCCTGTAAGGCACGACTTCCTTCGATATCGGCGCGGGAAGCTCGTTCTTTTCCGGAAAGCCTTCTCCTGTGGCCACGTGCCGCCCGTTGCTCCAAACACCGAGCGAACCGCGCCGGCCCGGCCCCGCCGCTCGCGCTGGGCGGCGGCGGTCGCGCCGGGGCTGCTCTCGCTTCCGGCCGCCGTAGGGCTCGCCGCGCTACCGGTGGGAGCGCTCGACGCGGCCTTCGCGTGGCCCGACGCGCCGGTGTTGCAGGCAGTCGTCTTCGGCGGTTCGGCGGGCGTCTTTCTGCACATGGCCACGGATGTTCTGCCGCGCTGCGAGGTCGGCGGCGACATCCACGAAGCCCTCGGCCGCGAGGAAACCGACCGCGCACTGCTGGACCGCCTGCGCCTGCACGCTGCCGTTTCGACGGCTGTGGGCGCGCTCGCCGTCGTCCCCGCGTGGCTCGCCCTAGGCGGCTGGAGGTAGCGGTCCGCGACCGCAGGATTGCGGGGGGACGCACGTTGCGCTTGCGGCGGCGCGAGTACTACGTTGGAAGCATCTGGTGGACGGTTGATTGTGGATGATTGATGGATGGCGTTCTGCTGCCGTTGCCAGCAGATTGAGAACCATCTACCATCGAGCGAGCGAAGCGAGCGGACTATCCACCATCCACGCCCCCCTTTCTGACGGACGCACGCTTTACGAAATGCCCGAAACGACGCAAGCCGACCCCGACGCCGCCGTGAAAGAGCGCAAGGCGGCGGTCGAAAAGAAAAAGGCCGAGCACGAAAAAAAGCAGCAGGCGGCCGCCGAGAAAGCGGCTCGCAAGGGCTCCACGCCGCTGATGCGGCAGTACTACCGCCTCGCCGCGCGGCACCCGCAGGCGCTTCTGCTCTTTCGCATGGGGGACTTCTACGAAACCTTCGACGAGAACGCCGAAAAAGTCAGCCGCATCCTCGGGATCACGCTCACCACGCGCAACAACGGCAGCGCCGAGGAGGTGCCGATGGCCGGTTTTCCGCACCACGCGCTCGAAAAGCACTTGCCCAAACTGATCCAGGCGGGCCTGCGCGTGGCCGTCTGCGAGCAAGTTCAGGACCCCGACGAGGCCAGCGGCGTCGTGGACCGCGACGTGGTGGAGGTCGTCACGCCGGGAGCCAACTTCCACGAGGAGCTGCTCGACCCGAAGCGCTCAAACTACCTCGCCGCCGTCAGCTTCGAGACGGCGGGGCGCAAGGAAGACCGTGCGGGGCTCGCCTACGTAGACGCCACGACCGGCGAGTTCTACGTGGCAGAATGCCGGGAGCGCGACCTCGAAGGGTTGCTCGAGACGGTCGCTCCCTCGGAGGTGCTGCTCGACAAGCGCCGCGCGGACCGCCTGCGCGAGGCGCTGGGGCTGCCCGAGGGCGAGCCGTTCGATGAGCAACGCGCCTTTTCGGTGTCGGAGCAGGAGGACTGGGTTTTCGACTACGACTTCGCCTACGAGACGCTGCTGCGCCACTTCGAGGTCCACTCGATGAAAGGCTTCGGGGTGGACGATCTGGACGTGGGCTTGCGCGCCGCCGGGGCCGCGCTGCACTACCTCGGCGAGACACAGCAAGGGAGCCTCGACCACCTCCGCCGCCTGCGCCGGCACCGCCGCGAGGACTTCATGGCCCTCGACGCCGAGACGAAGCGCAACCTCGAGCTCGTTCACACCATGCAGCCGGGGGCCGGCAGCGGGGCGGAAGGCTCGCTCGTGGACATCCTCGACGAGACGCGCACGCCGATGGGCGGGCGGCGGCTGCGCCGGTGGCTCCTGCGCCCGCTCCAGAAGCTGGGCCAGATCGAAAAGCGCCAGAACGCCGTCGAGGCGCTCGTCCGTTCCCGCCGGCTGCGCGAAAACGTGCAGACCGAGCTCAAGCAAGTCGGCGACCTCGAGCGCCTCGCGGGCAAGGTCGCCACCGGCCGCGCCGGCCCGCGCGACCTTGTGGCCGTCAAGAAGGCCCTCGGCCGCCTGCCCGGCGTGGCCGCGCTCCTCGACGACGAGTCCTGCGACACGCTGCGCGAGCTCTCCGAGAACCTGACGCCCTGCGCCGAGACCTCCGACCTCATCGGGCGCGCGCTCGTAGACGAGCCGCCCAACAAAATCGGCGAGGGCGGGCTAATCCGCGAAGGCTACGACGACGAACTCGACGACCTGCGCGAGACTGCGAAAGGCGGCAAGCAATGGGTCGCGCAGCTGGAAGAGAAGGAGAGCGAGCGCACCGGCATTCCGTCGCTGAAAGTCGGTTTCAACAAGGTCTTCGGGTACTACCTCGAAGTCACGCACACGCATTCGGAGAACGTTCCAGAAGACTACATCCGCAAGCAGACGCTCAAAAACTCCGAGCGCTACATCACCCCCGCGCTCAAAGAGAAGGAGGAAAAGATCCTCACCGCCGAGGAAAAGGCCCAGCGCCTAGAGCAAGAGCTCTTCACCGAGTTGCGAAACCAGGTAGCCGCCCAGACTGCCGACCTCCAGCTCAACGCCTCGCTCCTGGCGATGCTCGACGGCTTCGCCTCACTGGCGGAGGTGGCCGAGCGCGAAGGCTACACCCGCCCCAACGTTACGGAGCAACGCACCCTCGACATCGAAGGCGGGCGCCACCCGGTCGTCGAAGCG
>PXTT01000051.1 GCA_003022535.1 Bacteroidetes bacterium QS_9_68_14
GCGCGTGTGGCCGCTCCACGAAAGGCGGCGCTTCACGACGTGCGGCTGCACGACACGCCCGCCATTGGCCAGGGCCGCGTAGGCCCCTGCCAATTGCAGCGGCGTGGCCGTCACCCCGTACCCGATGGCCAGGCGCGACTGCGTGGGGCGGTGCCACTGGGCAGGCGGGCTCAGGCGTCCCTCCACCTCGCCCGGCAGGTCGATCCAGGTGCGCTCCCCGAAGCCGAGGTCGCGGATCCGACGGTAAAAGGCGCCTTCGGGCACTTGCATGGCCGTCTTGGCCGCGCCGATGTTGCTGGACTTGACGATCATCTCGGCGAGAGAGATCGTGCCATTGGCGTGGGTGTCGTGGAGCGTGCGCCCGCCGACGCGCGCGGCCCCGTCGCCCGTTTCGATCGAGTCGCTCAGGCCCGCGACGTTCTCTTCGAGCGCGGCGATGGCGGTCATCAGCTTAAACGTCGAGCCGGGCTCGATCTGGTCGGTGATCGTGCGGTTGCGCCGCGCCGACTGCCGGGACGCGTTCGGGCGGTTGGGGTTGTAGGTCGGGACGCTCGCCATCGCGCGCACCGCGCCGGTCTCGGGGTCGAGCGCGACGGCGGCGCCCCAATTCGAGCCGCTCTCCTCGAGGCCACGCGCGAGCTCTTCCTCGAGGATGGTCTGGCGCACGAGGTCGATGGTGAGGTGGAGGTTCTCACCGTGCCGGGGCTTCTTGCGGGGCGCGCCGAGGAGCGCCTCGATGCGGCCGGCCCGGTCGCGCCGCGCGACGCGGTAGCCCGGCTCCCCGCGCAGGTGCTCCTCGTAGCGTAGCTCCAGCCCCGCCAGGCCTTGCCCGCCCGCGCCGGTGTAGCCCAGGACGTGCGCGGCGGTGCGGCCGTAGGTGTAGCGCCGCCCAAAGCGGGGCGTAAGGATGGCCCCCGGCACGCCGAGCGTGTCGAGCGCCTCGTTCTGGCGGGGGCGGAGGTCGCGTGCGAGGCGCACGTACTCGGGGCTCGCGCGCTCGGCCACGGCGCGGCGGTAGTGCGCGGCCGGGCGCCCCGTGAGCTTGGACAGCTCGGCATAGAGCCGCTCGCTCTTTTCAGAAAAGCCGTCCACGGTTGGGTCTACGGCCAGGTTGTAGCGCGCAGTGTTGACGGCGAGGGCGCGGCCCCGGCGGTCGAGGATGCGCCCGCGCATGGCCGGCACCTCCTGGCGCGCGGTGCGCTGCTCCTCGGCGCGGGCCGTCAGGGTCGTCCCCTGGCTGCTCTGGATCCACGCCAGGCGCGCGCCCACCGCCAGCGGCAACGCGGCCAGTAGGGCCAGCACGGCGTACATGCGCACGGTCATTTCGTCGCGGGCGTCCACGGGGTTGCGGTTTCGGGTTGGGTGGCAGGTTGAAGATTCATGCTCCGCGGCGTAGGGGCACGGTACATCGTGCCCGGTTTCATGGCGCCGTCTCATCCGCCGCTTCGCCCACGTGAATCGCAGGGCCGCGCCCGAGGCCTTCCTCGAGCCCCAGCTCCTCGGCGCGGCGATAGATGACAGCCGGGGCCGTGGCTTCGTCGAACGTGCTCTGCAGGCGGTTTTTCTTCAGTTGCAGGCGTTGCCGCTCCGCGCGGGCCGCCTCCACCTTTGTCAAGAGCGCCTGCGTGGCGTGCACGTGGCCGATGTAGAGAGCGCACGCGCACGCTGCCGCCAGCACGCCCAGCACGAAGCGCGGCGTGGAGACCTTCGCCAGGAGGCCGGGCCGCTCGCGCTCCGCGGGGCCAGAGAGGTCGCTCCAGCCGGGCAAAGGCGCGTTACCACGTGTGTTTTTCGCCTTCATTGGAAGATGAGCATTGGGAGATGAGGGTGCGTGCGCGCAGAGGGCGTTGCCGTATTTCGGGGGCCTGTTGCTCAGAGAAACGATCCACCATCTACGATCCGCCATCCGCCACCCGCTTGCGCCATTCGGCGACCGCCTCGTCGGGGCGGCGGGCGGCCACGCGGAGGTGCGCGCTGCGAGCGCGGGGGTTGCGCTGGATCTCTTCCTCCGCGGCGGTAAAGGGGCTGCCGTCCACGGGCGCCAGCGGGGCGAGGCGATGGCCGTAAAGGTCGCGCACGGGCGTGGCCTCGAAGTGGCCGTGGCGCAGGAAGCGCTTCGCGCGCCGGTCCTCCAGTGAATGGTAGGCGATCACGGCCACGCGCCCGCTCGCTTCCAGCACGCCGGGCAACGCGCGTAGCGCCGCTTCGAGCGCGTCCAGTTCACCGTTGACGGCGATGCGGAGCGCCTGAAAGACGCGCGCGAGCGTCTTCGTCTCCTCGGGCGGAATGGTCGCGGAACGCACCGCCTCGGCCAGCGCGCCGGTCGAGTCGAGCGGGCGCGCCTCGACGATGGCACGGGCGACCTGTGGCGCGCGCGGCTCTTCACCGTAGTCGTAGAGCAGTTGCTCGAGTTCGCCCTCCGGCCAGTCGCCCACGACCTGCGCAGCGGTGCGGCGCCCGCTCTCGCGGTCCATGCGCATGTCGAGCGGGCCGTCCTTCCGAAAGCTAAAGCCCCGCTCCGCCGCGTCGAGCTGGCGGGAAGAGACGCCCAGGTCCAGCAGTACCCCGTCTACCGGCGCGCCCGCGTGCTCCTCGGCGAGCGGCGCGAGCTGGGCGAAGTCGCCTTTCGCCGCCGCGAAGCGCCCTTTCTCCCGCGCCTCCGCCAGCCGCCCCCGCGCCTCGCGGAGCGCCTCGCCGTCACGGTCGAAGCCGGCGACGCGCCCCTCGGGGCCGAGGGCGTCCAGGAGCGCCGCCGCGTGGCCCCCGCCGCCGAGCGTGGCGTCGACGTACGTGCCGGCCGGGTCGGTGACGAGCTGCTGCGCGACCGCCTGCGCCATCACCGGCGCGTGGTAGGCGGTGGCATACGCGCCGCGCGGCGCCACGCCCGGTGGCGCGCTCGTCTCGTTCTGTTCGTCTCGTTTGCTCATGTCATTGCGTGGCGCAGGTCGCGGGGCCGAGTCGTAGGACCGCTTGTGGGGCGGCCGGTCGCGTCGGCAACGCAGCGCGACGTTTAGCTTCGGGGCCGGTCCGGCAGAAAGCGCGGGCATCATCGATTCGGTGTGGCTCGTGCAGTTCGCAGTGCGGCGCAATCGAAGTTCAACATCCAAAACCCAGAATCGCTACCCGCTCATGACGCGCTCGGCGAGCGTTTCGTACTCGACGGGCTGCTCGTTCATGTACTGGTCGAAGACCTTGGGCGCCCAGATCTCGACGTGGTCGAAGGCCCCGATGATGCGTCCTTCCCCGTCGATCTCGGCGAAGTCGATCAAAGGGCTCGGGAGCTTGATGCGGCCCTGCGCGTCGAGCGCGACCTCCTCGGCCCAGCGCATGATGATGCGCACGAAGTGGCGCGCCTCACGGTCGTAGCGGCTGAGGTTGGCGATTTCGTTTTCTTCCATCTCGGTCCAGGTGTCCAGCGGGTAAAGGTAAACGCACTGGTCGAAGCCGCGCGTGACCGTGAACGTCCCGTCCGCCTCGGGGCTGAGCTCATCGCGCATCTTGGCCGGGATGGTGACCCGACCCTTGCTGTCGACGGAGTATTCGGCCTGTCCTTTGAACCCGGCCATAATGAGAAGCGAGGCGCGAGCAGGCCGCCGGGAAGCCGAACCGTGGGGGGCCGATTCACCGGCGAGAGCAGTCGCGCACTGGGTTGGAGGCGTCGAAAAAGGCGTTGGGCGTATTCCCCACTTTTCCCCACGGGCCTTACAAGGTACGGGTTTTCGGGGTCAAGTCAAGGACTAAGCGCCAGAAATGCGCTTTTTTCGGGGTCTCGGCAGGGTGTCCATCGCATGTGCACATGTGGATATCAGGCGCCTCTCGGGCCTTGGGTGAAAACATGTTCACCACCAGAAAAGGCGGGGTGAAAAAGTGTTCACCCCGCCTTACGTTGTAGGCCGGGCGTCCCACATGTGCGCCCCTCGCCTGCCGTCCTCTTCGCCTCTTTCCTTCTCCCCTTCTTCCATGAAAGACCGCCTGACCGAGCGCCAGAACGAAGGCTATGAGTTTATCCGCTCCCACATGCGCCGCGAGCGCAGGCCGCCGACCCTGCGCGAGATTGGCGAGGCGCTGGGCATCCGCTCGACCAACGGCGTCTCGAAACTCCTCGACGTGCTCGAAGAGAAAGGCTACGTCGAGCGCGAGCCGCACGCTGCGCGCGGCCTTCGCCTCGTCGAGGAAGAGCGCGCCCCCCTTGCCTCCGGCGGCGGCGCCCCCGACCTCCCGCTCGTCAGCCGCACGCCCAGCGACCAGCCCGATGAACTGCGCCGCCGCCCGCGCAGCTATCTCGCGGTGGACCCGCGCTTCTTGCGCAAAGCCGATGACCCGAGGGCGTGCCTCCTCGCCCGTGCCGGCGACGACGGCATGAGCAGCGACGGCATCCGCAAGGGCGACCTGCTCGTCGTCGAGGAGCAACGCGCCAACGCGCTGGACAACGGCGACATGGCCGCCTTCCTCGTCGGCGAGGAGCTGCGCGCGCGGCGCTTCTACTACGCCAATGGCACGATGCACCTGCGCTCGGCCGACTCCCACTATACTGAGGAGACCTATCCGCCCGGCGCCGCCGGCTGCCACCCCGTCGGGCGCGTGCTGGGGCTGTTTCGCACGTTCTAAGGTGCGCAGCCTGCGCGTTGCCCTGTCGCGTTGCCGCCGGTCAGTTCCAAAGCGGCAGATGCTCGTTCAGCACGAGGCGCTCGACGTGCAAGCCGAAGTCGTACGCCCCGCTGCGAAAGTTCGCCGCAGACAACCGCAACGCCCGCGAGGTGTAATCTTTCGCCCCCTTCTTTTTTCCCTCGTCCCCACAAGCGAAGTGAGCAATCGCATCCTGCTTTTCACCGGCAAAGGCGGCACCGGCAAGACCACCTGCGCCGCCGCGACCGGCCTCAAAGCCGCCCGGCGTGGGCAGAAGACGCTCGTTCTCTCCTCGGACCCCGCGCACAGCTTGTCGGACGCCTTCGATGCCGAACTGGGCCCGGAGCCGCAAACCGTCGCGCCGAACCTCGACGCGCAGGAGGTGGACCTCTACTACTCGATGCAGAAGTACTGGGGCAACATGCGTGAACTCATGCTGGCGGTCTTCCGCTGGCAGGGCGTCGAGCAGGTCGCCGCCGAGGAGCTGGCCGCGTTGCCGGGGATGAACGAAGGGTCGGTGATGCTTTGGCTCGAGAAGTTCTGGGCAGAGGGCGACTACGACCTGATCGTCCTCGACAGCGCGCCGACCGGTGAGACGCTCACGCTCCTGACACTCCCCCAGGCCACGCAGTGGTGGCTCACGAAGGCGTTCCCGTTTCAGAAAACGGCGTTCAAGACGCTCGGCTTCGGCGTGCGCCAGGCCACGGGGCTCCCACTGGACAAAGCCTACGACGACCTCGACTACCTCTTCGGCAAGCTCGAACAGATCCAGGAGGTCCTCGCCGACCCGGAGCAGACGAGCGTGCGCCTCGTGATGAACCCCGAGAAGATGGTCATCCAGGAAGCGCGGCGCGCCTACACCTACCTCCAGCTCTACGGCTACGGCGTGGACGCGGCCCTCGTCAACCGCGTGTGGCCGGAAGAGGGCGTGGGGCCGGCGATGCAGAAATACGTCGAGGCGCAGCAGGGCTATCTCGATGAGATCGAGGGCAGCTTCGCCCCGCTTCCCATCCTCAGGGCCCCCCACCTCGGCGAGGAAGTCTTCGGGCTGGAGCGGCTCGAAAAGGTCGGCAACGCGCTCTACGGGGCCGCCGCCGAGGGCGACGCGGATACGACCGAGGGCGTCCGTGCCCCCGCTGCGCGCCTGCACCAGTCGCAGACGTACCGCGTGGCCGAAATGGAGCAGGGCGACGGCTACCGCGTGGAGCTGCACCTGCCGTTTCTGAAAGAGGAGGACGTGGACGTCCGCCAGTTCGGCGACCAGCTCGTCGTGCAGGTCGAAAATCAGCGGCGGCACTACGTGTTGCCAAACTTCCTCGGCTACTATACTTTGCAGGGCGACCACCTGCGCGAGGACGGCTGGCTGGAGGTACGGTTTGCGCGAGGCGCGAAGCGAAGAGCGTGAGAAGGTTTGAAGGAGTGTCCGCTCCACCCTCCGCCTTGCCAACGCGAAGACCGCCTCTCCTTTCTGCTCCCCCCTCAGGACCTTTCTCCTGCCATGGAAGTCCCCTCGATGCTGCTGAAGCAGCTCTACGACTACAACAGCCTCCACAACACCGACGGCGGCGACGACGTGCAGTTTACCGTCATCAACCGCCTGAGCGACGCGAGCCTCACCGGCATCAGCCGTGTGGCCCTCGACGGCGAGACGGTGGCCCCAGAAGACATCCGTCTGCGCACCGGCGACGGGCAGACGCTTGCGCCCGGCGACGTCTCAGAGGAGGACCCGCTCGCCTTCGCGGTGCAAGACACCCTCGACGTGGTGCTCGAAGGGCACGGCCCGCTCGACGAAGGCAAGCACGACCTTGCGCTCTCGTTTGCCAGCAAGCCCTTCGGCGCGCTGACGTTGGAGGTCGAAGACGCGATCAGAGGCGAGGGCGAGCCGAAGCAACGCAAGATCCCGCGCCGCGAGGGCGAAGACGACTACACCGTCGCCGCCATGCAGGAGCGCCAGCAGTTCGTGCGCGACTTCACCGACGCGGACCCCGAGCACCTGTTCAGCCCGTCGTTCGCGCCGCAGGAGGCGCAGGGCAACATCGAGCACTACACGGGCGTGGCGCAGGTGCCGCTAGGCTTCGCGGGGCCTTTGCGCATGCGCGGCGAGGAGGCTGAGGGCGAGTTTCTGGTCCCGATGGCCACCAGCGAGGGCACGCTCGTGGCCAGCTACAACCGCGGCATCAAGGTGGTCAACGCCAGCGGCGGGGTCGAAGCAGCCGTCGTGGCCGACCACATGCAACGCGCTCCCGTCTTTGTCTTCAGCAGCGCTCGCGAGGCGCGCGACTTCACCCACTGGGTAGACGAGCACATGGACGAGATTCGCGCAGAGGCGGAGGCGACCACCTCCGTCGGCCGGCTCAAGTTCATCGACCACTACCTGTCCAACCAGTTCGCCTACCTGCGCTTCAACTACTCCACCGGCGATGCCGCCGGGCAGAACATGGTGGGCCGCGCGACCTTCGCGGCCTGCAGCTGGATCATCGACGCCTACGGCGAGGAGCACATCGACCACTTCTTTCTCGAAAGCAACTTCGCCACCGACAAGAAAGCCAGCCAGGTCAACGTCATGCGCACGCGCGGCAAGCGCGTCACGGCCGAGATCACCTTGGAGCGCGAGGCGCTCGAACAGATCATGCGGGTAGAGCCAGAGGTCCTGGACTATCACCTGCGCGTGGCCACGACGGGTGCCTTTTTCAGCGGGGCCGACAACAACGGCGCGCACTCCCCCAACGCCATCACGGCGATGTTCATCGCCACCGGGCAGGACGTGGCCAACGTCGCGGAGTCCTCGGCGGGCCTCCTCTTTAGCGAAATGACGCCCGAGGGCGACCTTTACATCTCGCTGACGATTCCGTCGCTGATCGTGGCCACGCACGGCGGCGGGACGAACCTGCCGACGCAGCGCGAGTGCCTGAAGGTGCTGGGCTGCTACGGCCCCGGCCACGTCAGGAAGCTCGCGGAGATCATCGCGGGCGTGGCGCTGGCGGGCGAGGTGTCGCTCGGCTCGGCGATCTCCAGCAGCGACTGGGTGAGCAGCCACGAGAGCTACGGGCGCAACCGGTAGCCGCGCGTGGCTGGGCGGCGGACCGTGGGCGGCGGTTCTCTGTGGTCCGGCGGCGACGCGGGGATGCCACCGCACTCACTTACTCTCCAGATCACTTTCTTACTTCGATCAGTGCCATGGGCGCAGGGACCGACATTTCGATCATGGATCGGCGGCAAACACGAAGAGGGGCTCGAAAGAGGGGTCCAACTTTCCGTACTTGGCGACTCGCGCTACGGAAAATTGGGAACAGAAAGCGCTGACTTTG
Organism: Bacteroidetes bacterium QS_9_68_14; assembly: GCA_003022535.1. GTDB lineage: Bacteria > Bacteroidota > Rhodothermia > Rhodothermales > Salinibacteraceae > QS-8-64-10. The sequence continues at coordinate 7,935 of PXTT01000051.1, forward strand.
CGCGCAAGACGGTCGCAGAGCTGGGCCAGAAAAAAAAGACACCCCGTAATCAGCAAGCGCAGTAGTGCGCAGGAAACGGTAGAGCTTGCCTCTGTCCCGAAATACGCCGGATTCGAGGACGCGGGGAAAAACCGTTCGTAGGCTGATTTGCCTGTCAGAATGCTCGTCACCTCCGATACCATGAGCTACGCCTCTTCCGTCACCGTCCTCGCGTTGCTGCTCGCCGGGTGCGCCCCTGCCAGCACCACCGTCGCCCAAGAAGCCACGCCCTCGCCTGTGCCTGCCGGGGGCGCCGCGGTCGAGGCCGTCGCCGACGGCTTTCAGTTCACCGAAGGCCCCTACTGGCGCCCCGAGAGCGGCACGCTGCTGTTCAGCGACATCCCGGCGAATACGATCTACCAGTGGCACCCCGAGGCCGATAGCACGAGCGTCTACCGCCGCCCCTCGGGGCGCTCGAACGGCATCGTGGCCGGGTCGATCGTGGCCGGGCCGGCGGAGGGTAGCCTGCTTCTCGCCCAGCACGGGTGGCGCCGCGTGGCGCGCGTGGCGCCCGACGGGCGCGAGACGGCCCTTGCCACTCACTACAACGGTCAGCGCCTCAACAGCCCCAACGACGTGGCCCTTCGCTCCGACGGCACCGTCTACTTCACCGATCCGCCCTACGGCGTCGGAGCGGAGGCGCGCGAGCTGGACATCGCCGGCGTCTACCGCCTCCCGCCCGGCGCCGAAGAGCCGGTGCTCATTACTGGCGAGTTCGCTCGGCCCAACGGCATTGCGCTCTCGCCGGCTGGCGAGTCGCGCCTCTACGTCAACGACACGCGGCAGGGCCTCATCCGCGCCTACGACGTGGCTCCGAGCGGTGAAGTCTCGGACGGCGAGGTCTTCGCGCGGCTGGAGGACCCGGACGCCGAGGGCGCTCCCGACGGCATGACGGTGGACGCGACAGGCCGCCTCTACTCCACCGGCCCGGGCGGGCTCTGGATCTTCGCCCCCGGCGGCGAGCAGCTCGACCGTATCCGTCTCCCCGCGCGGGCGACGAACGTGACTTTCGGCGGCGCGCAGGGCCAGACGCTCTTCGTCACGACCCCCTCGACGGTCTACCGCGTGCCCGTGGACGCCACCGGCGTGCGCTGGGCACCGGCGCGCTGATCGTCAGCGCGCTGATCGTCGGCGTGGCCTCTTCCCGGTGGGCTACGGCTACGCCTCGCGGCGCCGAGCCGGCGATGGCAAGATCAAGACCCCAAAGAAATTCCACGCCGGTGCACTGAATCGTCCTCTCAAACCCGAACAGTCCGATCACTTCCTGATTGGCCTTCGACAGCCCCTCAGTGAGCCGGAAGAGGCGCGCTACAGACTCGAAGAGTGGTTCTATGACAACCCGGACAAGCGCGTCTCAATTCTGCACTACTACGACGACAACCGAATAGAAGAGGTGACACCATGAAAGCGATGAGCCGCGAAGCCTACATTGAAGACCTCGAAGACCTCTTCGAGGAACAGCCTGACCCGATGCCGCGCGATGCAGCGCTGGCCATACATGGCTATCTCAAAGGTCTCTCGCACTCTCACGTCATCACTCTGGATGACTACAAGAAATTTCGAGAGCGCATTCCTCTTAGTGGGGAGGAGCTATCCGAATCGGGCGTGAGTATCTGATCCTGCCCACAAAAGGGATTCTTTAGCCCCCCGGATTTCGAAAGGCGCTTACAAGTAATGCGCAAACGGTCGATCAGCGTCAGCGAGTCTACGCACGATAACGACCCATGTCGATTTTTAGCCTCTCGACGCCGCTTATTTGTTGCAATTGCGGCCCTCTTTTTATTTCACTCTCCAACACGACGCTGCTCCTTCGCGCGGGACCTTCGCGGCCTCCACGCGCTCCTCAACGTGCCGGTGCAGCGCCTGGCGGTCCTCCTCGTTGGGCAGGCCCAGCGCGGCGACGGGTCCTTCGCGGGCGCGCAGCAGAAGCACCGGTGTGGCCGTTCTCCCGAGGAAGGGGCGCACCGCCGCGTAGCGCCGTTCGTGGCGGTGAAAGCGGCGCGCCGTCACGACCGCGGGCGGCCCCATCGTGTCGTACAGCAGGCGCATCTGCTCGCGCCCCCGCTCGACCGTTACCGCCTGGGGGCCGACCCGGACGACCGCTCGCGGGCGCCTTCCAACCACGCCCGCGCCCAGCCCTGCGAGGAGCGCCGCCCCGGCAAGCCCGCCTGCCAGCGCGAGCGAGGGCATCCCGAAGAGCCCGGCAGCCGCTTCGGCAGCGTAGACGCCCATCAGCCCCGCCAGCGCGGCCCCCGTGAGCAACGCAATCTGGAGCGCCTCGGCGCGCAGGCGGTCGCCCGTGCGACGGCGCAGCGCCCGCCCCAGCGGCGAGAAGCGCGGGTCGAAGCCGCCGGGAATGACGAACGGGGGCGGGGCGGACACAGGCGCACGGCAGGCAACGCGAGAGAGGCGACGGGTCCTCTCGAAAGCACAGCCGGCGAGAAGTGTCCCGGTTTAGAAATCGTTTTGATTTCAGATCGGAGCGAGCGTGACCGCTACCGCTCCCGGCGCCGCGTCTCGGGATCAGAGGCGGGCATGCCGTAGGACGAGAGGTCGAGCGTAAACTCTTGGCGGTACGCCTTGTAGATCGTCATAATCAGCGCCGTGGCCGGCACGGCGATCAGCGCCCCGAAGACGCCCATGAAGGAGCCGAAGACCAAAAGCGAGAGTATGATCAGCACCGGGTGCAGGCCCACCTGGTGGCTCATGATGTTGGGCGTGAGCACGCTCTGCTCCAGCAGCCCCTGCCCCGTCAAGACGGCCACGACCGCGACGGTGTCCAGGAGCCACGGGTCGCCGAAGATCGTTGTGATGGCCACCGCGACCACCATGCTGAGGATGGCTCCGAGGTTCGGGATCAGGTTGGCGATCCCGGCAATCAGCCCGATCAGGAGCCACAGCGGCACGTCGAACGCCAACGGGGAGAGCAAGAGCGACACGTTGAAGCCGGCGATGGCGCACACCAGCAGTTGCCCGCGCAGGTAGCTGCCGACGATGCGGCTGGCGTTGACGAGGTAGTCGCGCCGCCCCCCGAGTGTCGGGAAAAGCTCCATGAGGCGGCGCGTAATGAAGGGGTAGTCTTTGAGCGTGTAGAAGAGAATGACCGGCATGATCGCAATGATCGTCACCGCGCCCAGGAGCGAGTTGAGGGAGCCGGCCAGCCCCTGGATGACGGCGGGCAGGTCGCTGGCCAGGCGCCCGCTCTGCGACTCCAAGAGACGGTTGAGCTGGTCGAGCAGTTGCTGCCGGCTTACCAGGCCCGTCGATTCGAGCCCCGTCAGGACCGGCGTGTTTTCGACCCAGGTGCGCACGTTGCCCACCCCATCCAGGAGCCGTTGCAGGAGCACCTCCACCTGCCCGGCCAGACGCGGCACCAAAAGCACCATCACCAGCACGAGCGCCCCCGACACCACCGCCGAGATCAACAGCGACGAGAACCGCCGCGAGACTCCAAGGCGCCGGCGCAGGTACCCCACGAAGGGGTCGAAGAGATACGCCATCACGTACACGACCACAAACGGAATTAGGATCGCGCTCAGCTTTGCCAGGAACCACAGCAAAAGCAAGAACCCGCCCGACACCATGAGCGCCCGCACGGTGCGGTGCTCGCGGAGCGGCCACAGCAGGAGCGCGCCCGCCAGCCCCAGCAGTGGCGGGTTGATGAAGCTGCCCCACATGCCGTAGAGCAGCAGAACAAACACCACCACGCCCCCGGCCACCAGCACCGTCTCGAAGGCCGTCAGGCGCTGGTAGAGCGCCCGGTTCTCGGAGGGCGTCACCTGCTGCTGCCCCTCTCCAGAGCGGTTTCCGCGCGCCTGGCGGTCCTCCTCGGTCGCCCCCTCCTTCTCTGGCGAGCCGGGCCGGCGGGGCGGTAGGCCCAAGCGCCGCGCCGCCACGTGGCCTTGTGGCCGCAGCCTCGACGCCTCGTCTGCCGGTGGCGCTCCGTCGCCCCGGCGGCGAGGCGCCCCCTGCTGCTCCGAAGAGTGCGTTGCCGGGGAGCCCGCATCAGCCATCGTGCGTCACGGGGCAGGGGATCGGGGAAAGAGCACCGTTCCGGGCACCGGGGACTCGCGCGCGGAAGGCCGGCTTACTGCTCGTCGGCGTTGCCCGCCGCCGCCTCTTTCGCAGAACCGCCGCCCGTAGCGCCCGAGGCGTCGCTCGCCGGCGTACCCTCCTCCCCGCTGGCAGCGTTGCCTTCTTGCTGCGCCTCGAGGCGCGCCTGGAGCTCATCGAGGCGCGCCTGGCGCCGCTCCAGCTCGCGCCGCATCTCTTCGAGGTTGTCGTACGTGTCTTCGATGGCGCTCTCGCGGATCTCGAAGTCGGCCTTTTCCATGTAGCCACGCTCCTCGAAGTACGACTTGAACAGGAAGTTGTGCTTGAGCGCTTCCATGTTCTCCGAGAAGCGGTAGGCGCCCAGCGACGCCCACTGCGTGGCGTTCTCCGCGTTTTCGAGCACGCTCTCGATGCGCTGCGTGCTGGCCACGAGCGTGTCGGCCGCCGCGAGGAACTGGTTGTAGGCCGCCTCGTCGTTGAGCAGCTTCCCGAGCGTGCCCTCGCCCTGGTTCACCTTGCTCAATATTCGCTGGAGGCGGGCAGTGGCCTCCTCCGCGCTGGCGGTGATGCGGTCGGCGCTGGCCGAGAGGTCGGTCATGAGCTGCTGCGTCTCGGCGGCGGTGGCCTCGGCCTGCTCGATAGTCGCCACGCTGCGGTTGTAGAGCGCGTCGTCGTAGATGAAGCGCCCCAGCGAGCCGCGCCCGCGCTGAATGTCCTGCATGATCTGCTTCGCCTCCACGGCCACGGTGGCGAAGGTGTCGACCGTCCCCAGCAGCTGGTCGCTCGTCTCCGAGATACTAAACGGCTCCTGCCCGCGAATTTGCGGGGTTCCCTCCTGCGGATCGACCGGCTCGAGGTCGTCCGGCGCCATGCCCTGCCCGGCCAGTTCGCTCTGCGAGGGGTTCACCAGCACGACCATCATGTTACCCCCCACCAGGCTCTGGCTCTTGATCTGCGCGATGGTGCTGTCGTTGACGACCCCCTGGTAGTTATTTTTGATGGCCATCTCCACCGTGAAGCGCCCGCCCGGGTCGTCGGGAACGGCGATGCCCTCGACGCGCCCGGCCCCGGCCCCTTGGTACTGAACCGGGGCCCCCACGCTCAGGCCGGCGAGGTTGTTGAACTCCGACTCCAGCGGGAAGGTGTTGCTAAAGAGAAACGACCGGCTGGCAATGGCAAAGAGTGCCACCAGAAAGAGCGCCAGCCCGGCGAAGACGAGAATACCGACGCGCGCTTGCCGAGACATGCTTGCGTGGAAGCCTGGGAGAAAGGAAACGGCCTGCAGGAGGGAACGCTTGCCGACCGAGCAACGCCCTCTTCTGGGCCCTGGGCTCACCCCATCCTGCCGAACCCCTAACTTCCGAAGAAGTTGCGAAGCACCGGGTGGTTGGAGCGCTCGAGGGCCTCCAGCGAGCCGCTTTCGATAATCTCACCCTCGTAGATGAAGTGCGCTCGGTCGGCGATGATATCGGCGCAGAGCAGGTCATGCGTAATGGCCACCGAGCTGATGCCTCGCTCGTCGCGCAGGCGTACGATCAGCTCGCTGACGGTGCGCACCGAAACGGGATCCAGGCCAGTCGTCGGTTCGTCGTAGAGCAGGATCTCCGGCTGCAAGATGATCGCGCGCGCCAGCCCGATGCGCTTCTGCTGGCCGCCCGACAGCTCGGCCGGGAACTTCGGCGCCGTGTCGGCGAGGTTGACCCAGCTGAGCGTTTCCTCGATGCGGTCGGTGCGCTCCCCTTCAGAGAGATCGGTATGGCGGTTCAGGAAAAAGTTCATGTTCTCCTCCACGCTCATCGAGTCGAAGAGCGCCCCGCCCTGAAAGAGGTAGCCAATGGAGAGGCGCAGGTCGTCGAGCTCGTCGCCAGTCATCTCGTCCACGCGCTTCCCTTTCACCCAGGGCTCGCCGTGGTCGGGCGTCAACAGCTTCACGATGTGCTTCAGCAGCACGCTCTTGCCCGCGCCCGAGCCGCCCATCACGACCGCCGAGGTGCCCTTCTCGACCGCCAGGGAAGCGCCGTTCAAAACGTTGAGGTCGCCGAAGGACTTGTGCAGGTCCCGCAGCTCGATGATCGTGTCCTCGGGCGGCGGCCCGCTGCCGACCTCGGCCACGCGGTTGGGCGCGAGCTCGCCGTTGCCAGCGTGGTCCTCGCCGGGCTGCTCGCCGCGGGGGCGTTGCGCGCCGCCGGTCGCTGCACGTTCAGCCATTGTGGGGGGAAGTGATTATTAATGGTCAGTTGTGGAAGGGGGGGGGGGCATCAGCGAGATGCGCACGACGATCACGTCGGCCAGCAGGATCAGTAGCGAGGAGACGACCACCGCGCGCATCGCCGCCTGGCCTACCTCGCGCGTGCCGCCGCGCACGTTGTAGCCGAGGTAGGAGCTGACAATGGCGACGATGAACCCGAAGATGCTCGTTTTCATCGTGTCCACGAACAGGTCGGCGAATCGGATCGTCGAGAAGGCGGTGGTGAAGAACACACGATAGTCCATGCCGCTGGCGATGAGCGACTCGAAGTACCCGCCGATCATGGCGATGGTGTCGGCCCAGATGGTGAGAACCGGGAAGATGAACACGCAGGCGACCACGCGCGTGACCACGAGATAGTGAAAGGGCTTCAAGGCGGCCACCTCCAGCGCGTCGATCTGCTCGGTTACGCGCATCGAGCCGATTTCCGCCCCGATTCCCGCCCCGAGGCGCCCGGCCAATACCAGCGACGTAAAGACCGGCCCGATCTCCTTGATGATCGAAAGCGCCAGCATATTGGGCAGGGCGTACTCCGCGCCGTAGGCCGCGAGGGTCCCACGGCTCTGCATGGCCATGACGATCCCGATGGCCAGCCCCGTCACGCTGACGAGTAGGAAGCTGCGCGCCCCGACCTCATCCATCTGTTCGAGCGTCTCCTTCCACTCATACGGCGGCTTCCAGAAGCGCGCGAAGAACTCGCCGACGAAGGAAGCCAGCTCCCCGGTGCGCTCCAGGCCGTTGGCAAGGGCGCTCCCGCGTCCGGGCAGGAGATTGGTAAAGCGCATTGCTCGCGTGCGAGAGTGCGGGGGTACGGGAGTGGGGGGGAGTGTTCGTTATCTCTGTGAGAGCGTGGCCCGGGCCTGCGGCGCACCGGTAGTGCCGCGGGCAACGCTTTTAGAGAAGCGGAAGCGCCGCGGTATGGGTCGCTTCCACCTCTCTGCACTCCCGCGTTTCTAATAAGCGTACTCGTAGCGCAGGTTCAGGCGGATGGACTCGCGGCGCAGCAGGCGCACCAGAAGGCCCTCGGTTACTTCGTACTGAATCGTGACCTCCGTCTGGATTCCGGCGTCGCCCGCGTCGCCGGCGGCCGCCCCGAGCGGCTGGCCGACGGCCACGAAGAACGGGTTCGGCAGCACGCCAGAGTAGATGTACTCCCCGGCCGTGAGCACGGTGCCGCGTTGCGGGTTGGTCCGAATCTCGATCACGTCCAGCCCCACTCCCTGCGCGCTAGCGAACCCTTCCACGAGGTTGGAAATCTGGCCGAGGGCCGCGCCGGTGGCCAGGCTGGTGGCGCCCCTCCCCCCAGCGCCAGTGCGCGCGCCGGCCGGCTGCCCTGTGGCAATGTAGGAGAAAATGTCGGTCGTAGACATCGGCGTGCTGGAGCCGAGCTCGAAGTTGAGGTCGCCGGGACGCCCGCGCACCGCCAGGGTAATCGTCACCTCGTTGCCGCGCGACTGGCGGGCCTGCACGTTGTACTCCGCCTCCAGGTCGATGGACGGGTTCGCGGGGTTGCCGTTGAAGGTGATAACCCCGCTGGCGATCTCGAAGCGCTTGCCGAACTGGACCACGCGGCTCCGCTCGGGCACAACCTCGATGGACCCGAAGAGCTGAAGGTCTTCCTGCGCGTCTTTCCGGAGGTCGATGTCGCCCTCGAGCTGCACGTCGAGCTCGGGGTTGGCCGTCGAGCGCAGCCACGTGTCGCGCTCGATTTCCATGTCGAGGTTCATCGCCAGCGCCTGGTAGACCTGCGAGCGGGTCGTGTCGGCCTCGGTGACGCGCACGCCGAAGTTTTCGCGCAACGCGCGCAGGTCCTGCTCCCCCAGGGTGGCCTCCGCGTAGTTGCTTTCCCCGCCGCGCAGAGCATCGAGGTAGAGGTCCGCGTCGCGCACCGTCAGGTCCCCGCGCAGAACCGGCGCCTGCGTGGTCCCTTGCAGCCGGAGGTCGCCGCTGGCGGTGGCGCGGTACCCGTCGGTTTCCACCGCGCGGAAGTTGCTCGCCCGGGCAGTCAGGTCGAGCTGGCCGAGCGTGAGCTCCTGGAGGGCCACCGTGCCGTCGATGGTGAGGCGCCCGTCTCCCGCTTCCACGACGGCGCGCTCGACCTGCACCCGGTCGTCGGTGAAGCGGAGCTGGGCGCGCACGTTCTGGTAGGCCGTCCCGATGTTGGCGAGGTCGAAGGTGCCGCCGGCCAGCGTGGCCGTGCCCCGAAGCTCCGGCGCGCCGAGCGTGCCGCCGAGCACTCCCTCCAGCCCCTCGTAGCCGAAGAGGTCCGCCACCGCCCCGATGCGAAACGCCTCGATGGTGACGACGAGGCTCTGGCGCCCATCGAAATCCACCACCCCGTCGGCAGCGATCTGCTGGCCGCCTTCGGTGAAGAGCAAAAGGCCCGAGACGCGGTACTCCTCGCCGTAGGAGATCGTCGCGTCCTGGAGGAGCTTCCAGCGGTCGGACCCGGAGCGCACGTTCAGGGTGTCGAGGCGCACGCGCTGGGCCTCGGGGCGCGGGTCGACCACGCCGGCGAGCTGAACGTCGCGCTCCGGGTCCACCTTCGCGCGAAGGCGGAGGTCGATGTCCTTCCCCCCGTAGATGGCGCTCACGTCTGCCCGGCGCACCGACGCCTGGCCGCTGGACAGGTAGCCGGCCTCTCCGCGCACCTGCGCGTCGCGGAGCGCCTCCACGCCGCGTGCGGCGAGCGCCCGGGCCGCTGGTAGCAACCCGCCCGCCCCCGTCGAGCCGCGCGCTGTGGCGGCCGTGGCGCGCACGGCCCCGTCGAAGCTGGACACGCGCGTGTCGCCGTAGACGAGCCCGGCGACGTTCACGTCCGACTGGAGGCGGAGCGGCCCGCCCGGCTGGCCGGCGAGGCGCCCCTGGAAGCGGTTCCCTGCCACCGCCAGGGCCGCGAGGCTGTCGCCGAGGAGCGGGCGCACCGGCGCAAGGGTGTCCACACTGGCGGTGAAGCGGAAGTTGGAGGCGTATCGCTGCCCCGGGTCGTAGAGCGCGAGCGGGCCGCTGCCGGTCGCGTCGGCCACGTTGGAGCGCACGGCGAGCGTGTCGACCACCAGCAGGCCCTCGTTCAGATTGTAGTCCAGCAGCAGGCGTTGCGCGCGGATGCCGACCGCGCGCCCGCCCGTGAGCCGAATGCGCCCCTGCGAGGTGGCCGTGCGCGGGTCGGTGCCCTGGCCCCGCACGTTGAGCGAGAGGGAGAGCAGCCCCGCGCGCGCCCCGTCGCCGAGGAGCTGGCCGACGCTCAGGCTGTCGAGGATGCCCTCGGCGCGGTACGAGAGCCGGCCGCCCGTCTGGTCGAGGCGCGCCTGGACGTCCGCACGCCCGCCGCCCTCGAACCGCAGGTCTGCCGCCAGGTCCGTCACGCCCTCGCTAGCGTCGAGGTCGAGCGTGCCACGGGCGATCGTCGCGTCGTTGATGCGCGAGCCCGTCAGGTCGATGCGCGCGTTGCCGCGAAGCTCCTCCAGCGAGAACCCCTGGCCTTCGAGCGACCGGATCTCGCCCTGGAGGTTTGTGTCGAGCCCTTCGACCCCCGCCAGCGCGCCTACGTCAATTCCCGAAAACGTACCGCTCGTGACCGCGAAGGTTGGATCCTCGGCGAAAGGCCGCCCCGTCCCGGCGAGGCGCGTCTGCCCCTCCGGCACCTCGAGCGTCCCGTCGTAGGCGAGGCGCCCGCCCGAGAGCGTAATCTCGACGGTCGCGCTCTGGATGATCTGCCGGTTCAGACGCGAGGAGTCCAGCCGCGCAGTTCCGGCCAGCGACATCGTCTGCGGGTCCAGGCCCTGCCCGTCGAGCGTGACGCTTCCGTTCAGGCTGCTGGACTGCTCGACGTCGCCGCCGCGGTATTGGCCAAGCCGCCCGATGTTCACGTCCTGGAACGAGGCGCTTCCCACGCTGAACGATGGCGTGGCCGCGAACGGGTAGACGACCGCGTTGCTCAGAGCGAAGGAGCCGCCCTCCAGGTCGGCCTGCCCGTCGAGGGCCACGCGCCCCCCGGCGACCGCCGCGTCGAGGTTGGTCGCGTTGATGACGTAGGGCCCGTAGTACGAATCGGTGAGCTGGAGGCCGGCCACGTCCAGGCGCAGGTCGCCCTGCGGGGTGGTGCCGCTCCCGTCGAGGCGAAAGGTGCCCGTGATCGACGAGCGCGTCGTGTCGCCCGCCAGCGCGGCCACGTCGAGGTTCTGGACGCGCCCCTCGCGGATCTGGTAGCGCACCGGGTCGGCGGTGAGGGCCACGCGCCCGTCTACGTCGGCGGTGCCCTCGGGAGAGCGCACGCGCGCCTGCAGGCGCAGGCCGCCGTCGATGAGGCGCGCGGTAAACTGCCCTTCGTCGATCGCAAACCGGTTGACGCGCGAGCCGCCCAGCCGGAGCTGCGCAGTCACGTTGGCCTCGGCCACGCTCGTGCCGTAGCCTTCCACGCTGAGGCGCCCGTCGAGGTCGCTCCTCTGGCCGCTGCCTTCGGAAAAGCGCGCGAGGTCGAGGTTCTGAAAGCGCCCGTCCAGGTCGTAGGCCGGCGGCTGGCCGAAGGGGCGCACCGTGCCTTCGGCGGCGAAGGACGCCCCGCGCAGCCCGCCCTGCGCATCGAGCACCACCGTGCCGTCGCCCGGAAAGCGCGCGTCGAGGGTCGTGCGGTCGAAGAGGTACTCGCCGACGCGCGTGTCGAAAACGGCCGCACGGGCAGTGCCTTCGAGGGTTTCGGCAGAGGTCCCGCTGAGGTCCACCGCCACGTCGCCGTTCACTTCGCCGACGGGCGCCCCCTCCATGAGAAAGCCGGGGTCGAGGCCGCGCACCTGCCCGTCGAGGTCCGCCCCCAGCGGCGCGTTGCCGAAGCCCGTGGCCACCGTGCCGCTGAGGGTGGCCGTCCCCCCGTCGCTGAAGGTGGCGTCGAGCGTCGGCCGCAGCCGCTCGCTCGTCCCGGCCACGCCGAGGTCGAACCGCACGCTGCGGCTCGGGTCGATGTTCGGCACGAAGCCGGCCAAGTCACGGAAGCTCAAGGGATCGGCGTTGAGCCGGAAGTCGATGTTCTGCACCGGCCCGCTCTCCGCGTCGGGAAGCAGCAGCGTGCCCTGCCCGCTCACGTCGCTGTACGGGGAGTCGAGCCCGAGATTGCGCAGCGTGAGCGTGCGCTCCGCCCTCCACCGAAGTTCATGTCGGCGGCGAAGAACTCGAGGCCCCGCGCGCGCAGGGTCGAGTCGGTCCCGTTACGGGTGTGGAAGCGGGCGTCGAGCCGTCCGCCCCGCAGGCGCACGCTGTCGAGGCGGACCGTCCAGGCGCTGGCGGTGGTATCCGCCGTGTCGTTCACGAAGGGCTGGAGCAGGTCCCACGAGCCGTCGGCCTGCTGAGCCATGCGCACGTCGGGGCCAAAGACCTGCCCTCCGCTCAGGTGCACGCGGTTCGAGAGGAGCTCGAGCAGGCGGTAGTCGCTGTTGAGCGAGTCGATCTGGACCATACGCACCGAGTCGGGCGCAGTGCGCGGCGCGGGGCCGGGCGCGGCGGGCACCTCGTCGGAGGGCGTAAGCGGGCGCACCCCGAGAGTACTTCCTTGCTTCGCTGCGGGGCGCACGAGACGCACGCCCTTCGCCTCCAAGTGGGTGATCCAGTTGCCGTCGAGGTCGTCGATCTGGAGCTGCGCCTCCCCGAGCGGGTTGACCTTTGCGAGGATCAAGTCTTTGGCCGCGCGCGAGCCCCACTCCGTCTGCAACAGCAGAAGCCCTACGCCCAGCAGCACCAACACCGCCGCCACCAGCCCGCCGAGGCCGTAGGCAAAGCGCTTGGCCCCGCGCCACGCGAGGGCGGCGCTGCCCGGGCGCTCCTCACGCTCCTGCTGCGTGGAGTCGCCCTTGGGTCCGCTCTCCGAGGCGTGGCCGCCGGCCCCTTCTTCGCCCGCCGACGCGCCGGGGCTGTTCCCGCCGGTTGCGTCGGCGGACCGGTCGCGGTCAGGTCGGTCGCGGTCGGGAGAAGGCACAGGCGTTGCCGATGAGGGAATCAGAGGGCGGGCACGGCTGTCGTGCCCTCACGTCAAGGGGCGCGTGCGGCAGATGCCCGAAGAACCCGTCTGCGTGCAAAACGACCGCCGTCCGCGGTCCACCGTTGAACGCCACAGGCATTCAAGCCACAGGCGTTCAAAACGACTGCCCGATGCTCAGGTGCAGGCGCAGGCGGCGCCAGAAGCGCGCGTCGGGGGCGTTGCACCCGCCGGTGCCTCCTGCCCGGCACTGCCGGTACTCGAAGACCTCCTGGGGGTCGCGCAGGTCTTCGAAGTCTGGGTTGAGCTTGTAGGCCAGGTCCAGGCGCAGAAAGCCCACGGGCGTGCGGTAGCGAAGGCCCGCCCCCGCCCCGTAGCGAAAGTTCGCAAGCGAAAACTGGTCCAATGCCTGCTCGGCCGCGGGCACGGGGCTCTGGGCGTTCCACACCTGCCCGCCGTCGAGGAAGGCCGCGGTGCCCCAGCTTTCGCCCAGGCCGGGAAAGGGCATGCGCAGCTCGGCGCTGAGGGACACCTTCGCGCGCCCGCCAACGGCCTCGTAGACGTAATCGGGGTTGTCGGGCTCCGACTCGTAAACCACCTCGCGCGCGACCTTGGGGCCGGCCAGGCGCTCGACCCAGCCGCGCACGTCGCTGGCGCCGCCGGCGTAGTAGTAGACCGGGTCGAAGCGGTTCTCGAACGTCGTAAACGCCTCGCCCGCCGGGTCCCCCAGCGCGCGCCGGCTCCGGCCGTAGGGCCACACGCGCCCCCCTTGCACGCGCCCGGCGAGGCTGGTCCCGTCGGTGAGCGGCTGATAGCCGGTCAGCTGGGCGCCGGCCTTGACGTACTCGGTGCCGGAGCGGATGGGCAGGTTCAGCCCCGCTTGCACGAACGGACGCACCAAGAAGCCGCGGCTGGGGCTTACGTAGTCGTCGGCGCGGCCCAGCGTGGCGCTGGCCGTGAGCACGCTGCGGTTGAAGATGTCGCGCGTGCGCTCCGGCTGCACGCCTGGCACGCCCTCGCCCGGCTCCGGGGGACCTTCGCGCAGGTCGGTGCGAAACTGAAACGCGCGCGTTAGCTCGTACTCGAGCGTGACCGTGCGGTACGGGAAGAGCTCGTAGACGGCCGTCGCGTTGAGCCCCACCTCCGCAGAGTTGGTGCCCAGAAAGCGGTCCGACTTCAGCAGCTGCGGGTTGCTGCCGAACTCCCCGAAGACCGTCCCTACGCCGCTGAGCTTGGTGGTGAAGAGGTACGGCTGGCGCACCGAGGCGCTGGCGCGAAAGAGGCGCTCGGCCGCCACGCGGTCGGCCCCGCCGCGCGCGCCGAAGCCGGTGTTGGCCACGAGGCTGAAGCTCAGCTCGCGCGCGTCGCCGAGGAAGTTGCGGTGCGTCCAGCTTCCTTGCCCCGTCAGGCCCAGGGCGCGCGAGTAGCCGCCCTCGGCGGTGAGGTAGCGCAGGCTCGCCTCGCGCACGTTGTAGCGCACCGTCACCGTCGAGTCGCGCGGCTGCCCCTCCGGCACCTGCGCGAGGGCCACGCGAAAAAGCTGGAGCCCGAAGAGCTCGCGTTGTCCTCGCGCCAGCGCCTCGGCGTCGAACCAGTCTCCCTCCGCGAAGGGCAGCTCGCGCAGCACCACGCTCCGGCTCACCGACTCGTTGCCCTCCACGATAATCGAGTCGATTCGCGCGCGTGGCCCTGCATCGAGGAAGTAGTTCAGGTCCGCCGTGTTGGCCGAGGAGTCGATCTCGACGGCCGAGCTGGTGCGGGCGAACGCGAACCCCTGGTTTTTGAGCTCTTCCAGAATGCCGCTTTCGATCTGTGAACGATTGAACTGATTGTAGCGGTCCCCGAGCCGGAAGTCTCGGCTGTCGCGGAAGTCGTTCCAGCTTTCGCGGATCTCGCCGGTGAACTGCTGCCCGGCGTAGGTCGTCGAGTCCGGACCCAGGAAGTTCACGTCCTGGATAATCAGCGGCGGGCCTTCTTCGATGGAAAAGACTACGTCGATCTCGTTGGCGGCGGTGTCGAGCACCGTCGGGCCGTAGCTGATCTTCGGTTTCAGAAAGCCGTTTTGCTGGTAGTACTGGCGCAGGCGCGCCACGTCGCGTTGCAGTTCGAGGGGCGAGAACGGGTGCGGCGCCACGTCCAGGAAGAATGAGAGCGGCGGCGTCCCCCTCGCCTTGTCGTAGAGCGAGGGCCCCTCGGTAGCCACCTGCGCGGCGAGCTCGCTTTCGCTGAAGGTCTGTGTGGAACGGAAGCGAAAGTCAACGTCGCCGGTGGTCGTGTTCTCGTTGACCCGGAAGAGCGGCACGCTTTCCTGCGCGGTCGCGGGCGGAGCCCCCAGCGCCAGCCCCCCCAGCAGCAGCAACGCGGCGACCGGCCCGGCGGCGGCGGGCCACGACAAGGCCAGACGACAGCAGCGCACCACGAGCGTACCGCGAGTTCGGAGGCGAGAGCAACGGGGAGGAGCCGCCCCGGAGGCGGCCGTTCCAGAGGCGCCCTTGAAGGTAGAGAAACGCGCCGGCAAGCAGGAAGCACCGGCGCGTGGGACGTCCTCCCCAGACTTCCCGCGCAATCCTCGTGCCACCGAACGGGCCGCGGTCACGACGCCCCTTGCTCCGGCGGGGACTCGCGCGGCGGAGACGGTGCCTCCGGGGCCGCGCTTTCCGCGTCGTCGGAGGGCGGCGCGGGCCTGAGCTCGGCGCGCTCGATGTCGAGCGGGGCATCGAGTGGGTCGTGGTCCGGGCGGCGCAGGCGCTCGCGGGGCGGAGTCTCCGGCTCGGGAGCGCGCGCGCCCGGCGCCCCGTCGCCGAGGGGCCGCTCGCGCGCGGCGGCCTCGAGCTTGTCCCCGGAGGGCGTCGTCCAACCGCTGTCTTCGCGGATGCGTCGCCGCTGTTCGTGGAGCGAAGCCACCACCGCGCCGACCATCAGCACGATGCCAGACCAGTAGACCCAGAAGACGAACGCGATCAAGAGGCCGAAGCTGCTGGTGAGGGCCGCCACCCCGCTGCCGTCGCCCTCGAAAGGAAAGGTGCCCACGTAGGTGGCGTAGAGGGCAAAGCCGTACTTGGCCGCTTCCCAGAGCACCGCCGTGACGAAAGCCCCGAGGGCCGCGCTGGTCCGGGGGGGGTGCGGCACCGGGGTAAAATAGAACAACTGGAAGAACATCGCCGCGCTTACCAGCAGCGGCACCAGCAACGAGAGCGCGTCGAACACCCCGCGCCAGCCGGCGCGCAGCCAACGCTCCAGGCCCCACTGGCGCATCAGCTCCAGCCCCTCGGCGTTGAGGGCCTGCGCCAGAAAGGAGAGGCTCACCGTCAGCAGAAAGAGCCCGCCCACTTGCGCCACCATGCGCAGGTCGAAGGCGTATCCGCGGAGGATGGAGCGCTCTTCGTTCCAGTCTTGCTCGAAGGCGCTGGCCACGGCCAGGCGCATCGTCGTCGCCAGCGTCATGGCCGCCAGCACCAGCCCCACCGTCCCGATGCTGATGAAGGCCCCGCTCGACCCCTGAAAGACGCCCAGAAAGTCGATCACCTTCTGGCTCTGGTACGGCGGCAGAAACCCGCGCACCACGCGCGCCACCGCCGAAAACGGCTCCCGGTAGCGCAACACGCTCCCCAGCACCCCCGTCAGCAGGATGACGATGGGCACGATGGTAACGAGAACCTTGAAGGCGATGGCCTGCGCGAAAAGGAAAACGCGCTTGGAGTTCAGCTCGCGCCAGAGGCCGTCGGCGTAGTAGCGCGGCATCGGCTGCATGCGCGCCCGGTAGGGCTTGTCCAAGTTGCTGCTCATGACGGGCAGGCCGAGCAGAGAAAAGAAGCGGCGCTGGGGCGGTCACGCGGCACACGAAAGCCGTCGGCGAACCCCCATGCGAGGTCTTCGCATACGCCGAGCGCCGCCTGCTCGGTCCGGTCTGGCGGATTGCGACGCTCCCTGACCGCACCTCCCGCACGCAAGCGTTCCACACGACCTGCGTAGCGCCCTTCACGAGTCGAGCCCTTTTTGCTTCTGCTCGGCGACGTCCGTCTGGTTGTAGACGGTCCGGCGCACGGCCAGCGGCACATCGATGCGACTGAACGCCTTCGGCGTTCCTCCATGCCCGGTGACGACGACCGTACCGCAGCCGAGGAGGCGACCGAATATTCCCTGCCTGATGTCCAGCCCTTCCAGCTTCGAGAGCGACAGTTCGTACGTGCATCTCGAATCGCATCAACGCGGCGTGCAGCGACGGCCTCTGCGCCACGCTCCCTGCGCTCGCGCTCACGCCCGCCGCGCCCACGGCCGGTGGGCGGGGTCCCCCGTGGGCTCGCCGGGCTCCGCGAGCGGCTCGTACACGGGCGCGCCTTCCCCCTCCACCACGCCGCGGGTGATGCGGCAACGCGCCGGCTTCGACGACTGCCGGTGCAGTTCGAACGTCACGTCGAGCATGACCTCTTCGAGCACAGCTTTGAGGCCACGCGCCCCGGTGTCCAGCGCCTGCGCGCGCTCCACGACCGCCTCCAGGGCCGCCTCGTCAAAGACCAGCTCGAACCCGTCGAGGGCGAAGCGCTTGCGGTACTGCTTGACCAGCGCGTCGCGGGGCTCGGTGAGAATGCGCCGCAACGCTTGTTTCGAGAGCGCCTCCAGCGGCCCGATCACCGGCAGCCGCCCCACCAGCTCGGGGATGAAGCCGTAGTCGAGCAGGTCCTCGGGCGTGGCCTCGAAGAGCAGGTCGCGCCCCTCTTCTCCTCCGGCCGCGCTGTTGCCACCGGCCTCCGCGCGCTCCCCTGCGTGCGGCGTGGCGCGGAACCCGACCTCCGCCTGGCGCGAAAGGCGTCGTTCCACGACCTCCTCGAGCCCGTCGAAGGCCCCGCCGCAGATGAAGAGAATACCCGTCGTGTCGACCTGCACGAGCGGCTGCTCAGGGTGTTTGCGCCCGCCCTCGGGCGGGACGCCGGCGATCGTGCCCTCCAGGAGCTTCAAGAGCGCCTGCTGCACGCCCTGCCCCGAGACGTCACGCGTGAGGGAGGCCCCGGCGCGGCGGCGGGCGAGCTTGTCGACCTCGTCGAGGTAAACGATGCCACGCTCGGCGCGGTCGGTGTCGAAGTCCGCCGCGTGCAGGAGCTGCGACAGGATCGACTCGACATCTTCGCCGACGTAGCCGGCCTCCGTCAGCGTGGTGGCGTCGGCGATGCAGAAGGGCACGTCCAGGAGCCGCGCGAGGGTGCGCGCCAGCAGCGTCTTGCCCGTGCCCGTGGGGCCCAGGAGCAGCACGTTGGCCTTTTCGAGCGTCACATCGCGCAGGTCGCCCTCGGCCGCCGCGCGTTGCGCATGGGCTCCTTGCTCCGTTTCCTCGGCCGCAGCGCGCACGCGCTTGCGGTGGTTGTAGACGGCCACCGACAGGATTTTCTTGGCACGCTCCTGCCCCACGACGTGCTCGTCGAGGCGCTCCTTGAGGCGGTGCGGTGCAGGGAGCGGCCCGTCGAGCCGGCGGGCCGCCGCGCGCTCTTGCTCGCGCTCTCCGCTCACGATGCCCGCCGCGTCGCTGATGCAACGGTCGCAGATGTACACGTCGGGGCCGGCCACCAGCGAGTCAGTCTCGCGGGCGGGGCGCTCGCAAAACGAGCAGCGTGGCGTGTCGCTGGGGGAAGGCATGGGGGGCGGGCCGAAAGGCGCGGGTAAACGAACGGCTTCCAATGCGCCGAAGGACTTCCATGATAGGCCCTGGTACGCCCGTCGCGCAAGCGCATGCCGCTCGCGCCTCCGGTATCGCAGAGAGGCAAGCTGTCGTAGACGTGCGAGATGGTCTGTGGGACCGGCGTTTGGCTTTCCTGAAGACCTCCGCCTACCGCACACAGAAAGTGGCAGATGGGGAGATCGTGGGTGGAGGCGTGCCTGCTGTCGCTCTGGGGGTTGGCAAACCGAGTACCGTCTACCATCGGTCATCTACCGTCGGGATCCGGCGCTCGATCTCACAAGTGCAGGGCCAGAAGCCACGCCGCTCCGCGAACCGTGCCCGCTGCACTGCGTGGGGACACGGGCAACGCGCCTCCTCTTTTCCGCGCCCCGCTTCCGGCTTCTTCGATGCCTGCCGACTCTGCCGCCGCTTCCACGCCGCACGCCTCTTCTGGCCGCGGTGAGGCGTCGCCCGCTCTCCTGCGCCCTGCCGTCTTTGAACAGGCCGAGGGGCTCGTGGCTGGCTTCTCCACCCGGGCCGGGGGGGTGAGCGAGGGCGCCTACCGGTCGCTCAACCTGGGCCTCTCGACCGATGACGCGGCCACGCGCGTGTCAGAGAATCGCCGCCGCCTGGGCGCGGCCACCGGCTTCGCGCCAGAGCGGTGGGTCGTGCCCAGGCAGGTGCACGGCGACCGCCTCCTGCGCGCGACGGAGCCGGGCGTCGTTCGCGGCTACGACGGCCTCGTCACCGACCGCACCGGCCTGCTGCTCTGCATCAGCGCGGCGGACTGCGCGGCCGTCCTGCTGGCGGACGCAAAGGCGGGCGTCGTGGGAGCCTGCCACAGCGGGTGGCGCGGCACGGTGAAGCAGATTTCCGAAAAGACCGTCGCGGAGATGGACGCCCTCGGCGCGCGCCCCGGCCAGACGCGCGCTTACGTCAGCCCCTGCATTTCGGCCGAGCACTTCGAGGTCGGCGACGAGGTGGCCACGCAGTTCGCCGAGCGCTTCGTGCGCCGCCCGGCAGACGCCCCCGGGCTTGAAAAGCCGCATGTGGACCTGAAGGCCGCCATCGCGTCGCAGCTGCGCGAGGCCGGCGTGCCCGAGGCGCAGATCGAGGTCAGCCCGCGCTGCACGGTTGGCGAGCCGGAGGTGCTCTTCTCCCACCGCGCCAGCGGCGGCACGACCGGCCGCATGATGGGCTTCATCGGCTTCGAGGCGTAGCCTCTTTGCTAGACGACAGGCTTCTCGGACACGCTCTTTCGAGCAACGCATCACCGGCCACGCGCCATGAAATGCTTCAGGCTCCTCACGCTCAGTGTGCGGTCGGCGTTGCCGCTGGCGCCTTGGCTCATGTAGGTCGCATAGGGGGTGCGCACGCCCCGGCGGGGCGGCCTCGCCAGGACCGCGTGGCTGGCCACCGTCCCGCACCGGCGCGGCACTTCCCCCCGCCGGCCCCGTTTCTTACTACCTCTCCTGCTCCCGTACCCCCACGCCCGGAACGTGCCCATCCAAGTTCTCACTGCCGGCGGGACGATCGACAAGCTCTACTTCGACGCCCAAAGCGACTACGAAGTCGGCGAGCCGCAGATCGGGGAGATCCTGCGCGAAGCCGGCGTCACGGCCGACTACGACATTGAGGTCGTGCTACGCAAGGACAGCCTCGAGATGACCGATGCGGACCGCCGCACCCTCGTGCGCCACGCGACTGGCGCGGAGGCTCAGCGCGTGCTCATCACCCACGGCACCGACACGATGGTGCTCAGCGCGCAGGCGCTTCGGGAGGCGCTGGCCGCTAGCGACGCGCCCGAAGGGAAGACCGTCGTTCTGGTCGGCTCCCTCAGTCCGGCGCGCTTCAAAGCCAGCGACGCAGCATTCAACATTGGCTTTGCGATGGCGGCGGTGCAGACGCTGCCTCCCGGCGTCTACCTCGCCATGAACGGGCAGGTCTTTCGCCCCGAGGAGGTGCGCAAAAATGCCAGGGCCAATCGCTTCGAGCCCGTCAGCGACGCGCCTGCGAAAACGGCTTCTCCCGACTGAACAGCGGGTCGCCTAACGGCTGCCTCCCTTCGCTTCGCCCGACCCGTCGCCTGAGCCGTTCGCGCTCGCGGGCGGGCTCGCATCTTGCAAAGCGGGAGACCTAGATATCGGCACCGGAGGGGGCTTCGGTCAGTTTCCCCCTGCCATGCTCAACAGCAGGAGCGCCGCGCTCCACGACCAGCTCGAGCTCGTCGCGGCGGGCACGACCGGGCACTACATCAACAGCCCCCTCTCTGCCCTCGGCGCCAGTGAGCAGGGCAAGGCTTTCCGCGCTCTCCGGGGCCTGGGCTTTTGCAACACGGGCGAAGGGTTGTTCCTTGAATCGCCCGTTGCCTGGTCACGGCTTCTCGGTGGCCACGAAGTCCGCACGGATCCCGGAGGGCGTGTCGACCACCTTCTCGACGCGCACTGGGAAGCTCTTCTCGCGCTCGCGGCTGCGGTCATAGAGAATGCCGCTGAACTCGTGCTCGCTGTCTTCCTCGGTCAGCTCGTCGGGGTCGGCGTTGCCATTGTCGAAGAAGAAAACGCCCTTGTAGGCCTTGCCGTAGACGGTCTTCTCGGAGTAGGCATAGCCTTGGCCTTCGTCGTCGTTGAGGGCGGCGTCGTGCAGGTCGTAGAGGCTCATCGGAAGGCGGCGGGAACGGGAGCGAAAAAAGGCGAGCGCAGACGGTCGGCGCCATGCGGCGCGGCGTCCTACGCGACAATCCTGCTATGGCATTTGCTGCTATACGCTGCAACGAGGCGCGGGGTCCCACGGCGGCGGCACGCGTCAGCCCTCCTCGGGCATGACCTGCACCTTCAGGTCGGCGGTGACGCCGTCTTCGTGGACCTCCACCGTCGCGGCGTAGATGCCGAGGCGGCGAATGGGAGACTCCTCCAGCTCAATGTCGCGCCGGTCGATCTGGTAGCCTCGCTCCGCGAGCTCCACAGAGATTTGCTGCGACGTGACGGAGCCATAGATCTCGTCGTCACTGCTCACGCGCGCGCTGACGACCACGAGCAGGTCTTCGAGCTCCTCGGCCAGCTCCTCAGCCTCCTCGCGGCTCTGCGCGCGGCGCTTGGCGGCCTGGCGCTCTTCTTCTTCGAGCGCTTTGATGGCGCCTTCGGTAGCGAGGCGGGCCTTCTGCTGGGGGATCAGGTAGTTGCGCCCGTAGCCATCGGCCACCTCTGCAAGGTCTCCGCGCTGGCCGACGTGCTCGACGTCTTCGAGCAGGATGATGTTCATGAGAGGAGTGGGGAGCTTAGGTGTCGGTATTCGATCTTTCGGTCGCCGGGGTAAGAAGCAGAGAAACTCCGAAGCCAACGACCGGCAACCAGCTCACCGAACCGAGTCGGTCACGTACGGCAAGAGCGCCATGTGACGCGCGCGCTTAACGGCCTTCGAGAGCTGGCGCTGGATGTGGGCGGGAGCGCCGGTTACGCGGCGCGGCAGGAGCTTACCCTGATTGTTGAGGTGTTGCTCGATGAAGTCTACGTCGCGGAAGTCCACGTAGTCCATCGACTGGTATTCGCTGCGGTCGGCTCCTCGAGGCATGGGGCGTAGCGGGGAAAGGGAGAGTTGAGAAGAAAGGGGCCAAGCGGGCCCTCTTTTTCACCTTGAGTGCTCGAACGTCTCAGCTTTCGTCGTCAGCTTCTTCGGCGGCGGCCTCGGCGGCCTCGCGGTCTTCGCGTTCGAGGCGCCGGCGGCGCTGGCGGCGCATCTTCGAGTCCATCCGTAGCGTTATGTAGCGCAGAATGTCGTCGTTGCGCTGCAGGCGGCGCTCGACCTTCGGGACCAGCTCGCCGGGCGCTTCGAAGTAGGTGCGCACGTAGTAGCCGCTGCGCTTCCCGTCGATGCGGTAGGCCAGGCGCTGGGAGCCCCATTCGTCCACCTCTTCGACGTCTCCTCCGTTGCCGGCCAGGTAGTTGCTAATATCGTCGATGGTGCTCTGCGTATTGTCGTCGCTCAGCACGCCGCTGACGGCGTAGGTGAGCTCATACGGATACGTCGGGTCGTCGTCGGCCATAGTAGTGATGCGTCGGGGGTCCCTGTGGGATGACGGGCGAGTCACACCCTCGCCGCTTAGGACGAAGGCAGGGTAAGAGCATGTTCGTATGTAACCGAGACGCCCCGCCGAAGTCGCACCGATTCGTTGAAAAGCGCGCGTAATTTGGTCGTCGGTTTTCTATTCTCAGTCGTCAGCGGGCACGCTGAAAACCAAATCCCGACAGCCCACGCCTCAAATCTCTCCCAGCCGTCGGGCGTTTTCCTGCATTCGGAGCGCCTCGATGATCGGCCCCAGGTTTCCGTCAATGATGCTACTGAGCGTGTGGTTTTTTTCGCCCGAGGCGAGGCGATGGTCCGTCAGGCGGTCCTGCGGAAAGTTGTAGGTGCGGATTTTCGCGGAGCGGTCGCCGGAGCCGATCTGCGAGCGACGCTCTTCGGCGCGCTCTTCTTGCTGCCTTTCGCGCTTTCTCTCGTAGAGCCGCGAGCGCAGGACGCGCAGGGCCTTCGCGCGGTTTTTGTGTTGGCTCTTCTCGTCCTGGCACGTCACGACCACGCCCGTCGGCTCGTGAGTGATGCGAATCGCCGAATCGGTCGTGTTGACGCTCTGCCCGCCCGGGCCGCTGGCGCGGTAGGTGTCTACCGTCAGCTCGTGCTCTTTGAGGTCCGCGTCCACCTCCTCGGCCTCCGGCAAGACGGCCACGGTGGCGGCAGAGGTGTGGATGCGCCCGCTGCTTTCAGTCTCGGGGACGCGCTGCACGCGGTGCACACCGCTTTCGTACTTCATCGTGCCGAAGACCCCCTCCCCCTCGACGCTGAAGATGATCTCTTTGAAGCCGCCCTGCGTGCCGTGCGAGAGGCTGATCGTCTCGACGCGCCAGCCACGCGACTCGGCAAAGCGCGCGTAGAGGCGAAACAGGTCCCCGGCAAAGAGGGCGGCTTCGTCCCCGCCGGTGCCCGCGCGGATCTCGACGATGGCGCTCTTCTCCGCCTCGGGGTCGTCGGGGACGAGCTGGAAGCGTAGCGCGCGCTCGACGCGCGGCAGGCGCTCCCGGAGATCTTCGAGCTCGACCTGCGCCATTTCGGCGATTTCGCCTTCCTCGCTTTCGGCCATTTCGTGGAGGTTGTCCCGCTCTTCGAGCAGGGCCTCGTAGCGCTCGATGGCGGCGACCACATCTTCGAGACGGCTATGCTCTTTGCCCAGCTGGGCCATCTGGTCCGGGTCGCTGGCCACGGCAGGGTCGGCCATTTCTTGCTGGACCTCCGCGTGGCGGGCCTTGATCTTATCGAGAATATCGCGGTCGATCATGGCGGCGGCTCTCTGGCGGGCGCCTGGGAGAGGGGCGACGGACGCTCTGCTGTACCTGCGAGCCGGCTTCATCGAGGCGCGCCTGCGCGCCGCGCAGCGGGGGTAGGGCGTGGCGATGCGAAAGACGCGCGTGGGCAACGCCGCCCCCGGTCCCGTAGACCACGACGCCGGCCACGCCGTGGGCCAGGTGTGCGCCGGCTCTCGCGCCCGCCGGGTTGCCCAGAAAGCGGTAGCTCGGCAACGCGTCGGTGAGACCGGCATGTGGCGTAGGCCAACTCGGCGGGCGACCAACCCATCGAGACGCTCGGCGTGGCCAGCCTGAAGCCCGAAGCCCCCTCGCCACTCACTCCACCGTTACGCTCTTGGCGAGGTTGCGGGGCTGGTCCACGTCGCAGCCGCGCATCACCGCCATGTGGTAGCTCAGCAGCTGGAGCGGCACGACCGTCAGGAGCGGAGAGAGGTACTCCATCGTCTCGGGGACGCGCATGACGTACTCCGCGAGGTCGTCGAGCTCGTGATTGTCAGCGTTAGTGATGGCGATGACGGCCCCGTCGCGCGCGTCGACCTCTTCGATGTTGGAAACGACCTTGTCGTAGGTCGAGTCCTTCATGGCGATGAAGACAACCGGCATGAACCGGTCGATCAGCGCGATGGGGCCGTGCTTCATCTCGGCGGCGGGGTAGCCCTCCGCGTGGATGTAGGAAATTTCCTTGAGCTTCAGCGCGCCTTCGAGCGCCACGGGGAAGTTGTAGCCACGCCCCAGGTAGAGGAAGTTCGAGGCCTGACGGTAGATCTTCGCCAGGTCGGCCACCTCCTCCTCGCGTTGCAGCTCGGTGCGCACCTTCTCGGGTACGCCGGCGAGGGCGTCGAGGTGCTCCTGCATCTGGCCGTCGGTGAGGGTGCGCCCTTCGGCCATCGCCAGAGCGATCATCGTCAGCACGCACACCTGGCAGGTGAAGGCTTTGGTCGAGGCCACGCCGATCTCGGGGCCGGCGTGCAGATAGACGCCCGCGTCGGTCTCGCGGGCGATGGTGGAGCCGACGACGTTGCAGATGCCCAGCGCCAGGGCGCCCCGGTTCTGCGCCTCGCGCACGGCCGCGAGCGTGTCGGCCGTCTCTCCGCTCTGGCTGATGGCGATCACCACGTCACGGGCCGGGCGCAGGATCGGCTCGCGGTAGCGAAACTCCGAAGCGTACTCCACCTCCACGGGCACTTCCGCAAGCGACTCGATGAGGTACTCTCCCACCAGCGCGGAGTGCCACGAGGTGCCGCAGGCCACCAGGATCACGCGGTCGGCGCCC
The DNA here is from genome assembly GCA_003022535.1 of Bacteroidetes bacterium QS_9_68_14. Classification (GTDB taxonomy): domain Bacteria; phylum Bacteroidota; class Rhodothermia; order Rhodothermales; family Salinibacteraceae; genus QS-8-64-10. The sequence goes on from PXTT01000051.1 coordinate 32,520, forward strand.
CTGAGCGCGTCCATCACGTCTGTCAGCCCTCCCAGCAGCACCTGCCCCTTTTCGGGGTTGATGCGGCCCCTCATGCAGTCCTCCAGGGCGGTAGGCTGCTCCATGATCTCCTTGAGCATGAAGTGCTCGTAGCCGCCCTTCTCGATCTCTTCGAGGTCCCACTCCAGCTCGTGGATCTCTTTTTTGAGGTCAGCCCCCTCGATGGTTTTTACATCGTAGCCATCACGGCGCACGACGACCATCTCTCCGTCTTCGAGGTAGACGACCTGGCGCGTGTGCTCGATCAGCGGGGCCGCGTCGCTGCCGATGAAGTGCTCCCCGTCGTCGCCGACGCCGAGGATGAGCGGGCTGCCGTTGCGCGCGGCGATCAGGAGGTCCGGGTCCTCGGCGCTGGCCACGACGATCCCGTAGGCGCCGACCGTCTGGGTGAGCGCCTGGCGCACGGCTTCCTCCAGCGGCAGGCCCGTTTCCTGCTGCACGTCGTCGATGAGACGGACGAGCACCTCCGTGTCGGTATCGCTCTCGAAGGCATGCCCCTTTTCCCGGAGGCGCTCTTTGATCGCCGCGTAGTTTTCGATGATGCCGTTGTGCACCAGCGCAAAGCGGCCGTCGCTGGAGGTGTGCGGATGGGCGTTGACGTCGCTGGGCGCCCCGTGCGTGGCCCAGCGCGTGTGCCCGATGCCCACCGAGCCGGGCAGGCCACCGCCGCTTCCGTTCTTCCGCTCACCCAGCGCGTCGCGCAGCGCGCTCACCTTGCCCTTCTTCTTATGCACCGACAGATGTCCGTTGCCGGGGTTTTTCTCGTCACTGGGCGCCTGCCCGTTGCCGGCAGAGCCGTCTGGCCCGTCCACGATGGCCACGCCGGCGGAGTCGTAGCCGCGGTATTCGAGGCGCTCTAGGCCTTTGACGAGGATGTCCTCAGCCTCGCGGTCGCCGATGTAGCCTACGATTCCGCACATGCCGTTTCTGTCAGGATGGTGAACAAAGAAGAGCGTTGCGGTCGCGCGCTGCTGCTGCAAAGTCACGCAAAGCTGCTGCAAAGAGGACGCCGACTGCCGCGCAGCATTTCTTTGGAAGGGTGCCCGGTCGTCGGATACAGGTAGCTTACCAAAATAGCAGGCCACCCGGCCATTTGCTACCACCGGCGGCGCACAGACGCAATCTTCCAGGAGTGGAAAAAGCGGAAACGAAGAGATGGGTCAATCCTTCCGAGGAGGCTTCAGGGGGAAAACTGTTGCCTCGCCTGGGCGAGGCGTCTTGCTCAGGCGAGGCGCTTGCACGAGACGTTCTTGCCGACACTGCATGCAAAGGGCTGCGCTTGGTTGTCGTAACGAGAGCTGAAGGACGACTTGGCATAATTTGTGAGCGCGCGTGCGGCCCGGACTGGCCGGAGATAACGTCCCCCGTTCGGCCGGTTGCGTCCTTTCGCTTCTGCGCACGTGTTTCCTTTCTTCCCATCTGTCCCGGTTCCCTCATGTCTGCCTCTTCCCTTCCGAAGTCTGCTGTTTCCGCGCTCGCGCTCGCAAGCCTTCTGCTGTTCACGGTCGTCGGGTGCGACGGGGCCGGCGAGGACGGCGGTCGGACCGGCACCCTCCAGGTCATGCTCACCGACGCGCCCTTCCCCTTCGAGAGCGCTGAGGCGGCCAACGTGACCATCGAGCGCGTCGTCGCCCTCCCCGCCTCCGACTCCCCCGACGTCGAGGAAAACAATCGCTTCGTCCTGACCGACGAAACGCAGTCGTTCAACCTGCTCGAGCTGCGCGACGGCGTGACCGCCCCGCTGGCCGGCGAAGAGCTACCGGCCGGCACCTACGAGCAGATCCGCCTGATTCTGGGGGAGGAGGCGTCCGTCGTGATGGATGACGGAACGACCTACGACCTTCAAGTCCCCAGCGGCACGCAGACGGGCGTGAAAGTTCTGCTTGAAGGACTCGATATCAGCGCCGGCGAGGAGACCGAGCTGACCCTGGACTTCGACGTGAGCAAGTCGTTCGTGACGAAGGGAAATCCCGGCGCCCCCGGGGGCGTTCAGGGATTCCTCTTCAAGCCCGTCGTTACGGTCGAGCGCATCGACGAGTGAGCGGCGAGGGCCCGGTCCATCGCCCTCGGTGGTTTTCGAAGGCCTAGGCCCCTGCCTCGCAGCTCGGAACGGACCACGCGCGGCCGACGACGAGGAATGCGCACAGAAAGGCTCCTCCTACAAACCTACTGGTAGCGCTCCAGCGTGAACTGCTCGCCGAGGTAGCGGCGGCGCACCTCGGGGTCGTCGGCGAGATCTTCGGCCGTACCGGCTTTGAGGACCTGGCCTTCATAGAGCAGGTAGGCGCGGTCGGTGATGGCGAGGGTCTCGTGCACGTTGTGGTCGGTGATAAGAACCCCGATGCCGCGCTCGCGGAGGCCGGCCACGATGGACTGGATGTCCTCCACAGCGATAGGGTCCACGCCGGCGAAGGGCTCGTCCAGGAGAAAGAAGTGCGGGCGCGTGGCCAGCGCGCGGGCGATCTCGGTGCGCCGCCGCTCCCCGCCGCTGAGGGTGTAGCCCTTCGAGGACCGCACGCGCTCGAGGCCGAACTCGTCGATCAGCTCCTCGACGCGCTCGGTGCGCTCCGCCCGGGAGAGGTCGTGGAATTCGAGCACGGCGTGCAGGTTGTCCTCCACGGTGAGCTTGCGGAAGACCGACGTTTCCTGCGCCAGGTAGCCGATGCCGCGCCGCGCGCGCTCGTACATCGGCAGGCGCGTCACGTCGTCGGGGCCGAGGTAGATGTGCCCGTCGGTAGGCCGCACCAGCCCGACGATCATGTGGAAGGTCGTCGTCTTGCCGGCCCCGTTGGGCCCCAGCAGGCCCACGATTTCGCTGGGCCGCACCGTCAGGTGTACGTCGTCGACGACGTCGCGGCGGCCGTAGCGCTTGGTGAGGCCGTAGGTCCGGAGTTCGTCGGGGGCGTCCTCGGCCACGCCGCCCGGGGTCGATTCGGACGAGGCATCGTCGCTGGGCGTGGCGCGTCCGTTCTCCTCGGGCATGAGGGGGCGTGAAGGGTCGGGGCGAAAAGCGTAGGGAGGCGAAACGGTTCTCGGGCGAACGGGCTCCGCAACGCCAGCACGTTCATTCGCCGGTCGGGTCGTCGGGGGCGTTGCCGCCGGCAGCGGTCGCCGGGGGCGGCTCGGCGGGCGGAGGCTCGGTGGGCGGCGGCTCCTTAGGCCGCGGCTCAGTGGGCGGAGGCGCGTCGGGGCGCACGAGGCGGCGGCGCACGCGCTTCTCGCGCAGGAAGGCGCCTTTGCGCGGGCGGCGCTCTGGCACCCAGCGGAACCCGTCGAGGCGGAACGGATCGGGCACGTTCGGGGCGCGCGGGGCCACGCCCTCGGGGCTGGAGAGCCAGCGGGCTTTCTTCAGTTCTCCGCCGCGCAGGTGGAACACGACCGAGTCGCTGGAGGCGCGCACGGCCCCGGCCAGCGTGCCGTCGTCTTTTTTGCGAAAGTAGATCACCTCGGCGTTCGGCCGCACCACCAGCCGGCGCAGGGTCGTTTCCCCGGTCGAGTCGCGCGCGAAGCGGCCCCGAATGCGGCGTCCCTTGAGCTGCTGGAAGCGCCCCTCGAGCACGCTGTCTTCTTGCACGAGGAAGGCGTTGCCCCGCGCGTGGAGGCGGCGCACGGTCCCAGCGCGCCCGGTCACGCGCAGCGAGTCGCCGCTGAGCTGGCGCCGAGACGGCCCTCCCCCGTTGCCGCCGGCGCTCCAGGAGATCGGGCCCCCGAAGAAGCGCGACTCGCGCCGGGGCGGCGGACGGCCCGTGGAGTCAGCGCGTGCCGTATCTGTGCGCGCCACGCTGCCCGCGCGCGCCATGTCGGCCCGCGCCGCGGTGTCAGGTGGCGCGTTGCGCGGGCGCCCAGCCCGGCGCGCTGGTTCCGCGCGGTCAGGGCGCCGGTCGTAGACCGACGAGTCGGCAACGGCCTGAAGGTCTTGTTGCCAGAGACGCACCGAGTCGGTCGCGGTGAGGCGGCGGAGCGTGTCGGAGCGGGCGGTTTCAAGCCGGCGGGCGCGCACGATGAGCGTGTCGGGGCGTGCCTGCGGGGTAGGGGAAGCGGTCGTGTCGGCTTCCGAGGGAGCGGCTTCCGGGGGGGCGGCTTCCGAGGAGTCGGGCGGCTGGAGGCGCACCAGGAGCGCGCGCCCCGTGACGCGGCTGTACCCGTCCTGCGGGTCGTTGTAAGCGCGCCGGCCCCAGAGTAACGTGCGAGCGGTCGTGTCGGGCAGGAGCGCGCGGCGGGTGGTGTCCACCGGCAGCGGGCGTCCCAGCAGCGACGGGCGCCGCGCGCGGGCGTCCAGCGTGTCGGGACGAGCGGGGCCGAGGCGCGTGGCCGTGTCGGGCCGGGCCGCTTTGTCGGGGGCCGCGCTTCCGGGCGCAGCACGCTGTGCCCCTGCGTCCCGGTTTGCGCTCGGCGCCTCTTCGCCCGTCCCCGCTTCCTCTTCCCCAGGCGAGGCACGGTCGCCGCGGCGCTCGATGAAGACGTTTCCGCGTGCTTTCGTGACCTCGCTACGGCGGCGGTACGTCACCGAGTCCGCCTCCAGATACGTCGAGTCGCTGAAGACGCGCACCTGCCGGTAGAACTCGGCGCGCTCCGGTCGAGAAAAGTATTCCCCGCCCCGGCTTTTGAGAACGCGTGCAGAGTCAATGAGCGTGACACGGCGCGGGAAAAGCGCGCGCTCTTCCTCAAAGAAGTAGCGCCCGACCGGCCCGGCCAGAAGCACCTCCCCGCCCGAGGAGACGCGCACCTCGCCGGTGGCGCGCCCCACCTTGCGGCGGCTGTCGTAGCGCGCGCGGTCAGCCCAGAGGGAATCGCCCTCGTCGATGATGAGGACGTCGCCGGTAAAGATGATTTCGCCCGCCCCGGGCCGCTGCGTGGCGCGGTCGGCGCGCAGGCGCATCGTGCCTTGTCGCAGCCGCACGTTGCCGGCGAGGACCCGCTCGCGCCGGTCGCCCGCGGTCGAGGTTCGCGCCAGCGAGTCAGCGTTTACGATCTCGACCTGCTGCGTGGCGCTGGTGTCAGCCTGCTGCGCGTGCGACGTGGCCGGGCCTGCCCCCAGCAACGCCATCAGCGCCAGCGGCGTGGCCATCCATACGGCAAGGCGGCCTTCGCGGAGCAAGCGGACTTGCGGTCTTTTTTCCAAAAGAGAAAAGGCGTGGGACGGACCATCTTTCGCTTCCCGTTTTCCTTGCACGCTGCTCGCACGAAGAGGCCGGGAAGCGCCTTGGGGGCTACGGCGCGTCCTCGACGGTCACGCGGCCGGTCACGCGGCCGAGTTGGTAGGAGTCGAGGTTTTCGTCGGCGCGCAGATCGTAGCCTTGAATGCGGTCGGTGGGCGTCGTGATCTCCACGAAGCCGGGCGTGGCGATGCGCTTTTCCTCCTCGTGCCAGGCCAGGTGCTCGCCCTCCAGGCGCTTGCCCGTAGCGGTCTTCACCACGACGTGGCCCCGCGCGTCGAAGCGCCCGGCGGCATCGTGGTACACGATACGGTTGGCGCGGATCGTCGCGCTCACACTGTCGCTCGCGGCCTCGGGGTCGCCGCGCGCCGCCCCCCGCCCCTGCTCTGCTTCCTGGCCGCCGTCCTCGCTACCACTGCGGTAGAGGCGCGCGACCACGCGCCCGGCCGCCGAGTCGCGCCCGGCTGCCTCGCCCGCCTCCGCGGGGCCGGCCCGCGCGCGGCTCGCCTCCGTGCTGCCGGCGGCAGTGCGCAGGACCGTGTACGTGCTGTCCTCGCGCTCGTAACGCTCCATGAGCGCGGCCTCGACGACGGCGCGCGGGGACTGGTTTTCGTAGATGGAAAACGCGACGTCCCGGCTTGCCTGGTCGGGCGCGGTGGCGCGCTGCTGTTCCTGCTGGAGGTCCGGGCGCGCCTCGGAGGAACGATATTCGCACGCTCCCAGCGTGAGGGCAGCTCCCAACGCGAGGACAGCCCCCAGCACGGGGAGCGCCGACCGCCCGGCCAGCGGCCTCGACGGAGTGCCCCCCCCGCCAGCGGGCCATGTGTCGTCGAGAGGCCGGGGAGACATGTCACGAACCAAAAGACGGGGATGGAGTATTAGAGGTGTTAAATACGGTTGTGATAATTCGCACGACCGGTGAATGGGTAGAGTTCACCCGCGCCGAAACCGCCGCGTGGTCGCCCGGCCGTTTCCCTGAGCTTCTTTGCTTTTATTTCACGCCCCCGCCCTTTCCGGGGCAGCCCGCCTGCCTCCCGCTTTCTCGGCTTCCCTGCTTCCCTATGAGTTTCGATGTCTCCTCGCGCGCCGATCAGGTCGTGACCATCGACATCGGTGACGCGCTCGACTTTCGCAACGCTTCGGACTTTAAGGCGCTCTGCCAGGAAGAGGCCGACGCGGGGGGGCGCCACTTCGTGCTCGATTTTTCGGGCACGGGCATCCTCGACTCCACGGGCCTGGGGGCGATTTTTTCGCTGTACCGCAAGGTCAGCCCTGAGGATGGGGAAGTCGTCTTCGCGGCCGTCTCGAAGCCCGTGGAGGTGGTCGTGCAACTGACCCGCACCTACAAGGTCTTCCAGCAGTTCGACGACGCAGCAGAGGCGCGCGCCGCGCTCGTGGAAGAGGAAGGCGGCGCCCCCTCGCCGGCTTCCCCCGGGCGTCCCTGAGCATCAACGGGCGCGCCTGAGCATCAAGAACGGTCGCTTGCGGGACGGCCTTCCACCTGTCTCCAGCTCTTTCGCTTCTCGATGGCCGCCCCGGACCCCTCCTCCACCGAGCCCTCCCCGGCCGAGCAACGCTCGCTGCTGATCGTGGAGGACGAACGCGCTCTGCGGCGCCTGCTGGAGTACCGCCTCGGCGGGAAGTACCAGGTCCGCACCGCCGCGCACGGGCGGGAAGCGCTCGACGTGATCAGCCAGCACCCGCCCGACCTGATCGTGTCGGACATCATGATGCCGCACATGGACGGCTTCGCCCTTCAGGAAGCCCTTCGAGAAGACAAGAACACGCGCGCGATTCCGTTCATCTTCCTGACCGCCAAGGATGACGACGACAGCCGTCTGAAGGGTCTGCGCGAGGGCGTGGACGACTACATCACCAAGCCCTTCGACACCGAGCAGCTGCTGGGGCGCATTGACCGGCTGATGGAGCGGACGGAGGTCTTTCGCACGCACCTGAGCGCGGAGCTGGGCCGGGACTTCTCTGAGCGCCTCATGCCGCACTCCCTGCCGGAGCCGCCCGGCTGGCGCACCTTCTTCGTAAGCCGCCCGCACGACCAGGGCGGCGGGGACCTCTTCGCGTGGAAAGAGCCGGAACCCGGCGTCTTCTTCCTGACGGTCGGCGATGTGATGGGGAAGGGACTGCAGGCGAAGTTTTACGCCTACACGTTTCTCAGCTACATTCGCGGCACCATCCACGCGATGCTGGCGGAGACGCGCTCCCCGGCCACGCTGATGAGCCGCATCAACGAGATGCTCCTCTCCGACGAGGTCGTCGAGGAGACGTTCGCCTCTCTCTTGATGGTACGCTGGGACGCAAACGAGGGCACCGTGACCTACGCCAACGCCGGGCACTGCCGCCCGCTCCTGCTCTCTGGCACGAAGGAGAGCCACGTCGTCGAGGACAGCGACCTCGTGCTGGGGCTCGAAGAGGGCGCGGCCTTCCACGACTACACGCTGTCGCTGGGCACGGGCGAGGCGCTGGTGCTCTACACCGACGGCCTCACCGAGCAACCCCTCGAAAGCGGGCGCATGCTCGGCGAGCAGGGCGTCCTCCAGATCGCCGACTCGGCCCGCGCGGCCGAGGATCCGCCCTCGAAGATTCTGAGCGCCATCGAGCCCAACACCCGGCACGGCGACTTCGACGACGACATCCTGATGTTCTGGCTGCAGCGAGAAGCGAGTTCGTAAGTGTTTGTGAACGGCAGGTCGTCTTCACCCTGCGGGCGCGTTGCCCGGCAAAAGCCATCCATCGTCGCCCCCCACCAAGACGGGCCGGCTACTCGCGCGCCTGCGCCTCGAGCTGCTTGGCCTTCTGCCGGAGGAGGGCGCGGTCGGGCTTCATGCCGGTCTCGGCTTCCTCAGGCCACGGGTAGAAGGCATCGGGGATCTTGTACCCGGGAAGCGCTTCGCGGAGGGCCTCGCGTAGCTCTTCCGTTGCTTCGTCGGTCGGGGGGAAGGGCGTGCCCGCCGGCCCGCAGATGAAGGCGACCGGGCGCTCCCCGAAGGTCGCGTGAGGGACGGGGACGACCGCCGCCTCGGCCACGCCGGGCTGGCGGCGCAGGGCCGCCTCGATCTCCTCGGGCTGGACGTTTTCGCCCCCGCTCACGAACTGGCGGTCCAGCCGCCCCGCCACACGCAGGCGCCCGTCCTCGCCGATGCGCCCGCGGTCGCCGGTGGGCAGCCAGCCGTCTTCCCCGAAGGCGCGCACGAACGGCTCGCGCCGCTCGCCCTCCTCAACGTACCCGGCGAAGCGGGGGCGCCCTTTGACAAGAATCTCGCCGTGCTCGGCGCCCCCGCTCGCGCGGCGGATGCGGACGCGCCGGTGCGGGAGCGGGCGCCCCACCGTGCGCTGCACCACCGCCAGGTCGTCGCCCAGGGCGGTGGTGGCGACCTGCGAGGTCATCTCGGTGAGGCCGTAGCTGGTGGCTACGGGCCAGCCGGCCTCGTGCGCTTTTTCGACAAGCGCCGGGGGAATGGGGCCGCCGCCCAGCAGCATCGCCTTCAGCGAGGGCAGCGCGCCGCGGTGTTCGCGCGTGGCGTCGAGGAGGCGGCGTAGCTGCGCGGCCACCAGCGAGACGTGCGTGGCCCGGGTGCGCGGGATCGCGCGGGCCGGGCGCTCCTTCCCCCCTCGCGGCAACGCGACGGCCGCGCCGGCCCACAGGCTCCGCAGCACGATGGCGAGCCCGCCCACGTGGTAGAGCGGCAGCGACAGGAGCCAGCGGTCGTCCGGCCCCAGCGGGATGTTCTTGCGCGCGCCCTCGGCGCTGAAGAAATGGTTGCCGGCGGTGTGGAGGGCGGCCTTCGGCGCGCCGGTGCTGCCGGAGGTGAAGACGAGCGTGACCGGGCGCCCGGACGGCCACGTCGCCTCGCTTGCTTCCCCCGCGGCCGGGCCGGGCTCTGCGGGGGCGGCGAAGAGATCGCTGGCGAGGTCCGCGGCGCGCAGCGTCGTGGGCGCCCCTTCGGACGCCCCGTCGGGACGGGCGTTGCCGCCCGCGACCAGCGCGTCGGCGGCGATAGCGCGGAGCAGACGTTGCCGCCCGGCGGGGGGGACGCGCGCAGGCAACGGGGCCGCAACGGCCCGGCGGCGCCACAGGGCCAGCAGCAACGTCACGTAGGCCGCCCCGCGCGGCAGGAGGCACGCCACGCGGTCGCCCGGGCCGACGCCAGCGCCCGCGAGGCGCGTGGCCGCTCGGCCCACTGCGGCGTCAAGCGCGCCGTACGAGACGAACGTGCCCGCCGGTCCCAGCAACGCCGGCGCCTCGGGCGCGCGGCGCGCCCCGCGCCGCAACGGGGCCGGGACCGTGTCGGGCATGGTGTCGGAGGGCGGGTCGTCAGGCACCGGAGGGGTCGAGGGCATGGGCGCGTCGCCGTTTTCGGGCCTGCCACGGCGGCGCGCCCCGGTCTACAACGGACGATTACGGCGGACGATCGTGAGGAGCCGCCGCCCGCGATCGGCCGCCCGCGGTCGGCCGTCCGCCACGCTCACACTTCGCGCAGGAGGTGGCCGTTGAGCGTGCGCTTGACGGTAACAGCTTCCTCCACGTCGATGCTGGAGGCGTCGCCTTCGAGCTTGAGGCGCGGGTGGACCACGTCCTGCTCGATGCGGCGGTAGGTGTCGGCGCCCAGCGGAGCGGCGTCGCCCTTCGAGCAGGCGGCCAGCGCCACGAGGCCCATCATGGCCACGCCCGCCTCGTAGGCCGCGCTCCACACCGGGCGCATCCCGAGGTCTGCCGCCTTGTTCGCAAAGTAGACGAGCCCGCCGAAGCCGCCCAAGATCGTGGGCTTGAGGACGGCAGCCTCGGCGTAGTCGGCGTGCTCCTCGAGCGTCACGAGCGAGACGTCGCGCATGGTCTCGTCGAGGGCCACCGGCAGCCCCGTCTCCTCGGCAAAGGCGGGCAGCTCCTCCGGCTCGGCCAGCGGCTCTTCGACGTAGGTCACGTCCACGCCCGCGATCCCGTCGGCGAAGCGGCGGGCCTCCTCGCGGCTCCAGGCGCGGTTGGCGTCGAGGCGCAGGGCCACGCCCGGCCCCAGCCGCTCGCCCAGCGCTCGGGTGAGCTGGATGTCGTCGTCGAGGGAGCGGTCCTGGCCCACCTTGAGCTTGACTGCGCGGTAGCCGTTTTCCTTGGTCTCGTCGAGACGGCCCAGAATGTCGCCGCGCTCCCCGGCCAGGAGGCGGCTCAGGGGGAGCGCCTCGTGCGGGTCGCCATCGGCCAGGAGCCGGTGGACGGGCACCTCGCGCGTCTCGGCAGCGAGCATCCAGGCGGCCTGCTCGAGCGCGAAGTGCACCGAGGGCGAGAGCTCTGGGTCGCCAAGGGCGTGGCTGAAGTCGTTTCCCTCCTCGAACCAGTCGCCCGCGATCTCGCGGCCGGTAGTAATGCGCTTGAGCTTGAACGCCTCGCGGGTGGCCTGCTGAAGGCGCTCTTCGCTAAAGCCGGGCAGCGGCACGGCCTCGCCCCAGCCCACGTCGCCTTCGTCGCTGGCCAGGCGCAAAAGCAGCCCCTCGCGCCGGTAGAGCTGGCGGCGCGGCATCTGCAGCGGCTCGGTGAGCGGCAGCTTGTAGCGGAAAACCCCGAACGAGGAAATGCGCATTTGGGTGTGGCTGGATGAAGCGGTTGGACAAGAGCGTAGCGGGGGCGGGCGACGTTACGATTTGCAGGGGCGCAGTTCTGGACGGCGGTCCGTCCGTCACAGATTCCACCCCACCGCGAAGGCGAGGCTGTAGGCCACAAGCAGTTGCCCGGTGCGTCCCAGAAGCGGGCGGAAGGCCGCCGGCGTCGCTGCGCGAAAGAGCCGGCTCGCCAGCAGGCCCCCGCCCAGGAGAGCCACGCCGCTCGCCGCGAGCGCCGCCGCGTGCCGGCCCGTCCGCGCCACCAGCACGACCGGCACGAGCGCGGCTCCGGCCATGCAGGCCGCGTAGAGCGCGCGCCCAAGCGAGCGCCCGAAGCGCACGACGAGCGTTTTCTTGCCGACGCGCGCGTCCTCCTCGCGGTCGCGCAGGTTGTTTACCAAAAGGATGCCCGTGGCCAGCAGCCCCGGCGCCAGCCCCGCCCCAAGCACCGGCGCGCTCACGTAGAGCGCCTGCACGTAGAACGTCCCGCCCACCGCCACCGGCCCGAAGAACACCAGCACGAAGAGGTCCGCCAGCCCCAGGTACGCCAGCGACCAGCGCCCGGCGGTGTACCACACGCCCGAGGCGATGGACGCCACGCCCACCGCCAGGACCGGCCAGCCGCCGCGCCAAATGAGGTAGAGCCCGCCCGCAGACGCCAGCGCGAACGCTCCCATCGTGGCTCGCCGCATGGCCTGGGGCGAGACCCAGCCGGCCTGCGTGGCGCGCGTCGGCCCCTCGCGGCTCGGGCGGTCGGCGCCTTTCAGAAAGTCGCGGTAGTCGTTGCTAAAGTTGGTCCCGATCTGGATGAGCACAGCCCCCAGCAGCGCGCACGCCGCCGAGGGGGCGTGGAAGGCCCCTGCCTCGGCAGCCATCGCCGTGCCGACGACCACCGGCGCCACCGCCGCGCCCAGCGTCTGGGGCCGGGCCGCTTGCGTCCACACCTTCGTCGTCGAAGGCCGCGGGGCCGAGGAACCAGGCGGGGCGGGAGCGGCCACGAGAGCGACCGGCACTTGGGGGGAAGGGGAGCGACGCTGTCGAGATAGCCCGGTTTGTACGTCCCAGCGCGCCACATGATGCCGCACGCTCCGCCACGCCCCCCTCGATTCGCGGCCCGAGCGTGCGAATCTCTCCAGAAAAGTGGGGCCCGTCGGGCCCGCGCTTGCCATGAATCCTGCCTCGCGCGCCCCCGTAGCACCTCACGCGCTCGGCGGACGAGCAGCCGGTCCAAAGCCCAAACCTCAAAACCCGAACTTCAAAACCCAAAATCGAAATGGCTCGCCAGTTCGACGTCCCCGCCTTCTACCAAAGTCCTATCATCGGCACGGTCAAGGACGCGCGCCAGGAGGCGGACCCGCGCAAAAAAGACCTCTCGCCGGCGACGCTGGACTTCGGACCGGTGCGGTTTAAGATTGCGCGCCACTTCGGCTTCTGCTACGGGGTCGAGAACGCCATCGAGATCGCCTACCGGGCTCTCGAGGAGCACCCCGAGAAGGCCGAGAACGAGCGTATCTTCCTCCTCTCGGAGATGATCCATAACCCGCACGTCAACGACGACCTGCGCGGGCGGGGCATTCGGTTTCTCCGCACCACCGGCGGGGAGCAGCGCATCCCCTTCGATGAGCTGCGGCCTGACGACGTGGTGCTCCTCCCGGCCTTCGGCGCGTCCGTCGAGGTCGAAGAGGAGCTCAAAGAGCGCGGCATCGACATCGAAAGCTACGACACGACCTGCCCGTTCGTCGAGAAGGTGTGGCGCAAGTCCGACCAGATCGGCAGCGAGGACTACTCCATCGTCGTCCACGGCAAGCGCTACCACGAGGAGACGCGCGCCACCCTCAGCCGCGCCAAGCAGAACGGCCCGACGGTGGTGGTGCGCGACATAGACGAGGCCGGGAAGCTCGCCGCTGTCATTCGCGGGGAGAAAAGCGCGGACTTCTTCTACGACACGTTCGCGGACCGCTACTCCGAGGGCTTCGACCCCGAGACCGACCTCCGGCGCCTCGGCGTAGTCAACCAGACGACCATGCTGGCGACCGAGACGCAGGCCATCGCCAACCTGCTCAAAGAAGCGCTCCGCGCGCGCTACGGCGAGGCGGACCTGGAGGAGCACTTCGCCGACACCAGCGACACGCTCTGCTACGCCACCAACGAAAACCAGAACGCCACGCTCCGCCTCATCGAGGACGGCGCGGACGCGGCGCTGATCGTCGGCGGCTACAACTCCTCGAACACCGGCCACCTCGTGGAGCTGTGCGAAGAGCGGATGCCGACCTACTTCATCCGCGACGCCGACTGCGTGCACTCCCCCGCCTACATCGAGCACTACGACCCGCACGAGCAGCAGGAGATCGAGACGGAAGGCTGGATGCCCGAGAAGCGCCCGGTGGACCTGATCCTGACCGCCGGGGCCTCCTGCCCCGACGCGCTCTTGGACGACGTGCTGAACAAGGTGACCGCCTGGTTCCCCGACGCGCGCGATGTAGACGAGGTGCTTGCGCCGTTTCGGCCGGACGGCGGTTAAGCATTGGGAAGCTGAAGGGGGACGCTCGTCAGCCTGCCGAGCAACCTTCCAATCTTCAGAGGCTGGTCAGAGGCTGTTTGGCGAACAGGAATCGAGCGAGCGAGATGAGATTTCGCGCCCAGCGAAGCGCGTTTTTGAGGTTCGTGGCCTGGCTACAGGCTGAACAAGAGAGCGTAGACGGGCCGAAATGTCACTTGCACAGCGCTGGGAGCGCAGCGACCGAGCACTCCCCGGGGTGCCGCTGAACGTTTCGCCAAACAGTCTCTCAACGTTCAACCCACCGCCATGCCCTGGTACGAAGACTGGTTCGACCGGCCGGAGTACGAGGCGGTCTACCCCCATCGCGACGAGGGCGAGGCCGAGCGGGCCGTGGCTCTCATCGAGCGCGTGGCCGATCCTGAGCCGGACGCGCAGCTCTTGGACGTGGGATGCGGCCGCGGGCGCCACGCGCGGGCCTTCGCGCGGCGTGGCTACCGTGTGACCGGGATTGACCTCTCAGGCCGCGCCATCGAGGAGGCGCGCGAGCGAGCCGCCACAGAGGGCCTCTCGGGCATCGACTTCCGCGAGCAAGACATGCGCGCGCCGATGGGCGAGGCGGCCTTCGACGGCGCGGTGAACCTGTTCTCCTCGTTCGGCTACTTTGGCCACGGCGAAAGCGACGAAAATGATGGCGACGAGGGCGTCGGCGCCGACCAGCAGGTCGTCGAGCGCGTGGCCACGGCGCTGCGCGAAGGCGGCTTTTTCGTGCAGGACTTCCTGAACGCCCCGTCGGTGCGCGCCGGGTTCGTGCCCGAGAACACGCGCGAGGCGGGCGGCCTCCAGATCCGCGAGCAGCGCTGGATCGAGGGCGGGCGCATCAACAAGGAGATCACGCTTCGCCCTCAGGCGGGCCTGGCGCTGAAGGCCACGTTCGGCGACTACGACGGCGCCCCCTACGACGAGCAAAGCCCCCGCCTGATTATGCTGAGTAGGAAAGCGAGGGAGAAGGGTTGAAGGCAGGGGATCGTTGCCATCCGACGGTAATCCGCCATCCAAAATCCAAAGCCCACCATGGAAGACGCGCTTCGCTACGCCGACGACCACCAGGACCGCTTCACCGGCGAGCTCGAAGAGCTTCTGCGCATCCCCTCGATCTCGACGGACCCCGAGTACGCTGATGACGTGCAGCAGGCGGCCAACTGGCTGGCCTCACACCTGCGCTCCGTCGGCCTCGCGGGCGTGGAGGTGTGCCAGACCGACGGCCACCCCATCGTCTACGGCGAGGACCTGCGCGCCGGCGAGGAGGCGCCGACGGTGCTCGTCTACGGTCACTACGACGTGCAGCCGCCCGACCCGCTGGAGCTATGGGACAGCCCGCCTTTCGAGCCGACGCGCCAGAACGGCGACGGCCACGCCGAGGCGATCTACGCGCGCGGCGCCTGCGACGACAAGGGGCAGATGTTCATGCACGTCAAGGCCGCCGAGAGCTACCTCGCCGCCGATGGCGAAGGCGGCGCGTTGCCCGTCAACCTCAAGTTCCTCATCGAGGGCGAAGAGGAGAGCGGGAGCGTCCACCTGGCCCCCTTCATCGAGGACCACAAAGACCGCCTCGACGCTGACGTGGTCCTCATCAGCGACACCGGCATGTTTGCCGAGGGGGTGCCGTCGATCACGTACGGGCTGCGCGGGCTCGCCTACGTGGAGGTCACGCTCACCGGGCCGGAGCGCGATCTGCACTCCGGGCTCTTCGGCGGCGCGGTCGAAAACCCGGCCAACGCCCTGGCGCGCCTCATCGCGGGCCTGCATGATGCGGACCACCGCGTGGCCGTCGAGGGCTTCTACGACGACGTGCAAGACCTGACCGACGAGGAGCGCCAGACCTTCCAGAAGCTGCCCTTCGACGAAGCCGACTGGCGCGAGGAGATCAGCCTGAAGGAGAGCAAGACCGAAGCCGGCTACGGCGTGCTCGAGGCCGTCGGCGCGCGGCCCACGCTCGACGTGAACGGCCTGGCCAGCGGCTACCAGGGCGAAGGCGCCAAGACCGTGCTGCCCGCGAAGGCAAGCGCCAAGATCAGCTGCCGCCTCGTGCCCGACCAGACGCCCGACGACATCGCCGCCAAGCTCGAACGGTATTTCGAGAAGCACGTGCCCAGCACGATGCGCCTCGAGTTCGAGCGCCTCCACGGCGGCCAGCCGGCTTTGATCGACACCGAGAGCGACGCCATGCAGGCCGCCGCCGACGCGATGGAGGGCGTCTACGGGCGCCGCCCCTTCTTCACGCGCGAGGGCGGCACCATCCCCGTCGTCGCCGACTTCAAGAACCTGCTGGGCCTCGACACGGTGCTGATGGGCTTCGGGCTCGAGTCCGATGCCATCCACTCGCCCAACGAGCACTTCGGCCTCGGCCGCTTCCGCGAGGGCATCCAGTCGATCATTCGCTTCCACCAGCGCTACGCCGAGCGGCGGTAGCCGAAGTACGGGACGACGGAGAGGCATCCCCTCTGGATCGGGAGGGGGTGGCAAGAGAACGGCGAAGAAAAGCCAGGCCGCGCGCGTTGCTTTTGCCCGCGTCGCTTCGTTAAAGTAAGTGCGAAACCGTTGCCTGTCTTTCTTCTCTCCACCCGCCCGTATGCGCACGCTTCTCGCTCTCCTCGTCGCGTTGCTCACGGCCGCCACGCTCGCGCCCCCGGCGGCGCTCGCCCAGGACGGCGACGACGACCGCACCACGCAGCCCGAGGGCGGCGGCGACCGCCTCACCGGCGCGCCCTTCGCCACGCGCAGCTCCGTCGTCGCGCCCAACGGGATCGCGGCCACCAGCCAGCCGCTCGCCTCCCAGATTGCGGTGGACGTGCTCAAAGGCGGCGGCAACGCCGTGGACGCGGCCATCGCCGCCAACGCCGCGCTGGGCCTCATGGAGCCGACCGGCAACGGCATCGGCGGGGACCTCTTCGCCATGGTCTGGGACCCGGAGGCGGGCGGCGGCTCCGGGAAGCTCTACGGCCTCAACGCCAGCGGGCGCGCGCCGCAGAACCTCACGCTCGGCGAGCTCAAGGCCGAGCTGGGCGAGCGCGAGGAGATCCCGCTCATCGGCCCCGCGCCGGTGACGGTGCCCGGCACCGTGAGCGGCTGGTACAAGCTGCACGGACGCTTCGGCCAGCAGCCCATGAGCGAGAACCTGGCCCCGGCGATTCGCTACGCGCGGGAGGGCTTCCCGCTCTCGCAGGTCATCGCCTACTACTGGAAAGGCAACACCGACGCCTTCAAGTACTACCAGCGCGAGACGGATCTCTTGCCTGAGCAGGGCAACTGGCGCGAGACGTACCTCGTCCGCGACGAGGAGGGCGACACGCTCCGCGCCCCACGCCAGGGAGAGATGTTCACCAATCCCGATCTGGCCAACACGCTCGAAACCATCGCCGAGAACGGGCGCTCCGCATTCTACGAAGGCGAGATCGCCCGCACCATCGACGCGTACATGCGCGAGATCGGCGGGCACCTGCGCTATGAAGACTTCGCGGAGCACGAGGCCACCTGGGTAGAGCCGGTCAGCACCGAGTACCGCGGCTACGAGGTCTACGAGCTGCCGCCCAACGGCCAGGGCATCGCCGCCCTCCAAATGCTCCAGCTCCTGAAAGAGTACGACCTCGAGGAGATGGGGCACAACACCGCCGACTACCTGCACGTCATGGCCGAGGCCAAAAAATTGGCCTTCGAGGACCGCGCGCGCTTCTATGCCGACCCGGCCTTCTACGACGTGCCGACGGCGGAGCTCCTCTCGGAGGAGTACGCCGACGCGCGCCGCGAGCAGATCGCGATGGACGACGTGATGCAGACGCCCACGCACGGCAATCCGGAACGCCTCGCCGAGGCGACCGAGATGCTTCAGGAGGGCGACACGATCTACCTGACCGTGGCCGACTCGACCGGCATGATGGTGTCGCTCATCCAGAGCAACTACGCAGGCATGGGAAGCGGGCTCGTGCCCCCGGAGCTGGGCTTCATGCTGCAAGACCGCGGCGCGCTCTTCAACCTCAACCCCGACCACCCCAACGCCTACGCGCCCGAGAAGCGCCCCTTCCACACGATCATCCCCGCCTTCGTGACGAAAGACGGGCGGCCGTGGATGAGCTTTGGCGTGATGGGCGGGGCGATGCAGCCGCAGGGCCACGTGCAGATCCTGGCAAACATGATCGACTTTGGGATGAACGTGCAGGAGGCCGGCGACGCAGCCCGCTACCGCCACCGCGGCTCCAGCTCGCCGACCGGCTCGGGGATCGAAGGCGGCGGCACGCTGAACGTGGAAAGCGGCGTGCCCGCACCCGTCGTGGAGGCCCTGCGCGAGATGGGCCATGAGGTGGAAGTGGACGCCGGCGGTTACGGCGGCTACCAGGCCATCCGCTGGGACCCCGGGGAGGGCGTCTACTGGGGCGCCACCGAGATGCGCAAGGACGGCGAAGTCGCCGGCTATTGATCCGGTTTGGCGTTTGGGACTGGGGGTTTCGCGTCTTTCGTGCCGCCTCGGCGACAGCGTGAGCGACTCCGAACCCCGGACTCCGAGCACGCAACTCGCAAAAGCCGCGCTCATCGGCAACGGGCCGCATGCAGAAATGCGCGCGAGGGCCGTCCGCGCTGCCGACGGGGCCACGCTGGCCGAGCACCTGCCCGAGGCGACCGCCGCGGGCGTGATTCAGCGGCGGGAGACGGCCCTTGACGTGGCGCTGCTGTGCGGCACGCCCGGGCGGCGGGCGGAGCGCGCCGAGGCGGCGTTGCGGCAGGGACGGCACCTCTTTCTGGAGTGGCCCCCGGCGGCCTCGGTCGGGGAGGCCGAGCGGCTGGCCGCCCACGCCGAGGAAGCCGGCGCGGAGGTGGGCGTGAGCCGCCCGCTGCGCTTCCACCCGCTCTTCGCCGCATTGCCGCGCGGGGCGCACGTCGGCACGGTGTCTGTCCAGCAAGACGTTGAGCGAGCAGGCGACGGGCGCAACGCCGTCTCGCCATTCCGGGCACGCCTCGCCGACGCGCTGGACCTGAGCGTCGCGCTGGCGGGCGCGGCCGGCGACGAAGGCCCCGCCGCCGGTCGCCGCGCGGGGCGGAGCGTCACGTATCTCGACGCGCAGGCCGTCCGCGCTGCCGATGGGGCCCGCTTCGAGGCGCTCCTGGCGGGGCTGCGCTTCGCCAGCGGCACCTACGCGCAGGTCGCCGTGCGGCGTGGCCTCACGGGCGCTCCACGGCGACGCCTCCGGGCCGCCGGCCACGGCGGCTTCCAGCTCGGCGCCGCCCTCGACGCGCCGGGCGTGCGCGTCCGGAGCGGCGACGCCCGCGACGAGCCACGCGACCCGTCGCCCTCGTCCGGCGACGGCGCGTTTCTGGGCGCGCTCCGGCGCCGCGAGACGCGCGCCTTTCTCGGGGCGCTTCAGGCCGGCCGCCCCGCGCCGGTCTCGCTCCTCGACGCCGTGGCCGTGATGCGCCTCACCGAACGCCTGCTGCGGCAGGTGCGTTGACCTTGAAGATGCGAAAAAAGAAGGTAAGAAGGGAGGCCTCCGACCGCCCCCCACTCTCCACCTCCTTTTCCCCTCCTCTTCGCGGCGCAGTCTCATGCCGTTCCTTTTCACAATCGCTTTGGCGATTGCGTTTCTGGGCGTCTCGACGGTCGCCTCGGCCATCAAAGTCGTCAACGAATACGAGCGCGGCGTCAAGTTCACGTTCGGGAAGTTCACCGAAGTGATGCCGCCCGGGCTGGGCGTGGTCGTGCCCTTCGTGCAGACGTGGGAGCGCGTGGACATGCGCGTCAAGGCCGTCGACGTGCCGCAGCAGGAGTCCATCACGCGCGACAACGTGACTGTCAGCATCAACGCGGTGATCTACTACAAGGTGCGCAACGCCGAGCGGGCCATCATCGAGGTGGAGCGCTACCAATACGCCGTGCGGCAGCTCGCGCAGACGACCATGCGCAACGTCGTCGGCGAAGTGGACCTCGACGCCCTGCTGGGGGAGCGCGAGAAAATTTCCCAGCAGATCCGACAGATCATCGACGCGGCGACCGACCCGTGGGGCATCGAGGTGCAGAGCGTGGAGCTGAAAGACATCATCCTGGCCGACGACATGCAGCGCGTGATCGCCCGCCAGGCGGAGGCCGAGCGCGAGCGCCGCGCTGTGACGATCCAGGCGGAGGGGGAGCTGGAGGCAGCCGAGAACTTGGCCGAGGCGGCCCGCCGCATGAGCGGTGTCGATGGCGCGCTGCACCTGCGCACGCTCCAGACCTTGCGCGGCATTAGCAGCGACGACACGAACCTCGTGGCCCTGCCCATCCCGATGGAGGCGCTGCGCACGCTCGAAAGGCTCGGCGAGGACCTCGGCGAGCGCCTCGAAGCGTCCGACGACAGCGACGGCGGCGGCCACGCGACCGAAGACGAAGAAGACGAAGGGACGGCCGGCGACCCGGGCACGCTCGAAGAGGGCAACGCGGACGGCGCGTGGCCGGACCGCTCGCCCGGTGACGCGCCGGAGTTCGCCCCGTCCCGGCGCGAGGAGCCGTCGGAGCGCGACGCTTCCGAGCGCAGTTCATCCTCCGCGTCGTGAGCGTCACTCGCCGGACGCTGAATCGTTGCCGTCGGCCTCGGAATTGAGTTGGCGCAGAAGCGCTTCGGCAGCACGCTTGGGTTTGGGAAGTCTATTTTCCACTACGTTCCATGCCTTGTCGTAGTCGAAGCTCAGGTAGCCGTGCACCGCGATGTTTCTAAATCCGGCGATATCGTCTCAGTCGACCTCGGGACGACGAGCTTTCACCGAATCGGAGAGACGTTGTGTGGATTCGGCCATCGTCCGCAAATTGCGCACCGTAGCGTCTTGCGTCTTCTCGTCTTCAAGAAAGACATGCTTGCCCTCGGCGGTGTACTGCTCCACACGCTCGATGCTGTCCAGAATGTGCGTCAGGTAAAGCCGGTCGTCTTTCGCAGCGGCTGCGCTTCTTCGAGGACTCGTTGGCGAATATATTCGTGAATGCCCTGCGCGGTGGCCACGTCCACTTGGCGGTCGAGTAGGTCTTGGAGATCCATCAGCAGCCCCCCCCCAAGTCGAACAGGTCTCGGTCGGCGTCCAAGTCCACCAAAAAATCCACGTCGCTCCCCGGCCCCAGCTCTCCGCACGCGGCGGAGCCGAAGACGCGCACGTTGCGCGCTCCGTGCTTCTCGGCAAGGCGCAGGATCTCCTCGCGGCGCTCGGCGATGACCGGGTCGAGCGGCATGGTCGCTCGAGGGGACGATGCAGGAGGAAAGACGAGCAGGCGCGTTGTCCCGTTTTTTCACCCAACGCCCTCCTGTGCCGGGCGTTCACGTTCTCTGGAAACGCCTTTTTCAGCCCCGCCACTCCCGAACGCCGCCCCTCCGTTCGATGCCCGCCGCCTCCGACGTACGCACCGACCCGCAAGGCCACGTGGCCGACGCGCTGGCGCGCCAGCCGTTCGAGGAAGTGCTGCGCCGAATCGGCCGCGTGGCCGCGCAGGAAGGCGTTGGGTGAAAAAATGAGGCAACGCGCCTGCTTGTCTTTTCTCCTACATCGTCCCCCGAGCGCCCATGCCCACCACCGCGCACGTCTACGAAAACTTCGGCACGGCCGCCGTGCGCGTCCCGTCCCCGGTCGAGGGCGACGACGCACCGATGGTTCTCGAGTTCGTGGCCGCGCGGAAAGAGAGCTACCGCTCCGACAGCCGCAAGCCCGACGTCGAGGCGGCCACGCTGGCGGAGGACCTGCGCCGCCGCGATTTCACCGTCAACGCCCTCGCCGCCGCCCTCGCGCCCGACCGCTTCGGCGCGCTTATCGACCCATTCGACGGCCACGCCGACCTGGAGCGCCAGCTGCTGCGCACGCCGCTGGACCCCGCAGACACCTTCGCGGACGACCCGCTGCGCATGGTCCGTGCCGCCCGCTTCGCCGCGCAGCTCGGCTTCGACGTGGCCGCAGAGGCGCGCGCGGCGATGAAGGAAAACGCCGAGCGCGTCGAGATCCTCTCGCCGGAGCGCATCGCCGAGGAGCTCCAGAAAATCATCGCGGCAGAGGTTCCATCCATCGGGTTCCACGTTCTCGAAAACGCAGGACTCCTGGAGCGCTTTCTGCCGGAGCTCTCGGCGCTGACGGGGACCGAGCGCCGCGAGGGCGAGAGCCACAAGGACAACTTCCTGCACACCCTGCAAGTCCTCGACCAGCTCGCCGAGCGTGTGGCCGCGCGCCCCCTCGACGACGCCGAAGGTGCCACGCGCTGGCTGCGCTGGGCCGCGCTCCTGCACGACATCGGCAAGGCGCGCACGAAGCGCTTCCAGGACGGCAACTGGACCTTTCACGGCCACGAGCACGTCGGCGCGCGCATGGTCGAGGACGTCTTTCGCCGCCTGCGCCTGCCGCTGGACCAGCGCCTGGACTACACCCGGAAGCTGGTGATGATGCACCACCGCCCCGCCGACCTCGCCGGCGACGAGGTGACGGACTCGGCCGTGCGCCGCCTGCTCTTCGACGCCGGCGAGGACCTCGGTGACCTGATGACCCTCGCCCGGGCAGACGTGACCAGCTCGAGCCCGCGCCGCCGCGCGCGTCACCAAGAGACCTACGACCGCGTGGCCGAGAAAATGCGCGCGGTGGAGGAGAAGGATCGCCTGCGCAACTTCGAGCCGCCCCTCAGCGGCGAGGAGATCATGGAGGCGCTGGGAATCGAGGAAGGCGTGGCCGTCGGCATCGTCAAGGAGAACGTGCGCGAGGCCATCCTCGACGGCGACATCGAGAACGAGCACGCCGCGGCGCGCCGGTACATGGACGAGATCGCCGGCGAGGCGAAGCGGCGGGGCGCGCTCTTCGAGGAGATGCAGCAACGCCTGGACGGGCCGGAGCAACGCGCGCTGGGGGCGATCAAGGAAGTGCTTTTCTTCGGCAAGGTGCCCCAGGGGCGCGAGGCGGCCGTCCAGCAGCTTCTGACGGTAAAAGACGAGGCGCTGGCGGAGGAGGAAAGCGAGTGAGCCTACGTGGGTCGTGGGAAAACTTAGCGTCTTTCCATCGGTCCGCACTACGCGCCATGAACGCGCGGCCCCACGCGCGGGCTCATCGGAGCGTCGCGCGCGTCGCCATGGGCCGCTGGCTACATGCTATCTTGCTCGCGTGCGTCTTTCCTTGCATCTACCCGCCGCGCCTGTCATGAGGCAGCTTATCCAGATCCTCATTGCCATCTTTCTGCCCCCGCTTTCGGTCTTTCTGCAAAAAGGACTCGGCCGGGCCTTTTTGCTCAACGTCGTGCTTTCGCTGATCGCCCTGTTGCCCGGCAGCATCCACGCGCTGTGGTTGTTGCTCGATAGCGGCTCTGGGCTGGGGCGCTGACGGAAGGAGGGGGCGACTACTGTGCCGCACTGGTCGCTTCTGCTTCGGCCCCCGTTTCCACCTCGGCCCCCGCCTTTTCGGAAGAAGCCGTTTCTTCTTCGTCCGGCGTTGCTTCGTCAGTGCCGGGCTCAGAAGCCGCCTCGGCAGCGGCAGCCGGGCGTACGTCCCACATCAGCATCGTCTCGATGTCCACGTAGTCCTGCTCGCCGTAGTCGTCCTCGAAAATGTAGTCCCCCAGCTCGCCGCGGCGTTGCGGGCTCGTGCGCTTCCACTCCATGCCCTCGCCGTCGGTAAACTCCTCGGGGAAGGGGTTGTTGATTGAGTGCGACGGGTGGTAGTTGCGGTACGTCTTCTCTGCCTCGTAGAGCGCCGCCCGGCGCGCGCCGGGCTTCGAGGCGCTCTCCCCCTTCACGCGAAACGGGCTCACGTTGATCGTGGCCTGCCAGAAGCCGTCGTCCTGCTGGTGATACTCCGGCCGCATGACGGCGAAGTCGTTGGGGTGCGGATAGGCGCTACGGTCGTTCTGGTCGGGCGTATTGAGCTGGTCGGGCATATTGAGCAGGGAGGCGGGGGAGAAAGGGAGCGCGGAAGCTTTTCAGATCGGCGGCGCCGAACTTGCCCGAGCGGCGGGATGTTCGCGCGGGACGGGGGTCTCCACGCGGGTTTCGCGTTGCTGGGCGGTATGGAAGCCGGCCACGCAGTGCCGTGCGCCGTCGCCTCGAGGGTCGTCCCATCGGGGGTCGTCTCAGGGGTGTCGTCGCGGCCTCATTGCGTGGCTGCCGTCTGCGCCCGCGCTTGCGAAGCGCCGGGCGCCTGCGCCGAGTCAGCGGGGGGCACCCACTCGGCCACGAGCCGGCGGGGGTTGTTGATCCAGTCGCGGGCGGCGCTCATCTTGTCGGTCACGTCACTGTTGGGCTGGAAGGGCTGCATCAAGCTGTTGAGCGCCTCGTCCTCATTCACGCGCACGTTGTCGAAGAACTGCACGACACGCTCGGAGTGGCGGTCATCGAAGGTCGTGTCGGCGACCATGACGATGTTTTCCGGCTCTCCAAAGACCGGCGACTGGCCCGTCTGCGCGCCTTCGAGGTAGCGCAGGTCAAAGCGCGCCCACTTCCAGTGCGGCTTCCAGCCGGTTACTACGACGGGCTGGTCTGCCTGCGTGGCCGAGCGCAGGGCCGACCACGCCGCCGGACCGCTGGAGGCGAGCACGTCGAAGCCGCCGATGTTACCGTTTTCCAACACCTCGCGCGCCTGTTGGTTGATCTCCGCCCCGCTCTCGATGCCGTGAATCTCGCCGTCAAGCTCGTTGCGGTACGTCGGCAGGTCCGTCACGCTCTCGAGCTTCGAGGAGGCTGGCACTACCAGCCCCACCGACGTGCTGTCATACCACTGCCCCACTTTCGTGAGCGCTCCCTCGTACTTTTGCCAGCCGCTCTGGTGGGTCGTCGGCAGCCACACCTCCGTAAACACGTCCGCGTCCCCGGAGGCTACTGACGAAAAGGCCAGCCCCGCGCCGGTCACCTCGGTGCGCTCTACCTCCATCCCCAGGCTGTCGGTGAGGAGCGCGTCCATCACGTGCGCCATGGCCACGCCCTCCACCCAGTTGACGTAGACCAGGTGGATGTTCTTTTCGTTGCCCTGCGCAGCGCCGGAGTCCGAGCTGCCGCAGCCGGTGGTAAGCACACCGCCCGCCAACAGAAGCGCTGCGGCGAAGGCGGCGAAAACGTTTCGCGTCGGGGGGGGGATGCACATAGAAGCGTGGAGGTTTGGGAAAACTTGTCCGCTCGCTTTGCTCGCCGGATCCGGGTCTGGATCGCCGGCGACATGGAGTTCACCATCTGCTATTCGCAATCCATCATTTGCGTTCTCACCAAAATTGGAAGCACTGACCTGAGCGGCAGGCCGCCTCGCGCAGCAGCCCGTTCGTTCGAAGGCGATGCGCGCTACGCCGTGCTGCTACGCCGTGCCGCTACGGACTTCCCCGGCGGCGGCCTTCGCGCCGATGGCCTGCGTGACGCGGTCGAGAAAAATGGCCAGGATGACAATAGCCAGCCCCCCGTTAAAGCCGGTGGCGATGTCGAGTTGCGTGATGCCGGTCATCACCGGCTGGCCCAGGCCGCTCGCGCCAATCAGCGCGGCGATGACGACCATCGAGAGCGAGAGCATAATGGTCTGGTTGACCCCGGCCATGATGGTGGGCAAGGCGATGGGCAGTTCCACTTTCATCAGCATCTGCGGCGTCGTGGCGCCGAAGGAGCGCGCCGCCTCGACGACCTCAGTGTCGACTTGGCGAATGCCGAGGTTCGTGAGCCGCACCACCGGCGGGGTGGCGAAGATGAACGTGGCGATGACGCCGGGCACCTCCCCCAGCCCGAAGAGCAGCACCGCCGGAATGAGGTAGACGAACGCCGGCATCGTCTGCATGAAGTCCAGCACGGGCCGCAGCACCTGATTGACGATCCGGCTCTTCGAGGCCCAGATGCCCAGCGGCACCCCCACCAGCAGCGACAGCAGCGTCGCCACGAGGATCAGCGCCAGCGTCTGCATCAAGAGCGTCCAGAAGTTCG
>PXTT01000052.1 GCA_003022535.1 Bacteroidetes bacterium QS_9_68_14
GACCGTCGAGGCCTTCAACATTCTGGTGGACCGCTACTCGGACCGCCTCATGCAGTACCTCTACCGCTTCCTCGGCGACATGAAGCGGTGCGAGGACCTCTTGCAGGAAACCTTCCTGCGCGTGCATCGCAACCGCCACAGCTACCGCCGCATCGCCAAGTTTTCGACGTGGCTCTACACCATCGCCGGCAACCTTGCGCGCAGCGAGAACCGCAAGCGCAAGCGCCGCCGGATGCAGTCGATCCAGTCGGTGAACCGCGACAACGAGGAGTACGAAATGGAGATCCCCGACGAGAGCTTCTCGCCGGATCGCCACGCAGCGTCCACCATCCAAGACAGCTACATCCAGGACGCGCTCGAAGAAATCCCGCCGGCCTTCCGTGAGGTCGTGGTGCTGCGCGACATCCAGCAGCTGGCCTACGACGAGATCGCCGAGATCACGGGCCTGCCGATGGGCACGGTCAAGAGCCGCATCAACCGCGGGCGCACGAAGCTGCAAAATCTGCTCTCGGAGGTCTACCCCTTCGAGGAAGACGGTAGCTAACGCCATCAGCCACGCGTTGCTTTCCAGAGCCGGCTTCTGCTTTCGGGCGGGGGCCGGCTTTTCTTTTCTGGCCTGCGGCGGTTCGGGCGGCGAACGGCAGAGCGTTTTCCGCCGAGGCCTCGTCCCGTGAGACGTTCTGCTCTCGGCTGGCGCAGAGACGCAATACTCCCGCTCCTCCCGGTCCCGCTGGCAGCGTCGTGTGAGAGGTAGGGATCGGCTTGGCGATCATATCGTCTTTTGCCCATCGTTGTCTTCGCGGCGAACCTTGCCGCGTCGCCCGAAGTATTTTCATGCAGCGACCCCCTCTTCGCTTTTTTCTCCATCTCTTTCCCTAATTATGGCGACGATGCAAGCCGCACAAGTGCCCGAAGCTGAGGGCGACTTCGAGATCGTAGAGAAAGACGTGCCCG
Source organism: Bacteroidetes bacterium QS_9_68_14 (assembly GCA_003022535.1). Taxonomy (GTDB): domain Bacteria; phylum Bacteroidota; class Rhodothermia; order Rhodothermales; family Salinibacteraceae; genus QS-8-64-10. The sequence goes on from PXTT01000052.1 coordinate 955, forward strand.
CCCCCGGTCTCGGAGAAGTGCGCGTGGCCGTGGAAGCGTGTGGCGTTTGCCACAGCGATGAGTTCGTGAAGGAGGGACAGTTCCCGGGCATTGAGTACCCGCGCGTACCAGGCCACGAAGTCGTCGGCACGGTAGACGCGGTAGGCGACGGCGTGGACCAGTGGGACGAAGGGCAGCGTGTAGGCGTGGGTTGGCACGGCGGGCACTGCTTCGAGTGCGAGGCGTGCCGCAACGGAGACTTCGTCAACTGCGAGAACGGGCAGGTTACGGGCATTCACTTCGACGGCGGCTACGCGGAGTATCTCGTGGCCCCGCAGGAGGCGGTCGCGCAGATGCCGGAGGCACTGGACGCACAGGAGGCCGCCCCGCTCCTCTGCGCCGGGATCACGACGTACAACGCGCTGCGCAACAGCGGCGCGGAGGGCGGCGCGCTGGTCGCGGTGCAAGGCATCGGCGGGCTGGGGCACCTGGCCGTGCAGTACGCCCAAAAAATGGGCTTCGAGGTGGCTGCTCTCTCCCACAGCCCCGACAAGGAAGACCTCGCCCGCGAACTGGGGGCGGACCACTTCATCTTTTCGGAAGACACCGATCCGGCCGAGGCGCTGCAGGACCTCGGCGGCGCGCGCGTCATCCTGGCGACCGCGCCGGTGAGCGAGGCGATCACGGCGGTGACGGGCGGCCTCGGGCGCAACGGGACGCTCCTGATCGTAGCGGCTACGGGCGAGCCGGTCGAGGTCAGCCCGATGGCGCTGATCCAGGGGCGGCAGTCGGTGGCTGGCTGGCCGAGCGGCGACGCGCAGGACTCGGAAGACACCCTTCGCTTCAGCGCGCGCACTGGCGCAACGCCGATGATCGAGACGTACCCGCTCGCGGAGGCCGGCGCCGCCTACGACCGCATGATCGAAAACGAGGCGCGCTTCCGCGTGGTGCTCGACGTGAACGGCAGTTCGTGAGTTTGACAGCTCGTGAGTTCGGGGGGCGAGAGTGGGGGTGAAAACGGCCAGGCCACGCGGTTCTCGCAGGCCGGCAGTCGCGCGCAGCGCTCTTGCCTTTCCCGCTTCTCTCCCATGCCTGCTTCATCGACGGCCGAGCGCGTGGCGCTCGACACGGACGCGCAAACTCTCACCGTCGCCTGGGCCGACGGGCACACGTCCGTCTTTCCCCTCGACGGACTGCGACGAGCGTGCCCCTGCGCCCAATGCCGGGGTGGCCACGGCGGCGCGCGGCCCGGACCGGAGGTCTTCGACGCGCCGCCCGAACGAGAGTGGACGAACGTGCGCGCCGAAACTGTCGGCACCTACGCCCTGCGCCTGACGTGGGACGACGGCCACAACACCGGCCTCTACCGCTGGAAGCATCTGCGCGCGCTGTGCCCGTGCGAGGAATGCCGCTTCCCCGACGCGAGCGCGAACTGACCGCAGACGGACGGCGGCGCGCCTCAGATAGAAATGCTTTTCTGCTCGCTCTCTTCTTCTGCTTCGGGCGCCTCCAGCAGGACGCGGCGCGCGTCGAGGCGGCGGCTGAGCTCTTCGGAAAGCGCGGGGTGGCAGGTGAAGACGAAGACCTGGCGGCGCTCCATGAGTTCTTCGATCACGTCGTAGGCACGCAGGCGCCGGCGCCGGTCCCAGGTGGCAAAGACTTCGTCGAGGAAGACGGGCAACGCCTCCTGCTCCCGATCGAGGCGGTCGAGGAGCGCGAAGCGCAACGCGAGTTGGGCCTGGTCGCGCAGACCCCGGCTGAGCGGCGGGGCAACCGGCTGCGGCGCGCTCTCGGGCGCGCGGCTCACGTGCAGGCGGTTCTCCTTTCCTTCCAGCGCGAGGTGGCGGTAGCGCCCGCCGGTGATGGCGCGCAGGTAGCGCCCGGCCTGCTGGATGGCTTCGGGCTGGTGCTTGCGGCGAAAGGTGCGCTCCGCGCGGCGCAGCGCGCCTGCCAGGAGCGCCAGGTGGTCGCGGCGGCGGCCTGCGCGCGACAGGCGACGCTCCACGGCGGCGAGCTTGCTGGCCACGTTCGCCGGGTCGGGAGCGCGGGCGTGGCGCTCCGCCTCCGCGCGCTTCTGGGCGCGCCTTTCTTCCCGTTCCGCGATCTCTTCGTCCACGGCGTCACGGCGCTCCCTCATGCGGACGACCTCCTCGTCGGAGTAGGCCCACTCGCCCGCCTCCTTTTCGAGCGCGCGGATCTCCTCGCGGCGCGCTTCCCAATCGGGATGCTTGCGGAAGAGCATCGCGCGGGCGTGCTCGGCGCGATGGGCCGCGCGGCGGCGGGCCTGAAGTTCCTCGATAAGCTCGCGGGTCGAGGCATCGTCGTCACCGAGACGGCGGAGCGTGCCGAGCAGCGCGTCGCGGCGTTCGCGACGGGCCTGGAGGGCCGGCGCGATCTCGTGGCGGCGGCGGCGCAGGCGCGCCAGGCGCTCCTCGGCTTCGTTGGCAGCGCGGCGGCGCGCCTCGGCCGCTTCGAGCCGCTGTTCGAGCGCGGCGATGGTCTGCGAAAGCGCGGCCTCGCCCTGCGGCGGGGTTGCGGACAGCCCGCACCGCTCGGCCAGCGCCGC
>PXTT01000053.1 GCA_003022535.1 Bacteroidetes bacterium QS_9_68_14
ACGTATACTTCCAGGAGGCGCTCCAGATCTACGGCGGCTCAACGTTCAACGTGGAGCGCAAGGGCGGCTGGAAAGGCGGGCAGCGCAATGAAGTGCCCGACATTACCTACGAGCACGCCCTGCGCCTCAAGCGCCGCGCCGGTGCGGGCCTCACCGTGAGCATCCAGGAGAGCTTCGGTCGGGGAGAAAAGGTGCGCTCCGGCGGTAATGCCACCGAAGGCGGGACCACGCTCTACGGCAGCGATGAAAACTTCCTGGGCAACTTCGGCTACGAGCTGGCCCGGGGACGGCCGATCACCGAGCGGGACGTGCAGCACGCGCGCAACGTGGCGCTCCTGGGCAAGGAGGTGGCCGACGCGCTCTTTCCCAACGCTACCCCGCTGGGGAAGCAGATCACCATCGGGCGCGTGCGGCTGCAAGTGGTGGGCGTGCTGGCTGAGAAAGGAGGCTTTCTGAACATGAGCTTCGACAACCGGGTGGTCGCGCCCATTTCCACGCTGGCGGAAGCCTACGGCACGCAGGGGCGCAACATCGGCGACCTGAGCATCAAGACGGCGGGCTTCGAGGCGATGCAGGCGGGCAAGCAGGCGGTCATCAGCCACATGCGTGTGATTCGCGGGCTCGGGCCGGCCGAGGACAACGACTTCGAGATCGAGTCAAACGCGACGATCCAAGAAGAGGCTGAGCAGTTTACCAGCGTGCTGACCACCGGGGGAGTGGGCATCGGGCTGATCTCGCTGCTGGCGGCGGGCATCGGCATTATGAACATCATGCTGGTGAGCGTGACGGAGCGCACGCGCGAGATTGGCATCCGAAAAGCGGTGGGCGCGAGGCGACGCGACATCATGCGCCAGTTCCTGATCGAGGCGGTCGTGATGTGCCAGATTGGCGGGCTGATCGGGATTGGGCTCGGGGCGGCCTTCAGCAATGCCATCGCCCTGTACTTCGACTTCAGCGCCGTCTTCCCGTGGGCGTGGGCCGTCGGCGGGGCGGCGGCGGTGGAGCGCGCGTCGGCTCCGCCTCGCGCAGGGATGAGAAAAACGCGCAGGGATGAGAGAAAAGGGAGGAGGGATGAGGTTTTTTGTCAGCGGCGTCTTCGCTATGCTTTGGCGAAGGCGTCTCCGACAGACCCCCTCTTCTCGGTTTCCTTCTTTCCCCTTTCCCGCGAACGGAGTGAGCACCAGCAACGAAGCTAAAAAGGCCGCTGGAGAAGCCGGCGCGGCCCTCGTCGAGGACGGAATGCACGTAGGGCTGGGCACCGGCTCGACGACAGCGCGTGCCTTGCGCGCGCTGGGACGGCGTCTGCGAAGCGGCGAGCTAAAGCGCGTAACCGGCGTGCCGACCTCGCCCGGCACCGAGCGGCTGGCGCGGGCGGAGGGCATCCCGCTCACGACACTCGACGACCGCGGCGGCCAGGAGGGAGCGGCGCCTCTCGACCTGGCCCTCGACGGGGCCGACGAGGTGGACCCGGCGCTGAACGTCATCAAAGGAGGCGGGGCGGCGCACACCCGCGAAAAAGTCGTTGCCGCCGAGGCGGAGCGCTTCGTCATTCTGGCTGACGCATCGAAAGAGGTGAAGCGCCTGGGAGAACGGGCGCCTGTACCCGTCGAGGTCCTGCCGATGGCCGCCGGCCCGGTTGCGCGCCATCTGGAAAAGGCGGGCGCCGCTGCCGCCGAACTGCGCACCGGCGCGTCTAAAGACGGTCCCGTCGTGACCGATCAGGGGCTGTGGGTGCTGGACGCACATTTTGCCCCTGAGGGGCTTCCCGACGCGCATGCCTTCGCCGAAGCGCTCGCCCGCCGCCCCGGTGTGCTCGATCACGGCCTCTTCCTGGAACGGGCCACCGACGTACTCATCGGTCGGAGCAGCGGGAACGGCAGAGTACGACGGCGGGAGTTCATTTAGAAAACGTCTCGGCGGACGGTGAGCAGGTGGACCTTGCCGGAGAGGTGGTGCTAGAAAACCCTATTTATAATGTGACGGTTCATGACGTGGTGCTGGAGTTTGTTGCCGAGAACGGGTCAACGGTGGGAACCATCACGATTGTCACGCGCTGCGACATGCGCGTCTTGACGGGCTCCTTGCGCTGCTTGCCGGGTTTGAACTCCATGGACTTGATCGCGCGGATCGCTTCTTTGCTGAGCGACTCGTGCGGGCTGCGCAGCACCTTCATGTCCGTCAGGCTCCCGTCTTTCTGCACGGTAAACTGAAGGTAAACGGTCCCGGTGATGTTTGCGCGCTTAGCAAAATCGGGATAGCTAACTTCCTCGTAGAGCGCCTCTCGGCCGCCGACCATCTTGGGCTTTTCCTCGATGACGGCGAACGGGACGACCTCTTCTGTCTCTTCCTCGCCCTCGTCCGGCTCGGGGGGCGCTTCCCTCTCGGTCGTCTTGGTGAGCGTCTCGTCGAGGTCGAGCGAGGAGTCGAAGTCGAGGTCTTCGTTCTCGAGTACCTCGTCGTCGGGCTTCTCGATGGGCACCGGCGGGCGCGGCGGTGGCGGGGGCTTTTTCTTTTGCTGGGTTTGCTTGACTTCCTTGATGTCGACGGTCTCTTGCTCGCTCATGTCGAAAGTCTTCTTCTGACCGCCGTCCCAAGTGAAGCGGAATGCAGCGATCAGGACAAGCAGCGCCATGATCATGCCGCCTTCTATAAAAAGCGGGTAGCGCTTGCGCAGATCGGCACCGTCTTCTTTGTTCAGAGCCATGACGAGGCAATGAGGTTGGCAGAGAGAAACAAGAACCAACGGCTTCTTTGCAGGGGGCGCCAACAGTCCGCCGAACGGGCTGTTCCGATCCCGCGCCCGGGGCGCGCCTTTTTCACGCACGCGGCCGGGTGGAGACGGGAACGCGCCCGCCGCTGGCGAAGGCGGCCACGCCCAGCCCCAGCCCGGCGGCGTCGGCGAGCCCATCGAGCAGGCTGGGAGCGCGCCCGAAGGGAAGCAGGCCTTGCCCCGCCTCGGTGAGAAATGCGAACAGGAGGCCCAGCCCGGCCACCCAGGCCGCGCGGCGGCGCAATGACCTGCGCGTGGCGTGCATCCACAGCCATGCCGTGCCGGCGAACAGGCCGAGGTGCACGAACTTGTCGAGCGGAAACGCGCTGGGAGGGTTGGGCAGGTCGGGGCGAGGCCACCAGAGTGCGGCCAGGACGGCCAGCGACCAGAGCAGAGCGAGCCAGAGAACGGTGCGACGGGTGACGATGGGGAGGGAGTGAAATATGGCGTGGCTGACTGATGTTTGCAATGTCGACCGCGTGGCCGACTTTTCCCATGAACCACCGGCTTTCAGGCGAAGCGTTCGTGGAGGAGGGCGGGCAGCTCGCCGGCGAGATCGGAGGCGAGGAGGGTACGCCCGGCCCGCGAGGTGGTGAAGCGGTCGGCGGCGGCCTGCAGCGGAGCCACGCCCTGCGCGAGGAGGCCGGCGCCGAGGCCTGCCAGCACGTCGCCCGTGCCGGCGGTGGCGAGGGCCGGAGAGCCCGTGCTGCCGACGTGGGCGCGCCCTTCGGGACCAGCGACTACGCTGGGAAAGCCTTTCAAGACCAGCGTGCAGCCCCAGCGCTGGGCGTGCTCCTGCGCGGCGCGAAGGCGGTCCGAGAGGTCGGGGTTCTCCGTGCCGGTCAGGCGCGCAAACTCGCCGGCGTGGGGCGTGAGCACCCAACGCCCCTGGCTGTGCGTCTCGAACCAGGCGTCGCGCTGCCCGGCCAGCGCGTTCAGCCCGTCCGCGTCGATGACGGCAGGCACGTCCGTTTCTTCCAGCAGGAGGCGCACGAAGCGCGCCGTTCCGTCGGCCGTGCCGAGGCCCGGCCCCACGAGCAGCCCGCCGGCCTTGTCCAGTTGGCCGCTGAGGGCGTCGAGGGCGGCACGCGCGTCCAGCCCGCCGCGGCCTGCGGACTGGCGGGGCAACGCCGTGATGGGTACAGACGTGAGATGCGCGTTGAGCGCTCCCCGCGCTCCCTCTGGGCACGCGCAGGCGACGTAGCCGGCCCCGGCTCGCGCTGCCGCTTCGGACGACATCACTGCCGCGCCCGTCATCCCCGGCGCCCCGCCGATGACCAGCGCCATCCCCACGCGGTACTTGTGCGCCTCGTGGGTGCGCTCGGGGAGCCAGCGCCCCACGGCCTCGTCGGTGGTGAGGAAGGCACAGCCCGCCTGTCCCTCGGCGGCGGGGCGGCGGAGCGCGAAGGCGGGGATCCCAATCTCGGCCACAGCCACGCGCCCGGTGCAGGACGGCCCCTCGCGCATCGCCAGCCCCGTCTTGCGCGCGCCCATCGTCACCGTCAGGTCGGCGCACACGGCTTCCCCGAGGACGGCGCCGGTATCCGACTGGAGGCCGGTGGGCACGTCCAGCGCGGCGGTCGGGGCGTCGTGCTCGTTCACCCAGCCGACGAGGCTGGCGACCGGCTCGCGCAGCGCGCTGGTGAGGCCCGTGCCCAGTAGCGCGTCCACGAGCACGTCCGCCGTGGCCGGCAGGGCGTCCAGCGCGTCCGGGTCGTCGACGGTTTCCAGGACGAGGCGGTCTCCGTTCGCCTCCGCGCGTAGCTTGTCGAGGAGGCGCGCGTTGGCCGCGGCGTCTTCAGAGAAGTCTTCCGAAGAAGCTACGACGCGCACCAGGCCGGCCCCGCGCGCCCAGAGCTGGCGCGCCACGACGAGCCCGTCGCCGCCATTGTTGCCCTTGCCGCAGAGCACCGCCACGGTCTGCCCGCCGAGCGGCCCAAACGCCTCGGCGATGCGGTCGGCAGCCGCGCGCCCGGCCGACTCCATCAGCACGCGGCCCGGTAGGCCGAGGTCTTCGATGGTGAAAGCGTCGGCTGCGCGCATCGCCTCGGCCGAGAGCAACGGCGGCGCCGAAGAGGGGGCGTGGGGCATTGCAGCGGAGGAGGAGGTTACTCGTCAGTCGGTGCTCGAAGGGCGTCAATCCGAAGGGTGTCCTCGGTAGCGGTTTCCCAGCGCGGGCGCGCCTCGACGGGCGAGCGGCTCCAGGCCAGCGGCTCGGCGGGGCGGTAGGGGGCGAGCTGGCCGGCGTCCCAGGTGCTGTCGGCGTCGCGGTCGAGGAACGTGCGAAAGCGATAGGACGCTTCGGGCAAGTTTTTGAACACGAACCGCCCGCTGCTGTCGGGGCGCGCGGTGCGCAGCGGGGCGCCGCGGGTGCGCTCGGCGGCGTACAGCTCCACCCGCACGGGAGCGCCCGTCGTGTCGGCGGTTGAGGAATCGGAGGCGACCTGCACCGCTCCACTGACGGCCCCGAGCGCCTCCGGCGGGAGGCGGCGGACCAGGCGGGTGTACGTCGTGTCGGTAGGCGGGCGCAGGCGGCGGGCGTCCACGCGCAGGCGGCCCACCTGCCCCGAGTCCAGCGGCGGGGCGAAGCGCAGGCGGTAGGTCGTGCCGTCGCGCGTGTCGAGGCGGTAGCGCAGCGCCGAGCCGGTAGTCGTGTCGCGCGCGGAGAGGAGGCGCCGCGTGGCTGCCGAGTCGCCCGGGAGCGGCCGGTTGAACGTCACAGCGGCCGACTGGCCAGGCGCAAGCGCCAGCTCATTTCCCCCTTCAGAGACCGGAAGGGCCGGGCCCTTTCTCGTGAAGCCCCGGAAGCGCAGGCCCAGCGTGTCGGATTGCTCGACGGCCGTGAAGGATGCGGTGGCCGGGCGCTCGGGAGCGTTGCCGCTCGTGTCGGTGAGCACGGGCGCGCCGCCGCTCTCGGGCAGGCGTGCCCGGTAGCCGGCGCCGGGTCGCATCGGGGCGGTCCGCAGCGTGAGACGTTGCTGCTGGCCGGGCTGGCGGTAGACGCGGCGCACGGCGACGGTGCGCCCGGTGGTCGTGTCGGTGAGGGCGAAGCGGCCCGGCGCGCGCTCCTGGAGGCGAATCGGTTCGCTGAAGCGGAGGGCCACGCGACCCCGCGAGCGCGGCAATGCCCGCGTGAGGCGCGGCGGCACCGGGTCTTCGCGCTCCGCTACCCAGGGGGCCGCGCGTGCGCTGTCGGCGCGGCTGGGGGACGCCGTGGGGCGCGTGGCCCGGCGGTTGCGGGGAGGGCCCTCAGCCTCCGCGGGGCGAGGATCCAGAGAATCGCCGGAAGCGGGGGCTTCCGCGGAAGGACGGGCCGGGAGCGCCGGGCGGGGGGGCGCGGCGAACAGTTCCAGCGGATCGGGGCGGCGGTTGCGATTCTGGTCGCGCAGCGCGACGACGTAGTAGCGCGCTTCCTCGCGCAGATACGAGAACCGAAACTGCCCCTCGGGGCCGGTCTGGGTGCGATAGAGCGGACGTTGCGGAAGGCGTGCGCTGTCGGCCACGCGGGCAGGGTAGGCGTACACGTCCATTCCTTCGCGCCCCTGCCCGCGCCGACTCCCGACGACGCGCCCGGCCAGCGTGCCTTCGTCAATCTGCGCGCCCGTCGAGAAGGCCAGCGTGATAGGCTGTTCGAGGGCCACGTTGTGCACGTCCTGCAACGCCTTGTCGATGGTAAGCAGGTAGGTCGTGCTGTCGCGGAAGCGTTGAGGAAAGATGATCTCGACGCTACGCTGGTCCCACTCGAACTCCAGCCGCTCCTCGGGCCGGGGCGTCACCGAGAGGGCCTCTCGCAGCGACGAGCGCTCGACGTACTCGCTGAACTGAATGTTGACGGTCCGGCCCGCGGGCACTTCCGTGGCGCCCGCTTCGGGGCGCGAGGCGGCGATGCGCGGGGGCTGTTGGTCTCTGGGCCCGCCGCTGGGAGGCACAGGATTGGCGCACCCGCCTGCTCCCCACAGAAGCGCCCCCAGCAGCAAAAGGACGTGCGCCCGCCCAGGGGCGTTTTTGCCGAAAAGAGAGCGCAGGCAAAGTCGCACGCAGGAAGCGAGCGTCGTTGCTGAAAAAGAAAAAGCGCGTTGGCAACGCAGCATGGCCCGAACGACCGGACCGGCGAGGCGTTCGGCGTTCGCGTCGGTTCTCTCGCCTGCCCGCTCTCCGTGCCGTTGCCCCAGCGCCTGTCCAACCGAAAGGCGAAAGCCATCCGCAAGCTCACCCGGCGCAAACATCGGCGCCGACAGGAGCGCACGCTCGTAGAGGGCGTGCGCGCCGTCGAGGCGGCCTTGGAGGCCGAGGCCCCGCTGGCCAGCCTTGTCGCCAGCGAGGAGGCGCGGGCCGAGGACGCCCGCGTGGCCGCGCTTGCGCGCCAGGCCGAGGCGCAGGCGGTGCCCTGCTACACCACGACCCCCGAAACGCTCGCCCCCCTTTCGGCCGTGGCGTCGTCGCAGGGGGTGCTCGCGGTCGCCGAGGCGAGCGTGGCCGCGCCCGAGGCACTCGCCGAGGCGGCGCAGGCTGTATTGGTGCTCGACGGCGTGCAGGACCCCGGCAACGCCGGCACCGCGCTGCGAACAGCCGCCTGGTTTGGCGCGGGGGGCGTGCTGGCAGGCCCCGGCACGGCCGGGCTCTACGGCCCCAAGACGATGCGCGCGGCAATGGGGGCGCACTGGGGCCTCGCGCTCGCCCGCACTCCCGACCTCGCGGAGGCGCTCGGCGGGTTGCGGCGCGCCGGCTTCACCCTCTACGGGGCTGACCTCACCGGCACGCCAGCCTGCGCGTGGCAGCCCCGCACCCCCTCGGCGCTGGTGCTGGGAAGCGAGGCGCACGGCCTCTCGGCCCCAGCGATGGACCTCGTCGGTGAGCGCGTGGCCCTCCCGGCGGCGTCTCCGGCAGGCGGCCCAGCGCGGGGCGAGAGGGCCGTCGAGTCGCTCAACGTAGCCGTCGCCGGTGGCGTTCTCCTCTACGAATGGCTGCGGAGGGAGGGCTAAAGGGTGGAAAGCTGGAGGGGGGAAGGTTGGAAGAAAAGAGGCCACGCGTTGCGGTTGGGCGGAATCCTTGCGCGCGAGGGGGCCGGCCGTCTGCCGCCTACGGTCCGTCGTCTGCGGTCTGTCGCCCGCGGTCCGCCGCGCCCGGCTTAACAAAGTCCGGCGCGTTTCGTAGATTGCCGCAGAGCCCACACCCGCCGTTTTGCCCCGCCTCCCCCCGAGCGTATGGAAGCGCCTCCCCTGCAAGGCCTCGGCCAGCGCAGCCTGCAGACGCTGGAGGAGACGCTCCCGATAAGCCAGGAGCGCGAGTCCTTCAAAATCGGCGTCCCGCGTGAGCGCCACGGCGAGGAGCGGCGCGTGGCCCTCGCCCCCAGCGGCGCGCAGGCGTTGGTCGCCGCCGGCCACGAGGTGTTTGTCGAAAGAGGCGCTGGCCGGCAGGCCCACTTCGACGACGCCGAGTACGCGGACACTGGCGCCGAGGTCGTCATGGAGGCTGAGGACCTCTACGGCGAGGCTGACCTGGTCGTGAAAGTCGGCCCGCCCGGCGAGGACGAGCTCGACTTCGTGCAGGAGGGCCAGCTTCTCATTTCTGCGCTGCACCTGGGGGACACGTCGCCGGCGTTCCTGCGCCGCCTGATGGACCTGAGCGCCACCGGCATCGGGTTCGAGTTCATCCGCGACCCTGACGGTACCTTCCCCATCGTGCGCATGATGCACGAGATTATGGGTTCGATGGCCGTGCAGATTGCCGCGCGCTACCTCGAGAACGGCGTCAGGGCGGGCGGGCAGGAGGGCAAGGGAGTGATGCTCGGCGGCATCAGTGGGGTGCCGCCGGCCACCGTGGTGATTCTGGGCGCAGGCATGGTGGGCGAGTGGGCGGCGCGCACCGCGTTGGGCTTCGGAGCGCACGTGATCGTCCTGGAACGCGAGCTCGGGCCGCTGCGCGACCTGGAGCACAGCCTCGACCGCCAGATCACGACCGCGATGGCCTCGGAGCGGTACCTGCGCCAGGCCACCGCCAGCGCCGACGTCTTGATCGGCGCGATGATGTCCACCGGCGCGCGTTCCCCGCTGCTCGTGACCGAGGACATGGTCGCGGCCATGCCGGGCGGCTCGGTGGCGGTGGACGCGGTGATCGACCAGGGCGGATGCATCGAGACGAGCCGCCCGACGACGCACTCCGACCCGGTGTTTCGCAAGCACGACGTCGTGCACTACTGCGTGCCAAACATGCCCTCCAACGTCGCGCGCACGGCCACCTACGCGCTGACGAACGTGCTGGTGCCCTACCTGATGCGCATCGGCGAGGCCGGCTCGGTCAACGACGCGCTCTGGCACGACGAGGGCCTGCGCACTGGCACGTACGTCTACCGGCGGCACCTCACCAAGAAGAGCCTTGCTACGATGTTCGGCATGGCCCACCGCGACATCGAGCTTCTGATTGCGTCGGGCATCTGACGCGGAGCGCCGCTTGGGAAAGCGCCGAAGCCGTTCCGGCCATGCGAAATCCGGCTCCCCAAATCCGGTTCCCACGGGGGCTTCGCTGCCCGGCAGGGTTTCTCGGCCGGAAGGCGCGTTGCTTTCTTCCGGCCGCGCCCCACGCCCGGATGATCCGCCCAAGGGGCGGTCAAACGCCCTGCGCCAGCGCTGCGACCAGCAGCCCCCAGCCGGCCAGGAAGGCCACGCCCCCGACGGGCGTGACGGCCCCGAGCCAGCCCGTGTCGGTGAGGACCAACAGGTAGAGGCTGCCGCTAAAGATGACGATTCCCGCCGCGAAGCATCCGCCTGCCCCGGCCAGCAGCGCGCCGCCCTCCAGCGTGCGCCCGGCCCAGCTCACGAAGAGTAGCGCCAGGGCGTGGTACATCTGGTAGCGCACGGCCGTCTCGAAGACCTCCAGCCGCCCGGCTGGCACGCGCCCTTCCAGCGCGTGCGCTCCGAAGGCGCCGGCGCCGACGGCCAGCCCCGCCGCCACCGCGCCGAACAGCAAAAAGAAGCGCATCATTGCGTGGCGGGCTGTGGCTCGGGGGGCAAGGCTTGCAGGGCGTGGCCCCGCGGGCGGCGGGCCGCCGCGTCACTCGCGTCGGATCGAGAAGGGGTACACCGCTCCGTTGAGCTTGAGCGTGTAGTCGCCGGGTTCGTAGCGTCCCTCCAGCGGCAGGTAGAAGCGGTACGGACGCTCGTAACGCGCGCAACCGGCCCCCGGCCCCGTCGGCCAGCGCATCCGGAAGGCTACGTTGAGGAAACGCCCGTCGCGCTCGGTCTGGGCTTCGGCGAGGGAGAGGCAGCGGTTCGGTAACACGCCTTTGATGAGCAGCTCGACGGGCACCCTTTCTGCACCTTCCTTGAACGGAGCGGCCCGCGCGACGACCGAATCGACCGGCACGGGGAAGCGGTTGTACGCCCGGCCCGGTTCCGGCTCGGTGAGGCGAAGCGTCTGGCGCCCCGCGGGGCCTTCGCCCTCGTAGCGGTGGCCGTAGCGCTGGTCGGGCGGGGGCTTTTCGCGGGCGCCCTCGCTCCCGGCGCACCCGGTCAGCGGCAACGCCAGCAGAAGCAGCGGGCCTGCGCCGAGGGCGAGGAGGCGCCACGCGCTCAGTTTCTGAGGAGGCACAGCAAACACTGCAGCAGTCGCGTGGCTGCGGAAAGAGAGCGCCCTCGGCGGCACCATGGCGAGTTCGTCACGACGAGGAGGCGCGCTCGGGCTGGAGCAGCTCGACGGCGGCGGTCCCGTCCTCGACGGGCACGTGCTCGATGTCGGCATCGCCCCAGAGGCGTTCGAGGTCGTAGTATTCCCGCTTCTCGCGGCTGAAGACGTGGACCACGACGTTCACGTAGTCGAGCACGACCCACCGCGCGTGCTCCTTGCCCTCCACGTGCCAGGGGGTTTCCTCGAGGCGTTCCTCCGCGTCTTCCTCCACCGCACTGGCGATGGCGCGGATCTGGCGGTCCGAGGAGCCGGTGGCGACGACGAAGAAGTCGGCCACGCCGCCGCCGGCCGCGCGCAGGTCCAGCACCGTGATGTCAGCAGCCTTGCGTTCGGCCATCGCGTCGACGACACAGGCGGCCAATCGGGGCGTCGGGTCGGTCCCGGTGCGCACGGGCGAGGAGGAAGAAGACGAGGACGAGGAACGGGCGGGACGGGCAGTGCTCATCGAGGACGAAAAGTAGAACGCAGGACGCGGTTCTCCTCCGTGTTTGGGCGGGAAGGATAGGCGAAAGAAGGAAAAGAGACCTCTGTGAAAGGCAATGAGGAAAGCCGCCGGCGAGAAGCGGCGGGCCGGGACGACGGGCCTGAGGCGCTGCTCTCGTCGCCGCGAAACGGGTCGAGCGAACGGTAGTCGTCCCCGAGCACGGCCGCGGCATCGAGGTGGTACGCCTCGCTCGTCTCTTGGCGGATGCGCCCAGGCGGGATGCCCATCGCGCGGGCCAGGCGGCGGGCGGCGGCGCGGCTGCCCGCACGGGCGATCACCATCGAGGAGTCGAGGTCGAAGGTCGTGTAGTTGCCGACCTCGACCACGTCGAAGCCCTCACGCACCAGGTAGCCGCGCGCCTCGGCGGCCACGCCTTTGGCCCCGCACCCGTTTTTTACCGCAACCTGGAGGATCTCGTCGGTGGACTCGCCTGAGCGGGCGTTTTTCTTATCCGTTGCCGCTTGCGCGCCCGGGGCGGAGGCCTCGCCGTAAACGGCCTGCCCCCCTCCGCCGAGGTGCTCCGAGACGAGCGCGTAGAGGAGGACCATCACCGCGACCCCCAGCGCGCCGAGCGCCACGTTGAGCGCCCAGTGGCCCCACTGGCTCGTGCGCGCGTCTCTACTCATTCGCCTCAGCGCCTGGGAGTCGGAGGACGCGAGCAGTCCGCCTCGCGGGTTTTCCCGCCACGCCGAGGACACGAGGCGGGCGGGCGGGGGCCACGGCGGCACGAGCAGGCTGGAGCATGGCGCGTCAGTTGCGCTGCTGGTCTTTCCAGAACAGCCCACTGCGCGCCCGTGGGATCGAGGAAAAGGCGCTTCGCCCGAAGGCGCCTGGACCGAGCGCGCCGGGCGCGCGCCGCCCGTAAGGGCTGGCGTATCGCCCGTGGGGGCTCTGCCGCACCTGGAAGTGAAAGGTCATGTTCTCGCTGGGCCGGTAGGCCACCTCGGCGTTGCGCAGGAAGACGCGCAGGTTCTGCCCGTCTTCCTGGAAAGCGCCGCCGCTGAGCGGCTGGTGCGCCACGCTCATGTCCACACGCGCGGCCCATGCGTCGTTGAATTGCCACTGCATCGAGTTGGTGTACATCCCCAGCGAGGTGCCGCCCCCAAAGGAGCTCATCGACAACTCGTAGCTGTGGGACATACGAAAATGCTCGTCGCTGAAGGCGGTGCTCAGCCAGTTTCCTGCCCGTTCAGTCAGCCCTTCGGAGGAAGAGGCATCGGGCGAGGGGAGAGCCTCCGCGTCGTAGACGGCCACAGGCGCGGGCTGATCGGCGTCGGCGCGGAGCTGGGCGTGCGCGGGCGGGGTGCAGGCCAGAATGAGCACCAGGCAGAAAAGCGAAAGGGTCGTGCGCATAGGCTCGGGGAGAGAAGAGGCGAGAAAGGCTTCCGTTCCGCCGGGCACGGGGGCCGGGGCAGGAAGGGAAGCAGAGAAAGCAACCAGAAGCCAATGGAGTACTGCCAACCCCGCGTCGGGGCATTTGTTCGCGCTGGTCGGTAGGAGTGCACGGGAGCGCAGGAAACCCCCTTCACATTGCAACTTCGGGACAGGCGCGTCGTTCTTTGGCGTAGCTGCGCCATGCCCTTCCCCCCAGGCGGCGGTGCGCGTGCAGTACGGCCGTGCGACCCGCCCCGCCCGCGACTATGGATTCTTCTTCCCGCGATGCGCCTCCCCCCGCCGGTAACGCCCCGGCGAGCGCTGCGCCCGACGAGCGCTCGCGCTGGCAACGCTTTTGGGAAGATCACCGGCGCTGGATCGTAGGAGGGGGGGCGTTGCTTCTGATCGGGATCGTCGCGCTCCTGCTCTTCGGGGGCGGGTCGAGCGGCGCGCAGGCCAGTGGCGCGCAGTCTTCTTCCTCCGGCGAGGGCCCCGACACGGTCCGTACCGAGGGGTTCGTCGCCGAGCCCATTCGGCTGACGGATCGCATTTTCACCACTGGCACGTTGCGCGCCAACGAGAGCGTCGAGCTGACCGCCGAGGCCTCCGGCAAGGTCGAGCGCATTTCCTTTCAGGAAGGAGATCGCGTGGCCCGGGGCCAGCTCCTCGTCGCGCTCGACACCGAGGACCTCCAGGCCGAGCGCGACCAGCTCCAGGCCGAGCTGCGCGTCGTGCGCCGCCGCGCCGAGCGGGAAAAGAAGCTTCTCGAGCGGGGCGGCATCAGCGAGCAGGACTACGAGGAGACGGCCAGCCAGGTGCAGGTCTTGCAGGCGCGCATCGACCGCGTGGAGGCGCAGATCGAGAAGCACCGGATCCGCGCGCCCTTCAGCGGCACGGTGGGCCTGCGCTACGTGAGCCCGGGGAGCTACGTCTCGCCGGGGCAACGCGTGGCCGCGCTCCGCAACGTGAGCCCGATCAAGATGGACTTCTCGGTTCCTGCCCGCTACGGGCGCCGCCTGCAAGCCGGTGACCGGATTCGCTTCAACGTCGAAGGGTCCGAGCGCACCTACCGCGCGGAAGTCTACGCCATCGAGCCGGGCGTCCGCGAGGAGACGCGGGCCGTGCAGATCCGCGCTCGTGCCTCCAACCGGGATCGCGCACTGCGCCCCGGCGCCTTCGCGGAGGTGGAGGTCATCTTCGAAGAGCTCGACGACGCGCTGGTGGTGCCCTCCATTGCTGTGCTGCCGGAGGCGGGGCGGCAACGCGTCTTCCTTGCCGACGATGGCACGGCCGAGGCACGCACGGTGCAGACGGGCATCCGCACCGACTCGACGGTTCAAATTACCAGCGGCGTGCAGGCGCAGGACACGGTGCTCGTCAGCGCCCTGCAGTCGCTGCGTCCTGGCGCGCCGGTGGCTATCGACACGCTCGTCCGCGGCGGGGCCGGCGGCAGCATCGGCGAGCGCGCGCCGGCGTCCGAGCGCCCGCTCCCGACGGGCGGGGGGTAGAAGCGTTTTCTCGTTGCCTTCGGCGCGCACGCCGGATTCGTGAGACGTAGAGGCTCGCCTCGGAGCACGTGTTCGCGCTGCCCGTAGCGCGGCGAGGACGGCCCGGCAGGCTGCATCCTCGGCAATCCCGCTGGTACGACGACGCCCCGCCCCTCCGCCCTCCCACTTTCGCTCTCCCGGACCCGGACACTTTCCCGCACCCGGAATGACGCTCTACTCGCTTAGTGTGCGGCGGCCCGTCTTTGCGACGGTCATGGCGCTGTTTATCATTATCTTCGGCGGCATCGCCTTCTACTACCTCGGCGTGCGGGAGTACCCGGCCGTGGACCCGGCGGTCATCAGCGTCTCGACCACGTACAGCGGCGCCGACGCCGACGTGATCGACAAACAGATCACCCAGCCCATCGAGGAGCAGGTCAACCGCGTGCAGGGGATCAAGACGCTCACGGGCGTGAGCCGGCGCGGGCGCTCGACGGTCACGGCGGAGTTTGACTTGGGTACCGACCTGAACCGCGCGGCCAGCGACGTGCGCGCCGCCGTGAGCCGGGCACGGCGGCTTCTTCCCCAAGACGTAGAGCCGCCCACCGTCTCGAAGTCCAGCGCCAGCGCGCCGCCGATTCTGTTCCTCAACATCCGGAGCGAGGAGCGCAGCCTAATGGAGCTGACGCAGATCGCTGACGAGCAGTTCAAGGAGCGCGTGCAGACCATCGAAGGCGTCCCGACGGTCGACATCTGGGGCGACAAGTCCTACTCGATGCGCATGTGGCTGGAGCCCCGCAAGCTGGCGGCCTACGACCTCGTTCCCGCCGACGTGCGGCAGGCCCTCGAAAGCGCGAATGTGCAGGTTCCTTCCGGCTCCATCGAGAGTCAGAACATCCAGCTCACCGTGCGCACGCTCAGCCGCTTCGAGACAGAAGAGGAGTTCAACGACCTGATTATCAAAGACAGCGGCGGGGAGGTCGTGCGCTTCCGCGACGTGGGCTACGCGGAGATCGGGCCGCGCAACCAGCGCACCATCCTCAAGCGTGACGGCACGCCGATGGTCGGGATCGTGCTGCGGCCCCTGCCCGGGGCGAACTATATCTCTATCGTAGACGAGTTCTACAACCGGCTCGATGAGATCAAGAAGGAGCTTCCTGCAGACGTGGAGACGGCCATCGGCTTCGACACGACCACGCAGATCCGCCAGTCCATCGCGCAGGTGCGGCAGACCCTCCTCATCGCCCTCGCGCTGGTGGTCTCGGTGATCTTCCTCTTTCTGCGAGACTGGCGCTCGACGGTCATTCCGCTCATGGTGATCCCCGTGGCCCTGATCGGGGCATTCTTCGTCATGTGGGTGGCCGGCTTTTCGATCAACGTGCTCACTCTGCTCGCGCTGGTGCTGGGCATCGGGCTGGTCGTGGACGACGCCATCGTGGTGCTGGAGAATATCTATGCGAAAGTCGAGGACGGCGAAGCCCCAGCCGAGGGCGCCGTCGAAGGCACGCGCGAGATCTACCTCGCGGTGATCGCCACGACCGTCGCGCTGGTGGTCGTCTTTCTGCCGATCATCTTCCTCGGCGGCCTGACGGGGCAGCTTTTCCGGCAGTTCGGCCTCACGCTCGCCGGGGCGGTGGTGATCTCGTCGTTCTCGGCACTGACGCTGACCCCGATGCTCGCCTCGAAGCTCTTGAAGCAACGCGAGCAGAAGCCGTGGTTTTACCGCAAGACCGAGCCGTTCTTCCAGAAAATGGCGCGTGGCTACCGGCGCACCCTCGCGGCGTTTTTGAAGGCGCGCTGGCTGGCGTTCGTGGTGCTGCTGGGGTGCGTCGGGCTCAGCTACGTGCTCTACACGAGCCTGCCGCGCAAGCTCGCGCCCGTTGAGGACCGCAGCCGCCTGCGCCTGTTCGTGCAGGGGCGCCAAGGGGCGACCTTCGACTACATGGACGATCAGATGGACAAAGTGACCGAGCTGATCGACCAGGAGATCGAGCAGGCCAACGCCATCATCAGCGTCACCTCGCCGGGCTTTGGGGCCTCGACGACGGTGAACTCCGGCTTCGGGTTTGCCGTGCTGGAGGACGCCTCCGAGCGCGAGGTCAGTCAGATGCAACTGGCCGACACGCTCTCGCAGGCGGTCTCGCAGATCCAGGGGGCGCGGGTGCGCGTCTCGCAGGAGCAGACGATCTCCGTCGGCGGGGGGCAGGGACCGCCAGTGCAGTTCGTCCTCCAGGGGCCGAACCTGGAGAAGCTGAAGGAGGCGCTGCCGGCGTTCATGAAGAAGGCGCGCCAGAGCGAGACGTTCTCCTTCGTCAACCCGAACCTCAAGTTCAACCAGCCGGAGCTGCGCGTGGAGATCGACCGCGACCGGGCGGACGTGCTGGGCGTCTCGGCACGCGACATCAGCGAGACGCTCCAACTCGCGCTCGCGCCGCAGCGGGTGGGCTACTTCGTCTACGAAGGCGAGCAACGCGAAATCGTTACGCAGGTGGAGCGCGAGGACCGCGACGAGACGCTCGACCTGCAGGGGCTGCACGTGAAGTCCGAGAGCGGCGAGCCCGTCTTGCTGAGCAACCTCGTGGACGTGGAGGAAGCCGCCGCGCCGCCGGTCCTGTACCGCTTCAACCGCTACCAGTCGGCCACGATTTCCGCGGAGCTGGCGCCAGGCAAGACCATCGCGCAGGGCATCGCCGAGATGCGCCGCATCGCCGACGAGACGCTCGACCCGAGCTTACAGACGGCCCTGACCGGCCCGGCGAAGGACTTCGCCGATAGCTCCAACCGGCTAATCTACGTCTTCGGCCTGGCGGTGCTCCTGATCTACCTCGTCCTCGCGGCGCAGTTTGAGAGCTTCCGCGACCCGGCGGTCATCCTCCTGACGGTGCCGCTGGCGGTGGTGGGCGCGCTCGGGGCGCTGTGGGTCTTTGGTTGGTCGATCAATATCTTCAGCCAGATCGGGATCGTCATGCTGATCGGGCTCATCACGAAAAACGGCATCTTGATCGTCGAATTCGCCAATCAGCGCAAGGCACAGGGCCGGAGCGTGCGTGAGGCCATCGCCGACGCGGCGGAGGTGCGCTTCCGCCCCATCTTGATGACGGCGCTCTCGACGACGCTGGGCGTCTTGCCGATTGCCCTGAAGCTGGGCGCCGGCTCGCGCAGCCGCGTGCCGATGGGGCTGGCGGTGATCGGGGGGTTGCTAATAGGTACGGCGCTGACGCTCTACGTCATTCCGGCGATGTACACGTACCTGACCAGCGAGGAGGCCAGCGTGGCGGCCACGCCGGGCGACGGGGCGGTGGGCGGCAATGGCAAGGCGGAGCGGCCCAAGCTCGTGTGTGGTGCCGCAACTACGTGGTGCAACGCAACTACGACGAACGCATTCTCCGCAACCGGCGCGTGAGGGGCCCCTCACGCGCCGGTACATCGCCGACCACCCCGCCCGATGATTCCACCACGACCGCCTGTTCTGCGCCGAGGATTCTTGATGGCCGCCGCATGGCTGCTGGCCGCGCTCGTGCTGGCCCCGGCCGCCCACGCGCAGGTGCCCGACACTGCCGCGCCGGCCCTGCCCGACACGGCGGCCGTCCCGTACCAGGCGCCCGACGTGGACGTAGACACGCTCTTCGACCGCTCGGCCTACGGGGCGCTCGCAGACTCCACGAAGGTCCCGGCCGCGTTGCCCGCCCCGTCCGCGCCGGAGGGTGCCGCGCGCGCGAGAGACACGCTTGCGCTCGCGGCGGCCGTCCGCCGGGCGGTACGACGCAACCCAGACGCCCGCATCGCGCGGGGCCGCGCTGCCATTGCGGAGGAAAACCACGCTCTGGGCAACGCGGGCCTGCTGCCCTACGCCGACCTGACGCTGCGGCGCTCGCGCCAGCCGGGCTTCGGCGCGGGCGGTCTGGGCGGAGGCACCGGCGAAGGCACGGGCGGCGGACCCGGAGGGAGCGGGAGCCAGGCGAGCAACAGCCTCGCCCTCCGCGCCAACTACACGCTCTTCGAGGGCTTCCGGCGGGTGTACTCGTACCGCCGCCTCGGGGCGCGTGAGGACGAGCAGGCCCTACGCGCCCGCTACCAGACGGAGGCGCTCGCCGCCGACGTGGTCACGCAGTACTACGAGCTGGCGCGTCGCCAGCAGCAGGTGGACGTTTTCGAGTCGGCCGTAGCGCTCGCGCGGGAGCAGCTCCGCATCGCGCGGGCCCGTCAGGAGGTGGGTCTCGCCCCCGAGCTGGCCGTGCGCCAGGCGCGCATCGACCTCAACGAAGACCGCGCTTCACTATCGCAGGAGCGCGCGGCGCTGGCCGACGCGCAGTCCCAGTTCAACCAACTTCTGAACCGCGACGAAGCCGCCGGGGTGGTCGTTGAGGAAGACCTTGCGCCCGGCCCGTCGCTCTCGCTTGCGGCCCTCACTGAAGACGCCCTCGCGCAAAATCGCACCCTTCGCGCCGAGCGCCAGTCCCTTCGCGCCGCGCGCCTGCGCGAGGAAGAGGTCGAAGCCGAATGGTGGCCGCGCCTGGACCTGACGGCCGGCTACAGCTTCAACGATCTCTTCGTGGACGACCTGGGGTTCCAGACCGGTCAGCCTGGGGGGTTTTCCTACGGCCTCACCGCCACCTACGACCTCTTCGAGGGCTTCAACCGCGAGCGCCGCGCCGACGTTGCCGCGCTCGAAGCGCGCAACCGCACCCTTGCCATCGAGCGCATTGAGACGCGCCTGCAGACGGCCCTGCGGAGCGCCTACGAGCGCTACCGCCGCAGCCGCGCACGCGTGCGGCTGGCCGTGCAGAACCTCGACGCCGCGCGTCCCAACGTCGAGGTTGCCCTCGCGCGCTATCGCCTCGGCACGATCACCTTCATCGACGTGCGCGAGGTGCAGAACACGCTTACCCAGCTTCGCAGCCGCCTCCTGGAGGCGCAGTTCGACGCCAAGCGCGCCGAGACGGATCTGCTGCTCTTCAGCGGGCGGCTTCTGGACCAGTTCCAGCTGGACCGGTTCCAGTAGGAAAGGAACGCGCGTGGGTTCGGGAAGCACGTTTCCCCGAGCCACGCCCTGATCACAAACCGTGCGTTCGCTCCTCGCCGCGCTACTTCCCTTGGGCGTTGCTGCTGACGGGCATGCTGGCTTCTCCATGCGCACCAGGCCGAAGGCACCTACGTGGCCGACGCCCTTGCGCAACACCTTCCCGCAGCCACGATGCTGGAGCGGCGGCGCCTCGGCGAGACGAAGAGGCGAACATTTACTGAGCTACGGACGTACAGAAGTTGTCTAACGCTTCCCTTTGCCCTCACCCACCCACGTCACGTGGCTACTCCCAACGAAGGCGACTCCGTTAACGTCCACTACACTGGCAAGCTCGAAGAGGACGGCACGGTCTTCGACACCTCGCGCCCGCCCGGCGAAAGCCAGGACGCCGACCCGCTGAACTTCACCCTCGGCGAGCAGACCGTCATCCCCGGCTTCGAGCAGACCGTTGCCGAGATGGAGCCCGGCGAGGAGCGTAGCGTGACGCTCGATCCCGAGCAAGCCTACGGCCCGCGCCGTGACGACATGGTGCAAGAGGTTGACCAAGACGAGCTTCCCGACGACCTGGAGGCCAATGTCGGCCAGCAGCTTCAGCTTCGGATGCAGAACGGCCAGACCGTGCCCGTCGTCATCACCGAGGTGGACGAGGAAAACGACCAGATCACCATCGACGCCAACCACCCGCTCGCCGGCAAGACGCTCGTTTTCGACATCGAGCTCGTTGACGTCGAAGGCGGCGAAGGAGAGGGTGAAGATGAAAGCCAGATCGTCACGCCGTAGACGCGCTCTTGCTTCTGGCGCCGGGCCGCCCCGCGCGGCTGGCGCCCCTTGCCGAGGCGCCGCTGCCTCTGAGGCGGTGGCGCCTTTCTTGCTTTCAGTGAAGATGGAGCGACAGGGAAGCGTGCCACGCGCGTTGCCAGAACCTTCAGCGCGCTGGCAGGTTGGTTCTCGCTGAACCGTGTTATTGCTTTGTGTTATTGCTTTTCTCTTGCGCCTCTCGATGCGTCGGCTGAAGGTGCTCTCGGCGTTGCTCGTGCTCGGGTTCGGGGCCGTAGTCGGCCCGGGCGCCGAAGCCTTGCGCGCGCAGTCGCCCGCCGAAAGCAGCCGCAGCAACGCGGACGACAGCAACGCTTCCTCCGCAGGCCCTGCCACGAAAGCAGGCTCCGCCACGAAAATCACGATCGCGCGCGTGCAGTACGGCGGCGGGGGCGACTGGTACAGCGACGAGCACGCGCTTCCCGAGCTTCTGGCCTTCGTGCGCCGCCATACGCTCCTCGACGTGGCGCCGCAGGCCGCTACCGTCAAGCTCTCGACCGACCAGGTTTTCACCTACCCGTACCTTTACCTCACCGGCCATGGCAACGTGCGCTTCGCCCCGCCCGAGGTGAAGCGTCTGCGCCGCTACCTCACTGGCGGGGGCTTTTTGCACATCGACGACAACTATGGCCTCGACAAGAGCATCCGCCGTGAGCTCGAGAAGGTGTTCCCTGACAAGAAGCTGCGCCTGCTGCCGGACGACCATCCCATTTACAGCGCGCACTTCGATTTCCCCGGCGGGCTACCTAAGATTCACGAACACGACGGCCAGGCCGCGCAGGGCTTCGGCCTGTTCAGTGACGCAGGCCGCCTGATGGTCTTCTACTCCTACGAGAGCGACCTCGGCGACGGCTGGGACCCGGCCTCCGTGCACGACAACAGCGAGGCCACGCGCCGCCAGGCCCTTCGGATGGGCACCAACGTGCTCGTCTACGCTATGACTCGTTAGCAAGTCGTCGGTTGTCAGTTTTTTGCTGACCAACCGAAAACCCAAAACCGACTACCAAGCCGCCATGCGTAGCTTCGGAGGATTGGTTTTGCTGCTGGTGGGCGTCGGGCTCGTCCTGCTAGCGATCCTGAACCCGCGGATGGACGACTTCGAGGAGTTCGCCGCTAAGCACCTGCGCGCACAGGCGGTGGACCGCCTCGAGGATCGCCTCGGCACCGAATCGGCCTTGGGTCAGGTCCTCGCCGGGCCCGGGGTGGACCTGGCCAGCCAGTACCTCGACCGCTTCGCCACGCGAAAAAACTACGTCGTCGCCAGCGTCTACACTGTAGACCTCGACGGCCCGAAATCTGACGAGCTGGAGTGGCGCTTCCTCGGCGCAGCCGACCGCTTCTTCCCGCTCGAAGGACCGCAACAGAAAAAGAAAAACGGCAGCAACGCTAACCCCCGGCCGTAAGCGTGTCCTGGGGGCCCCGCAGACCTACTTTCCGCATTCCCACACTCCCGCACCCAGTAATGCTCGAACTCCAGACGCAGGATCCCGAGATCTACGACGCCATCGATGCCGAGGTGGAGCGCCAGAACGACAGCCTCGAGCTGATTGCCTCGGAGAACTTCGCCTCCAAGGCCGTCCTCCAAGCGATGGGTTCGCCCTTGACGAATAAGTACGCCGAGGGCCTGCCCGGCAAGCGCTACTACGGCGGCTGCGAGCACGTAGACACCGCCGAGAACCTTGCCATCGAGCGCGCCTGCAAGCTCTTCGACGCCGACTGGGCGAACGTGCAGCCCCACGCCGGCGCGCAGGCCAACGCCGCCGTCTACCTCACCCTCATCGATCCGGGCGACACGTTCCTCGGCCTCGACCTCGCGCATGGCGGCCACCTGACCCACGGCAGCCCCGTCAACTTCAGCGGCATGCTCTACGAAAGCACCTACTACGGGGTCGAGAAGGACACCGGCCGCATCGACATGGCGACGGTACGCGAGAAGGCGAAAGAGGTGCAGCCGAAGATGATCTCCATCGGCGCCAGCGCCTACCCGCGCGACTTTGACTACGCCGCCTTCCGTGAGATCGCCGACGAAGTGGGCGCGTTTTTGTGGATGGACATGGCCCACACCGCCGGCCTCATCGCCGCAGGCGTCCTCAACGACCCGCTTCCCCACTGCGACGTGGTGACGACGACCACGCACAAGACCCTGCGCGGCCCGCGCGGCGGCATGATCCTGATGGGCGACGACTACGAGAACACGCTCGGCGAGACCGCGCGCAAGAGCGGCCGCACCAAAATGATGAGCGAGCTCCTGGACTCGTCGGTCTTCCCCGGCACGCAGGGCGGCCCGCTGATGCACGTGATCGCCGCGAAGGCCGTGGCCTTCCGCGAGGCGCGCTCCGAGGATTTCCGGCGCTACGCCGGGCAGATCGTCGAAAACGCCAAGACGCTCGCCGGGGCGCTCGCCGAGAAGGGCTACGACATCGTCTCGGGGGGTACCGACAACCACTGCGTGCTTGTAGACCTGCGCTCGAAGGGGCTCACTGGGAAGGCCGCCGAGCAGGCCCTCGAAGCCGCCGGCCTCACTGCCAACAAGAACATGGTGCCCTTCGACGACAAGAGCCCGTTCGTCACCAGCGGCCTGCGTCTGGGCACCCCCGCGATGACCACGCGCGGCTTCGGGCCCGACGAGTTTGAGCACGTGGCCGGCCTCATCGACCACGTGCTCGCCGAGCCAGAAAACAAAGACCGGCAACGCGAAGCGCAGGGCGCCGTGCGCGAACTCTGCGAGGCGCACCCGCTCTACGACTTCGTGGTGGCGTAGCTGGGTTTAGGAAGGCAGGAGTTTGGGGGCAGGAAGCGCTGCCAGCGGCACAAAGAAGAAGGCGGCGAATCATGGGGCGAACGCTCAGGCGCTCGCCTTCACGGCGGCCGTCTCCCAAGGAAAACGCCCGTACACCCGCGCCCGAACGGCCGGAACGCCCTCCACCGCGACGGAGTTTTTGCAGAAGTAGCCTCTTTTGAAACCAGCAGTCCGCTCGCACGCCCTGATGGACCAGAGCACGCTCCCTACGTCTACCTATGCTGACCTCGTGGAGCTGGGGCGCCGCCTCTACGAGCGCTCGCTGGTGCGTCACGAAGACGAGGAGATCACCGACCCGCGTGGCCAGCCCATCGGGTGGCTGCTGGATACGCGCGTGCCCATGCTCGACGGTGAGATGTTCGGCGAAGTGGGCGCCGTCCTCGCCGATCGTTTGCGCGCGAAGGGCGAGCGTCAGGTGGCCGGCTACGGATTTGGGTCGTTCGGTATCGTCAGTGCCGTGCTCAGCGCCGAGGGCGCGGACGGCAGCGGCGAGGCGCCTCCCTTCAAGGGCGGCTTCATCCGTAAGGAGCGCAAGGGGCATGGCCGCAGCCGCCTCGTCGAAGGGCCGCTGCGCCGCGACGAGCCCGTCGTGCTGATGGACGACAGTCGAATCCTGCGAGCACTGAGCATCGTTGCAGACGTCGCACGGTACTCGGAGGAACCCATCGAGGGTGAAGTCGAGCTTGATGAGCACAATTCGTTCAGGATGTACGGCATCTATCGTGACGTGATCACGAGTCGTGTTCGGATGGATGTCGTCTCCGAGTGGACTGAGCACCTCCCAGCTGTCGACATCACCGACGACGGGGCCGTTGTCGACAACCACTT
>PXTT01000054.1 GCA_003022535.1 Bacteroidetes bacterium QS_9_68_14
CGTCATCGAGGAGAGGCCCACCGGCGAGAGGCACAGCTCCCCGCAGGTGTGCAGGAAGTACGTCACCACCAGCCACGCCGGGGAGGCCGCGTTGGCCGTCCCGCCGGCGTTGGCCGCGCCCCAGCTTACCACGAAAAAGCCCGCCGCCAGCCCGAAGAGGCCCAGCGCAAACTTGACCGGGATCGACGGGTTGGCGTCGCGGGCGGCCAGCGCCGTCCACAGCGAGCCGAAGACCGGCGCGAGGATCACAATAAAGAGCGGGTTGATGTTCTGGAGCATGCTCGCGGGCATCCGCCACTCGCTTGTCACCTGCGCCGCGACGTAGTAGACGAAGCCGACGGCCAGCGCCGAGAGCGCCGCCACGCCCGCCTTGCCGACCCACCACAAGTTGCGCCGCCGGAAGATGCGCCAGCTCACGTACAGTAGCGGCAACGCGACGAGAAGCGTAGGCAGAAACGCCCCGGTCTGGTCGATCCAGCCGTAGGGGCCGAAGAGGCGGTTCGTCTCACGCTTGGCGAAGAGGTTCAGCGAGGAGCCGGCCTGTTCGAAGCCGCTCCAGAAAATCGCCGCCAAGACGAAGAGCCACAGGATGACGCCGAGCTGCTTTTTTTCCTGCGTGGTGTGCCCGCCAAAGAGGATAATGAAGGCGAAGAAGCCCAGCGCGATGGCGACTGTCGCGTAGCCCAAGTAGTACGCGAGCTGCTCCAGCGAGAGCCCGATGGCGCCGGTGTTCATCAAGAAGGCGAACCCCGCGATCAGAGCGACGGCCGCAGCGGCTAGCGACCAGAAGCGCCGGCTGCGAGCGGCGAGCGCGTCGGCCCCGAGGTCGGTCTTGAGGTGGCCGGCGTCGCCGAGATTGTCTTCGCCGAACTTGTAGGAGATCAGTCCCAGCAGCATTCCGAAGCCCGCCAGCGAAAAGCCCCAGTGCCAGTTGTAGTTCTCCCCCAGGATGCCGCAGAGCGTGGGTCCCAGGATCGCGCCGAAGTTGATTCCCATGTAGAAAATCGAAAAGCCCGCGTCGCGGCGCGCGCCGCCCTCCGGGTAGAGCTCCCCGACCATCGAGGAGACGTTCGGCTTGAGGAGGCCCGTCCCGATCACGATGAAGACGAGCCCCAGAAAGAACGTCGGCGCGTCGGGCAGGCCCACCAGCGGCCCGGCCATCGTGAAGTGGCCCAGCGCGATGATGCAGCCCCCCACGAAGACGCTGCGGCGTTGCCCCCACAGGTTGTCCGCGATCCAGCCGCCCGGGAGCGCCAGCACGTACACGAAAAACGTGTAGAGCCCGTAAATGGCCGTCGCGCGCCCGTCGCTGAAGCCCAGGCCGGGATTGTCGCCGGTGACGGCAGCGGCCATGAAGAGCACCAAGAGCGCGCGCATCCCGTAGTAGCTGAAGCGCTCCCAGAACTCCGTGAAGAAGAGCGTGGCCAGCCCACGTGGGTGGCCGAAGAAGTCGCGTCGCTGCCCGGCGCGGTCGGCCACGGCGGCCCCGCCCACGCCGTCGCCGCCGGGCGCCGAGCGGTTCGTACTCGCGCGCAGAGTCGCCCTCATGTTGCTGAGCCATGCCGGGTCGGGAAGTCGCAAGGGAAAAAGCCGTTGCGTTTCCGGAAGGTAGCGACGCGACGCGCCAGTTTCCACCCGTGCGATCCGCTGCCGCGAGCGCCTTTGGGACAACGCGCTCGCCTGCGTACCGCAACAAGCCGGCGCGTCGCCACGTTTTCTCCAGCGGCCCACGCCTCCTCTCCGGTGACCCACGCCTCCTTCCCGAAAAAAGCAACGCCGACCCATACCCTGGGCCGAAATCTAGAACGAGCGTCGGCTCAGAACGCGCCCGACCTCGACGCGGAAGGCCAAGGTCGGCCCTCGCCCTCCCCCACGTGTTCGGCACATTTTTACCCACGCCGCACGCGCCGGGGCTTATCGTGGAAAGCCACGCTTCCGCCCCTTCTCACTCCCACGCTTCCCAAGATGCCCGAGACCCCGCAACGCCCCGCCGACCGCAGTCATCTCGTGACGCCCGGCCGCGACCCGCACTCTGCCCGCTCCGGCACCTGCGGCGATCTGCGCATGGAGGACACCGGTGACGTGGTCGTCCTCAAAGGCTGGGTGGACACCCGGCGGAGCTTCGGCGGGATGGTCTTCCTCGACCTGCGCGACCGGGGCGGCCTCACGCAGATCGTCTGCTCGGAAGAGACCCTGGGCGTAGAAGCGTACGAAACGGCCCAGGAGCTCCGACGCGAAGACGTGATTTCCGTGCGCGGCGAAGTCACCGAGCGCCACGACCCCAACTACGAGCTCGCCACAGGCCGCGTGGAGGTGCAGGCCGCCGAACTGGCGGTGCTGAGCGTGGCCGAGACGCCGCCGTTCGTCACCAGCGCGCACGAGGAGCGCGCCGGCTCTGGCGACACGACCGAGGCCACGCGCCTGCGGCATCGCTACCTCGACCTACGGCGACCTGAGCTCCAAGAAAACCTCGCGCTGCGCCACCGCTTTTACCGCGTCACGCGCGAGCACTTCGACCGGCACGACTTTCTGGAAATCGAGACGCCGGTGCTGATGAAGTCCACGCCCGAGGGGGCGCGCGACTTCCTGGTGCCCAGCCGCCTGCATGCGGGCGAGTTCTACGCGCTTCCGCAGAGCCCGCAGACCTACAAGCAGCTCCTGATGGTCGGCGGCCTGGACCGCTACGTGCAGATCGTCAAGTGCTTTCGCGACGAGGACTTGCGCGCCGACCGCCAGCCGGAGTTTACGCAGGTGGACGTGGAAATGGCCTTCGCCACCGAGGAGCAGGTCTTCGAGCTCATCGAGGGCCACATGGCCGCGCTCTGGCGGGAGATCAAGGGCGAGGAGATCGAGACGCCTTTCGAGCGCCTCCCGCACGAGGAGGCCGTGCGCCGCTACGGCACCGACAAGCCGGACACGCGCTTCGGCATGGAAATCCAAGACGTGTCGAGGGCCTTCGAAGAGAGCGGCTTCCGAATCTTCGACTCCATCATCGAGGCCGGCGGGCACGTCGTGGCGCTCGTCGCCGAGGGCGAGGCGAACCGCAGCCGCAGCGCCATGGACCGCCTCGACGAGCACGTGCGCAACGAGATCGGCGCGGGGGGGTTGATTTACTTCAAAAAAACCGAGGGCGGCGAGGTCGAGTCGTCAGTGAGCTTCGACGCGTTGCCGCAGGAGCACGTGGAGCGCGCGGCCCAAGAGGAGGCGGGCGCGGAGCCGGGCGACCTCGTGCTGGTGCTCGCCGGCCACGCACCGGAAGTTTTTGAGCAGGCCGGGGCGTTGCGGCTGCACGTGGCCGAGCAGATGGACCTGCGCGAAGGCGAGGACCAGTTCCTGTGGGTGACGGACTTTCCGCTCTTGGAATGGAGCGAGGAGGAGGGCCGCTACGCGGCGATGCACCACCCGTTCACCGCCCCGCATCCCGACGACCTGGGCAAGCTCGACAGCGCCCCCGGCGACGTGCGCTCGCGTGGCTACGACCTCGTGCTGAACGGCCACGAGATCGGCGGCGGCTCCATCCGCATCCACGACCGCGCCACGCAGGAGCGCGTCTTCGAGGCGCTGGGCATCGGCGAGGAGGAAGCGCAGAGACGCTTCGGCTTTCTGCTGGAGGCGCTCCGCTACGGCGCCCCGCCGCACGGCGGCATCGCGCTGGGCTTGGGCCGCCTCGTGATGCTCTTGGCCGGCGCGGAGAGCCTACGCGACGTGACCGCCTTCCCAAAGGCCCAGAGCGCCCGCGAGCCGATGAGCGGCGCCCCCTCGCCCGTGAACGAGAAGCAACTCCGCGAGCTTTCGCTAAAGACGGTCGGCGTGGAAGAAGGGGGAAAAGCCCCCTCCGTCGAGGACGGCGATCACCGCCCCACCGCCGCGTCGTCATCGAGCTGAGCGTGAGCGGGCCACGCGCGGCGCGGGCGCTCCGCGCGAACCGGCACAGCCGGCCTCGGTGCAGGCCGAGCGCCCCTCGGCGACCCGCCTTCCTCCGTAGCTCAACCGATGGCTTCTCCCGGCGCGATGACGCTTTTCGACTTCGAGGACGCCAACGAGGCGGCGTGGACCGTCGTCAACGACGGCGTGATGGGCGGCCACTCCGAAGGCTACGTCAAACGGACCGCGGACGGCACACTGCGATTCACCGGGACGCTCGTCACCGAAGGCGGCGGCTTCACATCCGCGCGCACGGAGAAGGCCGTGGACCTGGGCGGCTACGACGGACTCGCGCTACGCGTGCGTGGCGGAGGGCGCTCCTTCCAGGTGGACGTGCGCGACGGCACGCAGGTGCGCGGAATGTCGCTCTCGCGCCGCGCCTCGTTCCCGACGAGCGCAGACTGGCAGACGGTGCGCGTCCCTTTTAGCGCGCTGGGCAAGAGTGTGCGCGGCCGGGCGGTCCCCGGCGCGCCGCCGCTGAAGCCGTCCGCGGTGCAGGGCCTCGCGCTTTTCATGGCCGACGGGCAGAACGGCGCCTTCCGGCTGGAGGTGGACGCGATTCGCGCCTACCGGGCCGAGGAGTAGCCGCGGCGCGGGGTTTTCCGCCACGCGTTGCGCAGCGGGAATGGTCGGGGCGGCAACGCGGACGCTCGGGGGAAGCGGACGCGGCCTGAAGGGCCTTGCGCCTCGAACGTTCAGCCGTTCAACTGCTCTTCCAGGTCCTCGACGGAGTCGCGCAACTCGGCGGCGCGCTCGAACTCGAGGTTCTCGGCCGCCTCGAGCATCTCCTCGCGCATCTGCTCCAGGAGATCGCGCTTCTGGTCGTCGCTGAGGTACTCCACGACCGGGTCGGCCACCTGCGCGGTGAGCTGCTCCTGGTCGCCGTAGTGATGGCGCGTGGCCTCGCGGTCTTCCTCCTTGCGCTCATCCGCAATCGAGGTGCCCTGCTCGATCTGGTCGTCGGACTTGCTGACCGTCTCGGGCGTGATGTCGTGCTTCTCGTTGTATTCGAGCTGGCGCTCGCGGCGGCGCTCGGTCTCGCTCATCATGCGCTCCATCGCGCCAGTGATCTCGTCGGCATACAGGACCACGCGCCCGTTGGCGTTGCGCGCCGCGCGGCCCGCCGTCTGGATCAGGGAGCGCTCGCTGCGGAGGAACCCTTCCTTGTCAGCGTCGAGGATGGCGACCAGCGACACTTCCGGCAGGTCGAGGCCCTCGCGCAGCAGGTTCACGCCCACCAGCACGTCGAAGTCGCCCATGCGCAGGCCACGCAGAATGTCCACCCGTTCGAGCGCGTCGATCTCGGAGTGCAGCCAGCGCACGCGCACCCCGTAGTCTTCGAGGTAGTCGGTCAGGTCCTCCGACATGCGCTTCGTCAGCGTGGTGACGAGGACGCGCTCGTTGCGCTCGGCGCGTTGCTGGATCTCCTCCAGTAGGTCGTCGATCTGGTTCTCCGTCGGGCGCACGTCCACCTCCGGGTCCGGCACGCCGGTAGGACGCACGACTTGCTCGACGAAGACGCCGCCCGATTTTTCGAGCTCGTAGTCGCCGGGCGTGGCGCTCATGAACACCGTCTGGTCGGTCAGCGCCTCGAACTCCTCGAAGGTGAGCGGGCGGTTGTCCAGCGCCGAGGGCAGCCGGAAGCCATGCTCCACGAGCTTGAGCTTGCGCGCGCGGTCGCCGTTGTACATCGCGCGCACTTGCGGTACCGTCACGTGGCTCTCGTCCATCACCAGCAGGAAGTCGTCGGGGAAGTAGTCGAGCAGGCAGTACGGCCGTTCGCCCGGATCGCGCCCGCTCATGTGGCGGGAGTAGTTCTCGATGCCGGAGCAGTAGCCGACCTCCTCCATCATCTCCAGGTCGAACATCGTGCGCTGCTCCAGGCGCTGCGCTTCCACCATCTTGCCTTCTTCGCGCAGCACCGCCAGCCGCCACTTTAGCTCCTCGCGAATGTTCTGCATCGCTGCGTTGAGGCGGTCCTCGGGCGTCACGAAGATCTTGGCCGGGTAGAGCGTAAAGACCTCCTGCTCCAGCGGGCTCGTCTGCCCCGTTTCGGGGTCGAGCTTTTGGATGCGGTCAATCTCGTCGCCCCACAGCTCGATGCGGAACGCCCGGTCTTCGAGGTAGGCGGGAAAAATGTCCACCTGGTCGCCGCGCACGCGGAAGGTGCCCGGCTCGAATTCGATGTCGTTGCGCTCGTAGAAAATGTCGATCAGTTTGCGCAGCAGGTCGCGCCGCTCGATCTGCATCCCCGGTTGGAACTGCGCGATCTCCTTGCGAAACTCATTCGGCGAGCCGAGGCCGTAGATGCACGAGACGCTGGCCACGACGATGACATCCGAGCGCCCCGAGACCAGCGCCGAGGTGGCCCGCAGCCGCAGCCGCTCGATGCGGTCGTTGATGGCCACGTCCTTCTCGATGTACTTGTCGCTGGGGACGATGTAGCTCTCCGGCTGGTAGTAGTCGTAGTACGAGATGAAGTACTCGACCGCGTTGTTGGGAAAGAACTGCTTCAGCTCGCTGTACAGCTGCGCGGCGAGCGTCTTGTTGTGGCTCATCACGAGGACGGGCCGCTGCGCGTTCTCGATGACGTTGGAAATGGTGAACGTATTGTGCACGAAGAAGCCGCCCCGCCCGGCGAGAAACGTCTCCGGCCCGGGCACGCTGAGGTCGTAGACATAGTTGCGGTCGTATTCGACCTCCTCAACGCAAGCGACAGGGGTCCACCGCACACTCGTGAGACGATGTAGGGCGTCCCAGTCGCGTTGCCACGGTTCGCCGGGCGTCGCACCGTCAGCTTCAGCTTCCTCGCGGAGCGCCGCGAGCATTTGGCGCAGCACCGCACGCGGCGGGCGACGCTTGCCAGTTTCGTAGGACTGCACGGCCGAGCGCGAGCGCCCGCACTGCTCGCCCAGCGCCGCGGCCGACAGGCCTGTCCGGCGGCGCAGGCGGCGCAGCTGCGCCCCGTCGATGGGCACCACGTCCACGTTCGTGTTTTGCGCGCCTTTCAGGTGCGCCTGCAGGGCGTCGCGCTTGCGCGGGATCGAGAAACCGACGGCCTCGGCGAAGCGCCGCAGGTCGGCCTGGCCGGAGATCGTGACCCTGTGGTATGTGCCGCCGCCGTGATCGGCGTTCGTCGCTCGCTTTTCGACCGGGTGAGTGCGCGCCCAGATGCCGAGGCGCAGAAGCGCGTAGCACAGGTCGGAGGCCAGCTGCTCGCTTGCAGTCGTGGCCGTCACGGCATTTGCGCGTGCCACGGTGCCGTCGCCGTCGAAGTAGGCACGCAGGAGCATGCCGAGCGCTTCATCGGAGAGATTGGCCCAGAAGGAGGGCAGGCGCTTTTCGTGCGCGACGCTCCCGCACTCGGTACGTAGAAGTTCGGTCAACGCCTTCGACCCGATCTGGTAGTCCGACGATGGGCGCTCGGAGAAGGGAACGCCGACGCGACGGAGGGCCGCCTCGATGGAGGCGCGGACGCCTTCGGCGTCGTTCGACAGCAAGAAAAAACGATCTGCAGCATGGCCCTCGGCCACATAGAAGCCGAAGAGGCGAAGTACGTCCGGCGTCAGTGCCAGCTCGGCCGGGAGGCGGTGCGCCCGGCGTTTTCCGCCGATCTCCGCTTGCGCGGGGGTCCATTGCCCCCCTAAGCGATCGGTCGCCTCCATCACGTGCTCGAACGCGGCGGGGGTGAGGCCGCCGTCACCGCTCGTTCCTCCGCGCATCGCGGCCATCTTGGCGTAGGGCTGGGCGTGGCCCGCCTCGCGCAGCGGACCGGCAAGCGCGCCCGCCCCTCCGCGTTCGAGAAAGGCGGAAAACGCAGGCGCAGCTTTCACGTGCAGTCCCTGGCTTTCCGAAAGCGCGTCGAGCACATCCACGTCGGTCTGCGGGACCGCGCCCTCCGGGATCTGATCGGGAACCGGCACGAAATCCGTCTCGCGCGCGTCAGTGGTCTCGATGAGCTGAGGCTGGCCTTCGCGGAGCACCCACAGGTTGTGGTCGCCCGTCATGGTGGCCGAGCGGCCGCAGCCGGTACGCACGCGATACATCGTGTCCGGCGCTTCGTGGCGCATTACGGCGCGGACCGGGCGCTCCTCGACGCGGCCCGTCTCGGGGTCGAGCGCCAGCGTGCGGCACGTGCCCTCCGGCAGATGCACCTCCTGGGTGCCGCCGGGGAAGCGTACGCTCTCGCCCTGCGCGATGTGTCGCTCGACGAACGCCCCGATCTTTTCCGTCGAGCGCGTGGCCGCGTCGCCCGCCCCTTCAGCGACGTAAACGGGGTCGTCGTAGCCGAGGCTTTTGCCGGTGCCCGTGGCCCCCAGCAACGTCTGAAAATCGTCGCCGCGCTTGAGGCCGGCCGTCAGCTCGTCGATCGCCTGCGGCTGGTCGCCCATCGGCTCGAAGTCGCTGACGAGGTCGTACGGCTGGCCCACGTCGAGCGGAGCATCGAGCGCCATGTCCGGCGCGTCGGGAACGTCGGTGTCGGGAACGGGCATCCGTGCAGGAAAGGGGAGAAAGCGAAAATAGCACATGCCTTTTACCTACGCGCGCCCCGCACGGTTGCGGCGTCTGGTGAAAGCCACGGGCGGACTCACGCAGCCGGTCGTTCGTTTCAACCGCACCGCCCGCCCGTCGTAAAGAACCGTCCGCTATCCATCATCTGCCATCCACCATCCCGCGTGACCGACCTTCCCGTCGAAGACGTGCTGCCGGAGCTCAAAGACGCGCTCCGGCAACGCCCCGAGGCCGTGCTCGAAGCGCCTACCGGCGCGGGCAAGACCACGCGCGTTCCCCTCGCGCTCTTCGGCGAAGACTGGCTCGAAGGCCAAAAGCTGATTGTCTTGGAGCCGCGCCGCCTGGCCGCCCGTGCCGCGGCGAAGCGCATGGCCCACCTCCTCGGCGAGCAGCCCGGCCAGACCGTTGGCTACCGCGTGCGGATGGACACGCAGGTCGGGAGCGCCACGCGCATCGAGGTCGTCACCGAGGGCATCCTAACGCGCTTCTTGCAGGACGACCCGGCACTGGAAGGCGTCGGCGGGGTCGTCTTCGACGAGTTCCACGAGCGCAGCCTGCCGGCGGACCTCGGGCTGGCGCTCTGCCTGGACGCGCGCGCCGCCCTGCGCCCCGACTTGCGCCTGCTGGCCATGAGCGCCACCCTCGACGCCGGGCCGGTCGCGCGCCTGCTGGGTGAAGACGGCCGCGCCGCCCCCCGCATCCAGAGCGAGGGGCGCACCTACCCCGTCGAGGTGCAGTACGCCGACCGCCGGCCCGAGGGACGGCTCGAAGACTCCACCGCCCGTGCCGTGCGCAACGCGCTTCGGGAAACGTCCGAAGGCGACGTGCTCGTCTTCCTGCCCGGCGCGGGGGAGATCCGCCGCACCGAGCGCAATCTCGACGGCGCGTTGCCGGGCGGCAACGTGGACGTGCGCCCGCTCTTCGGCGCGTTGCCAGAGAAGAAGCAAGACGCGGCCATCCAGCCCAGCGCCGCGGGCCGCCGCAAGGTCGTCCTCTCCACCGACATTGCTGAGACGAGCCTCACCATCGAGGGCGTCACCGTCGTGGTGGACAGCGGCTTCCGGCGCGCGCCGCGCTTCGACGCGGGCAGCGGAATGACGAAGCTGGAAACGGTGCGCGTCTCCAAAGCCAGCGCCGACCAGCGCAAGGGCCGCGCGGGCCGCACCCAGCCGGGCACCTGCTACCGCCTGTGGACGCGCCACCGCCAGCAGCACCTCAAGGCGTTCACGCCGCCGGCCATCCAGAAGGCCGACCTCGCCCCGCTGGCGTTGGAGCTGGCCTGCTGGGGCGCCTCCGCGCCGTCGGAGCTCGCGTGGCTGGACCCGCCTCCCGACAAGACCTTCGCGCAGGCGCAGCGGCTTCTCGAGAAACTCGGCGCACTCACCTCCGACGGCTCCAACGACGGCCACGACGGCGGTTCCCTCCGCGTCACGCCGCACGGGCGCCGCATGGCCGGCCTCGGGGTGCACCCGCGCCTGGCGCACCTGCTCCTGGCGGCCAACGAGCGCGGCCTCGGCGCGGCAGCCTGCGACCTGGCGGCGCTCCTGGACCGGCGCGACCCGTTCCACGGGCGCGGCGAGGCCCCCGACGCGGACTTGCGCCTGCGCCTGCAGGCCCTCCGCGACCTGCGCGCCGGCGACAAGCCCCGCGAGGGCAAGAGCTACCGCGTCAGCCGGGGGGCGCTGCATGGGGCGCGCAAGCGCGCCGGCCACTTCCGGCGCAAGCTGGGGCTTCCGCAGGAAGCGCGCGTGAGCGGAGACGACGTGGAAGCGACGGGCCTGCTCGTGGCGCTGGCGTACCCCGACCGGCTCGCGCAGAAGCGCGAAGGACAGAGCAACCGCTTCCGCCTGCGCTCCGGCGACGCGGCCACGTTCTCGCGTGCGCAGCTTCTCTCCGACGCAGACTTCCTCGCCGCCGCGCACCTGGGCGGGCGCGGGGCCGAGGGCACGATCTTCCTGGCCGCGCCGGTGGCGCAAGACGACATCGAAGACGAGTTCGCGGAATCCATTCGGAAAAAGGAGGTCGTCCGTTGGGACGGCGGGGCGGAGCGCGTGTGGGCGCGGCGGCAGCGCGTCCTCGGCGCGCTCGTTCTGAAAGACGGCCCGCTGCACGACCCGGCTCCGTCGGCGCTGGCCGAGGCGCTCCTGGAAGGCGTGCGCGAGGAAGGGCTGCGGCAGGCGCTCCCGTGGACGAAGGGCGCGCGCCGCCTGCAGGAGCGGCTGATTTTTCTGCACCATCACCTGGGCGGCTCCGACGAAGACGGCGCGTGGCCCGACTTCTCCGATGAGGCGCTGTGCGAAGACGCTGAGGCGTGGCTCTTGCCGCACCTCTTCGGCCGGCGCCGCCTCGCGGACTTGGAGGACCTCAACCTGCACGAGCTGCTCAAGCAACGCCTCACGCACGAGCAGCGCGGGCGTCTTGGCGACCTCGCGCCCACACACGTCGAAGTGCCCAGCGGCAAGCGCCGCCCCATCGACTACACCGATCCGGAGGCGCCGGTTCTGGCCGCGCGCATCCAAGAGCTCTTCGGGATGACTCAGACGCCGCGCGTCGCCGGCGGGCGCGTGGCGCTCACGGTTCACCTACTCGATCCCGCGCAGCGGCCCGCGCAGATCACGCAGGACCTACGCCACTTCTGGAACGACACCTACTTCGAGGTCAAAAAGGACCTCCAGGGCCGCTACCCGAAGCACTACTGGCCGGAAGACCCGTTCGCGGCCACGCCCACCCACCGCGTGCGGCCGGAGCGGTAGCTCTGGGTTGTCCCCGACAAAGAGGTGTAGCCCGTAGTAGACCGCCGCATAGATCCGTTGCGTCGAAAGGGGGCCCCACTGCTGCCGCAGGGCTGTCCTGAAGACCAGCGCCGTCATCAAAAGCGCGCCGCCGGCCGGCGCCCACCGCGTGAAGAGGCCCAATATCAGTAGCGCGCCGACCGCGATCTCGCCGGGCACGATGGCCCTGGCAGCGAAGCCGTAGACGGGCGTCTCCGGCAGAAGCGTCGAGGCGAAGCCGTCGGCCACGCCCTGCGCAAACGGGCCCAGCGCAGGCACGCGCGCAGGTCCCGTAGAGGAAGATGTTCACGCCCAGCGTGAGGCGCAGGAGGGCAAAAGCCAGGTGCCGGTCGAAAGCAGGCGTGGCATTCGGAGCGGGATCCTCGCGGGGTACGGGCGCGGAAGCATGGCGGGAAAGACCGGCAGGCGAGCTTTTGCATTACCGGCCACGCGCCACGGTTCCGCCGGCTCCGCGCGGCGTGGCTCGAAGCCGCAGGCTGCCCTTCATCTTCTCGGCCCCGATTCGTACGTTGCCGCCCGCGACTGATTCGCCCTTTCCGATACCCCATTTGCCATCCCCGCCGTGGCTTCTTCCAAAAAGGCCGTCTACGCGGCCATCGCCGGCAACTTCTCGATTGCCGTGACCAAGTTCGCCGGGGCCGCCATCAGCGGGAGCTCCGCGATGCTGACGGAGGGCATCCACTCGCTCGTGGACACCGGCAACGGCGGCCTGCTGCTGCTGGGGATGCGCCGCGCGAAGCGCCCGCCCGACGAGCAGCACCCCTTCGGCTACGGCAAGTCGCTGTACTTCTACACCCTCATCGTGGCGATCCTGATCTTCGGGGTCGGCGGGGGGGTCTCGATCTACGAGGGCATCAAGCACGCCCTGCACCCCGGCGCCATCGAGTCGCAGACGATCTCGCTGCTGGGCCTCTCTTTTACCGGCCTCACGCTCAACATCGCCGTGCTCGTTGTCGCTATTCTCTTCGAAAGCTGGGCCGGATACACGGCGCTCGTGGAGTTCAACAAAGAGCGTGGGCAGCAGTCCATGTGGAAGGCCATCCGCACGAGCAAAGACCCGACGACCTTCACGGTGCTCTTCGAAGACAGCGCCGCGCTGGCGGGCCTGGTCGTGGCGCTGGTAGGCGTGGTCCTGGCGCACCAGCTTCAGATGCCCGTCATCGACGGGATCGCCTCCATCGGCATCGGGCTGATCCTGTGCGGCGTGGCCAGCTTCCTGGTATGGGAGAGCAAGGGCCTGCTCCTCGGCGAGTCGGCCGACCCGGAGGAGCGCGCGGCAATCCAGCGCCTGGCGCGGGCGGACGAAGGCGTCGAGGAGGTCGGGCGCACGATGACGATGCACCTGGGGCCGCACGAGGTGCTGCTAACTCTGGAGCTAAAGTTCGCGGACGACCTCTCGGCCGAAGGCGTAGAGGCGGCCGTCGACCGCGTGGAGCGCGCCATTCGCGCCGAGCTGCCACACGTCAAGCGCATTTTCGTGGAGGCCGAGTCGCTGGCGGCAACGCGGCGCTCGGGCGGGCAGGGCAGCGCGCAGCGTGGCTCGGGTCGGCAGCGCGGCAACGGCGGCGACGATTCTTCGGCGGAAGCCGCCTCGACATGAGCGGCATGGCGGCCTCGGCAATGCGCCTCTCACGCCACGCCTCTTACGCCACGCCATTCTCACGGCACGCCATGCTTCTCACAGCGTGGATGTGGCCTCGGTGGTCGCGGCGCTGGTGGCGGTGAGGACGGCAGCGGTGGTCTCTGCGTCGATGGCCGCGAGGGCGCGGGCCACGCGCCCGTGCTCGGTGAGATCATCGAGGCGGCCGGCGTGCTCGTCGCGCTCTTTCGCGGTGAAGACCTCGTCGCTCAGGTTGCAGGCGTCCATCAGGGCAATGATGGCGAGGATGCGGTCGTCCGGCTCGGCGCCTTCGAGCACGACCTCGCGGACGCGCTTGCGCACGCGCCGCTCGGGGTCGGGGTCCTCGGTCGGGTAGCGGTGGTAGCGGTAGACGCCGAGGAACCAGTGCTCTTCCTTTTTGAGAACGCCCTCGCTAGTGAGGTGATGCAGCAAGCGGTGCTTGAGGTCTCCGCCCGCGCCCGCCTCGGTGAGCGCGCGCAGCCAGTGCATGGTGCCGCGCGGCTCGTCGTCGGCGGCTATCGCCTCGAGGGCCGGGTCGAGGGCCGGGTCGCCGGTCGGCGTCTCATCGGGGACGTACCACAGGTTGTTTTCGTGGCGCAGCCGGTCGTAGGCCGCGAGCGTCAGCAGCACGCCCGCCGTGAGGCCGAAGGGGAGCGCCGACGTTTTGCCCACGTGGATGCGCCCTTCCTCGTCGCCGAGGGCCAGCATCAAAAGCGCCTCCGGCAGTGTCAAATCGCTGGGCGCCGATGCGCCGGGGGGCGAGTCGCTTTCGGGGGACGTGTCGGAGGACGACTCGGGCATGCGGCGGGGGCGCGTGCGGAA
This sequence comes from Bacteroidetes bacterium QS_9_68_14, assembly GCA_003022535.1. Lineage (GTDB taxonomy): Bacteria > Bacteroidota > Rhodothermia > Rhodothermales > Salinibacteraceae > QS-8-64-10. Next base: position 13,672 of record PXTT01000054.1, read on the forward strand.
GATGCGGAAGTCGTTGAGAGGCGAACGCCCCGCGTCCTGCGCTACCAGAGCTCGTCAGCGGTGGGGGTGGAGCGCACCATCGCGGCGACCTCGTCGGCCTGGCGGCAGTTGTAGCGCCGCGTGAGCCTGCGGTAATTGATCGCGTCGTAGACGGTGCCGACGAAGCAAAGCCCGCCCGTCAGCAGGTAGAGCACACCCATGCCGACCTGATCGAGGTAAAAGCGCTGAAACCCGCTGCCGACGATGGTAAGTCCGGCGGCCACCAGCAGCAGCACCATGATCGGATCCCGGCGGCGCTCGCGGTAGACGGCGGCGAACTGGCGCGCCTCCTCGTCGTCCATCGGTTTCATCAGGCGGGCGACGTGGATCTGCTCCTCGCCCTTGAGCTCGGGCAGGTACTGGAGAATGCGTCCGGTCGCGTCGGAACGGGGCATGCGGGGGGGGGGAGGGCGGGAGTGTCAGGGCGCGGCGCGGCGTGGGGGGAGCGTGCGGAACGCCGCCTCACGCACCAGCGTGCCGACGCGCCCGGTGAGCACGGCGACGGCGAAGGGCGCGAGCGGGTGCGCGTCGAGCGCCGGGGCGAGCCGGCCGTCCAGCAGGAAGGCCACCGCGTGGCCGAGGCCACAGCCGGGGCCGTGTTCCAGCCCGATGAGGCCGGGCACGCCCATCCACCGCCACCCGCAGACGGACAGCAGGCCCGGCGCCTCAGGATCGGCGAGGGCCAGCGCCAAGAGGCCGGCCGTCCACGCCCACGCCTCGAAGGGAACGCGACGCACCGGGCGCAGAAGCGAGGCGAAATGCTGCACGAGCGAACGGCACGAGTCAGGGGGTCAGTTCTTCGCGCGCAAGTACGGGCGGCGTTGCCCGTTCGTTGCGCTTCCGGCGCGCTCGTCAACCGACCGTTTCAAGCGAGAGCAGCGGGCTGGCCGCGGCCGGGAGTGGCACAACCGGCGCGAGCAGCCCGTTGGCCTTCTTTAAAAACCATCCGGTCTGCGTTCTCTTCCTCCTTCTCTCCGACAAGGATGACGATGCATCGCTTCGTTTCGGCGTTGCTTTTTGCCGGGCTTCTGGCCGCCGGCGTGCGCCCCGCCAGCGCCCAGGCGCCGTCTCCCGGCGAGCGCCACACGTCGCTTTCGGTTCAGCAGATCATGCAGGAGCCCGACACGTGGGTCGGGGCGTGGCCGTCGGATCTGCGCTGGGGGGAGCGCGGCGAGACGCTCTACTTCGACTGGAATCCGAACGGCCAGTTCGAGAGCGACTCGCTCTACCGCGTTCCCGCCTCGGGCGGCGAGCCGCAGAAGGTCTCGCCGGAAGAGCGGCGCAACGGGATCGCCTTCTTCACCGGCTGGCACCACGCGGAGCACGTCTACGACGCGCAGCAGCGACGCAAGGTCTACGTCGACGGCGGCGACCTCTTCCTCTTCGACCGCCGTACGGGGGAGAAGACGCGCCTCACCGAGACGCGCGCCGACGAGTCGGGGCCGCGCTTCGCCCTCGGCGGGGAGCACATCATCTACCGCTCCGGCGACGACCTGTATCGCCGGAGCCTCGAAACCGGAGCCACGCGCCAGCTCACCGACCTGCGGCCCGGCTCCGCAGAACAAGACGAGGAGGGCGAAGACGGCTTCGTGGACGAGCAGCAGGAGGCGCTCTTCGAGACGCTGCGCGAGGAGGAGCGCGAAGAGGAAAAAGAAGAGGCCGCCGCGCGCCGCGACCGGGCCGCGCAGAACCCGCCGCCGACCTTCCACTACGGCAGCGGGCGCGTGACGCAGCTCCAGTTGCGGCCTGGCGGGCGCTTCGTGACGTTCACCGTGCAGAAGCAGGCGCAGGAAATGCGGCCCACGAAAGTCCTCGACTATGTCACCGAGAGCGGCTACGCGCAGACCGAGACCGCGCGCCCCAAGGTGGGCGCCTCCGACGGCACCTCCACGCTCTACGTGCAGGACCTGAAGCGCGACACGACGTACTCGGTGGACCTCACGCAGCTCGATGGAGCCTATGAGGTGCCCGACTTTCGCCAGGAAGAAATGGCCGACGCGGATTCGAGCAAACGGAAGCGTACGCTCAATGCCTTTGGCCCGCACTGGGACGGCGGCGGCAACGTGGCGATCCTCGACGTGCGCGCCGGCAACAACAAAGACCGCTGGCTCGCGCGCCTCGACCCGGCCACCGGCGACCTCGAAACGCTGGACCGCCAACACGACGACGCCTGGGTTGCCGGGCCGGGCGTCTCGTGGTGGGGCGGGGGCGGCACGGTCGGCTGGATGCCGGGCGGCCCGGACGGCAGCCCGCGCTTCTACTTTCAAAGCGAGGCAAGCGGTTACAGCCACCTCTACACGCTCGACCCCGAAACGGGCGAGAAAAAGCAGATTACCCGCGGCGATTTCGAGGTGTCCAGTCCCATGCTCTCGAAAGACGGGGAGATGTGGTACGTTCGCAGCACCGAGCACAGCCCGCACGAGCGCCATGTCTACCGGATGGAGGCGGGCAACGCGAACGCCGAGCGCGTGCGCCTGACGCAGATGGAGGGCATGGCAAGCTACGCGATGGCGCCGGGCGCCGCGGCGATGGGCCTCCTGCATTCGAAGAAAAACCGCCCGCCGGAGGTCTACCTCCAGCCCGACGAGCCCGGCGGAGACGCGCAGCGCATCACGGACTCGCCTACCGACGCGTGGCTGAGCTACGACTGGCGCACGCCTGATCTCGCCTACTTCGAGGCGTCGGACGGCGCGCAGGTGCCCGCGCAGATCTTCGAGCCCCAAGACCCGAACGGCGCGGCGGTGCTTTTCGTCCACGGCGCGGGCTACACGCAACCGCGCCTCCGCCGGGTACGGGCGCGACTGGCGCACGGCCGTCTACCGCCAGATGGGCGGGCGCGACCTGCAAGACTACGTCGACGCGCAGGACTTCCTCGAGGAGACGCGCGGCATCGGCGCGGAGCGCACGTTCATCTACGGCGGCAGCTACGGCGGCTTCCTCACGCTGATGGGTCTCTTCACCGAGCCCGACGCCTTCGGCGGCGGGGCGGCCCTGCGCAGCGTGACCGACTGGGCGCACTACAACCACCCGTACACGTCCAACATCCTCAACACGCCCGAAACCGATTCACTGGCTTATGCCCGCAGCTCCCCGATCTACCATGCCGAGGGGCTGGAGGACCCGCTCCTGATGGCCCACGGCATCATGGACACGAACGTGCACTACCAGGACATCGTGCGCCTGACGCAACGCCTCATCGAGCTGGGGAAGCGCGACTGGGAGCTGGCCACCTACCCCGTCGAGGGCCACGGCTTCACCGAGCCGAGCAGCTGGACGGACGAGTACCGCCGCATCCTCGAGGTCATCGAGCGCAGCGTAGGGCCGCGCGACTCGAAGGCGCTCCTGGGCGTGGGGCCGTCTTCGGAGGGAACCCGCGCTGCTCCGAGGGCGGGGGAGCGGTAGCAACGCCGCTTCTCGCAGCGCGCGGCAACACACGAGGCTGCGCGCCGGCGCAGGAAACGACGCATTTTCACCAAACCACGCCCAGGCGAGAAGCACTACCGGCCCGTCCCTCAGCTGCGCACCGCTACGAGCGCGCGGCGTAAAGACGCCCCGTGCCGCTGGCCCCGCGCTACTGCACGCGCACGACCTTCTCGGAGCGCGTCACGTCACCGGCGGTGAGGCGCACGAAGTAGACGCCGCTGGCCAGAGCCGTGTCCCCGTCGCCTTCACCATTCCAGCGCAGGGTGTGGCTCCCCGCCTCGCGGCGCTCGCCCGAGGCGAGGGTGCGCACGCGGCGGCCCAGCAGGTCGTAGACGGCCACGCGCACCTCTCGCTCCTCTGGCAGGGCGAATTCAATCGTCACGTTCTCGCGGAAGGGGTTCGGGTAGCCGGGGCGCAACGTCACCTCGTCGGGCAGCCCGTCCTGGCCCGCCTCCACGGCGTTGCCGATGAGCAGGCGCAGCGGCGTCTCTTCCCGCTCGGGGCGGATGCGCACCTTGGTCTCGGCGCGCAGGTCGTGCGCCTCGCCGGTGCGCGTCTCCACGAGGCGTAGCGGTTGCCCCTCGAAGCTCCCCAGCTGGCCGGCACGCAGCGTGACGGGACCGCCGGCGCTCGGGTCGGCGCGCAGCACCAGGTCGAAGGCGTAGCCGTCCTGCTCAGGCTCGCGGCGCTCGGCGGCGAGGCGTTGCCGGCGCTCTCCGCCCGAGGAGGCGCCGGCGCCCGAGGGCAGCGGCAGGCGCAGGCTCGCCCCCGCGAAGCGGGCCGGCGGCGCGAACACGTCGTGCGCGTCGAGCGCGTCGGTGGCGCCGGGCGCGGTACCGACGCGGGCCGCCGAGGTGCGCTGGCCGTCGCGGTAGGTCGTCAGCATGAGGGTTTGCTCCGGCGCGTCGCCGGCGGAGCGGCCTCGCGCGGTCACGGCGGCCTCCGACCCCGAGGCCGGAAGGACCAGTTCGCTCAGTCCCTCGCTATTGAGAAAGTAGAACGCCTCCCCGCCCGTCGCCGAGGGAAACTGCTCGTCCAGCATCGAGAAGCCGCTGCCGGAGAAGCGCCAGAGCGGCTGGAGCGTCGCGCCGCCGTTGGCCGCCTCCACAGCGCCCCAGTCCACGCTCTGCGCCAGCGGGTTGGAGATGATGTTCCACCCCTCCTGCAGGGCGATGGCGTAGGTGCCGTCCCCGCCGGGCTGGACGGCGGGAATCTCGGCGCTCACCGTCCAGTCATTTTCTGAAAGGAGCCAGAAGCCCCGCCCGGGCCGGAGGTCGAACGCCTCGGCGTCGCTCCATGAGATCAGGAAGTTCTCGTCCGTGCCGTCGTCCCGGTAGGCCTGCCAGGCGTTGCCGTTGGCCTCTTCGAGCGTGCCGGCGAGCGGCCGGTCCACGGCGCCGGGCAACGCCACGAGGCGGTAGCCGCTCGGCTGGTCGGGGTTGCCGAAGGAGCGCGTGACGTTCACCGAGAGCGTCTCGCCGCCGCCGCCAGTCGTGAGCGCGCCCTGCTCGATAGCCAAAAGCTGATAGCCGCTGTCGGGACTGTCGAAGCTGAACTGGCCGGCCGGGCCTTCGAAGACAACCTCCCCCTCGGGGATCGGCTCGCCGCCGTAGAAGGAGCTGCCCGGAATACGCAGCGTGACGGTGGTGCCGTCCGGGCCGGTCGCGGTGTAGTTGCCCGCGCTGCCGCCGGCGGCAAAGGTGTCGTCGCCGTCCGGGTCAATCGTGAGCCCGCCTACGCGCACGAGTTCACTTTCGTACTCTTCCCCGCTCCCGGCGATCTGCGCCACCGTCACCTCCTGCACGGGCGGCAGGCCGGCGTCTTCCTCGATGACCTCGTACGTCAGGTCGCCCTGCTCGAAATTGATCTGCTTGAGGTTGGCATAGCTGTCGAGCGCCCCGGTCACACGCAGGCGGTCGCCCTTCTGCACGTCGCCGTTTGCGACGGCCTCGGCCAGGGCGTCAGAGCGCACGACGATGCCGCTGGCACCGGTGGGACCACTCTCATCCTGGATGCGTGCGTTCGCGCCCTCGATGCGGGTGAAGACGCCCTCCACGGTCACGCGCCGGCCGTCGGGCCGGTCGCGCGCCTCGGCGATGGTGACATCCAGCGGCCCGTCGCTGTCGGCGAAGAAGGCGCGCTCCACGAGCGTGGGGTCGAGCTGAAAGGGATTCAGCTCGTCGCCCTGGTTGCTGGCGATCAGCACGTTGCGGCGCTGCTCGGCGGCGCTGACGGGATCCTGCTCGTGCCACTGGCGTAGCGCGCCCTTCTGCGCGTCGAAGAAGCCGATGTCGCGCACCACGCCCGGGTAAGCCAGGCGAAAGTAAAACGACTTGCGCGCGGCGTTGCCCTCGCGGTCCTCGCGGGGCTCGAACCGGCCATCGTCACTGGGATTGCCGCAGTCATTGCCGATCACCTCGCTGTACGTGTCGCGCTCCGACTCTGCGGGAGCGTCGGTCTGCTCGATCCCCATGCTGCCGTTCGCGCCGAGCCAACGCTCAGTCTGGGCGTCGTCGATATCGGCGTAGGGGTAGTTGCAGCGCGCGCTGTTGGCCTCGCTCCAGGTGGGCGCGAGGATGTGCAGGTTCGAGAGCGACGGCTCGAACTCCGGTCCCTCGCTACGCGGCCAGAGGTGCTCGGTGTTGAGGTCGCCGGCGCCGGCGGCCTCGCTGGCGTCGTCGGCGCTTTCGGGGACAGCGGCCTCGAGTCCCGTGTAGAAGCCGCGCACCGTGCCGCCGTCGTTGAAGACAGTGGCGTAGAGCGAGTCGCGGGCGCGGTCGTAGCCCAGCGTCGGCGGACCCGGCTGGCCGTCGGCATCAGTGGCGAAGTCTTCGCGGAGCTGCCGCCGCAGGGCCGCCCCGTCGAGGTCGGGGTAGAGCGTGGCCTGCGCGGTCGGATCGTCGAGCACCCAGAGCGTAAAGCGCCCGCCCTCCACCAGATCGCTGTCGCCGGAGGACAGGTTGAGCTCGAGGCGTTCGATGCCCTCGGACTCGCCGTCGTCCTGCGCCGTGAGCGAGAGCGTCTGCGTCTCGCTGCCGGAGAGGGTAAGCGTCTCCCCGCTGCCGCCCAGCCCGCTCACGTCCCCAGCGGTGGCCGCTCCCTCCTCCTCAGCCACGCCGACGGTCACGCTCTGCGCGCCGTCCAGCCCAAAGGCGCTCACGCGCACCTCGGCGGTCGCCTCGCCGCCGGTTTCGTAGGCAAGCGCGTAGCCGCCCCGCAGCGCCACCGAGCCAGCCCCCGTGTCGAGGTCGCTGAGGCGCATCGGGATGAGCTGGTGGCCGATGTTGGGCAACGCCTGACCAGCGCCGTTGAACTGGCCGACGACGCCGGTGTAGGCAAACGCTTCTCCCGGTGCCTCGGTGCCGCCGAGGGCCGTCTCGTCGCTGTCCTGCACGCGTAGCGTAACGGTGGCCCCGCTCGGCCCCACCGCGTCGTAGTTGCCTTCCGCAAACGAGCCCGACGCCTCCGGCAGGCGCAGCGCCTTGACGCGCACCAACTCGCTTTCGTAGTCCTCGCCGTTCCAGATCAGGTCGGTCGGCGTCACTTCCTGCGGGGCCGGCGCCTCCTCCTGCGAGAGCACCTCGTAGCTTTCGAGGTCCGCGCCGTTGACCTGGAGCAACCCGTAGAACGTGCTCAGTGTGCCGGTGACCCGCAGGCGCGTGCCCGGTTGGATGTCGCCGTTCTCGATGTCGTTCTGGAACGCCTCACTCTGCGCGCCATCGGTCTGGCGAATCGTGAGGCCGCTCGCGCCGGTCGGGCCGCTCTCGTCCTGGAGCCGCACGTACGCCCCGAAGGCGCGCGTCACGGTGCCCTCGACGGTGACGCGCGCGCCAACGCCCCGGTCACGCGCCTCGGCGATGGAGACCTCAGGCTGCGCCTGCGCCCCCAGCGGACCGGCCCCGAGCGCAGGCAGAAGGAGAGCGAGCAACGCGAGCGCCGAGCGTCGGAGGTCGCCGGTAGCCGTCATCATCGCAGAGCGGGAGAAGCGAGAAGAGAAGACAAGTCAGCGGAAAAGACCAAAAAACGGCCACGCGGTGGGGAGAGGCTCCTCGGACCCGCCCGGGCACACCGCCTGCGCGCTTCTGCGACGGAGCACCGCGCCCCGGTCGCGCCCCAGACGTGCGCTCGGTCAGTTGTTTGGGCGGCCCGGCGGCTCGGGGAAGCTGTCGCCGCCAGCGCCCTCCTCCTCGATCAGAATGTCGTCGAGTTGCCAGAGCGCATCGTCGGCCTCGGTGTAGTGGAAGGCCAGGTGCACCGATCCCGGCAGGTCGGAAAGATCGACGGGGCCGGCCGTCTGAAAGGTGTAGTCGCCGCTGGCGTCGTCCCAGGTGACGCGCCCGGAGATATCGGT
>PXTT01000055.1:0-3019 GCA_003022535.1 Bacteroidetes bacterium QS_9_68_14
GCCGATCTGCTGAGCCTCATCAACGAAATCCTCGACCTCTCCAAGATTGAGTCCGGCTCGATGACGGTCGAAGCCGAGCCGGTATCAGTCGGTGAGGTGGCGAAAAACCTGGACCATCTCTTCCGCGAGGTGGCGGCGCAGAACGACCTCGACTTTTCGGTGACTGTCGAGGACGATGTGCCGGAGACGATCGAGACCGACGAGAAACGTCTCCAGCAGGTGCTCAAGAACCTCCTCTCCAATGCTCTTAAATTCACCGAAGAGGGCGAGGTGAACTTGCGTGTCGCGCGGACCAGCCGCGAAACGGAGCACTTCGAAAATGAGGCGCTTCAGAGCGCAGACGAGGTGGTCGCCTTCGCCGTCAGCGACACGGGAGCAGGCATCGACGAGCAGCAGCAAAGCCTGATCTTCGAAGCCTTTCAGCAGGCCGATGGCTCGGACGCCCGCGCTCACGGCGGTACGGGGCTGGGCCTGTCCATCAGCCGCGAGATCGCCGACTTGCTGGGCGGGGAGCTGGACCTGGAAAGCATACCGGGGGAAGGGTCTACGTTCACATTCTTTCTGCCGACCGTCTACGACGAGGCCGTCGTCGAGAGGAGCCGCCGGGACAGTGGCGACGAAGGGCGCCGCGAACAAGCGTTTACCGAGGCGATACCCGCGCTCGGTTCCGAACCGCAAGCGAAGCAACTCGAAAGCGGAGAGCTCCTCAAAGAGCATGCCCGAGAGGAGGAAGCGAGTGAAAAAGCGGCCACCGGCGCAGAAAGAGCCGCGGCCGCTTCCCCGGTGCAAGAGGTGGAGGACGACCGCGACCACCTCACCGAGGAAGACTTCGTGCTCCTCATCGTGGAGGACGATCCGCACTTTGCCCGCATTCTGCTCGACGCTGCCCACGAGCAGGACTTCAAGGGCATCGTGGCGCCCCGAGGGAGCGACGTCATGCGGCTTGCGCGCCACTACGCGCCCAACGCGCTCACCCTCGACATGAGGCTGCCCGACGAACACGGCATAAAGGTGCTTCAGCGCCTCAAAAAAACCCCCGACACTCGCACGATCCCCGTCGTCATCATATCGGTGGAAGAGAAGCTGCCGCGCCAGCAGCGACGCGGTGCCGTCGCGCAGCTCACCAAGCCGACCACGCAGGAGAGCGTCTTCGAGTCGATCGGTGAGTTGCGCGACCTGGCCGAGCGCCGGGTGCGTACGCTCCTCATCGTGGAAGACGACGAGAGGCAACGCACCAGCATCGCCGCACTCGTGCGGGAGGAAAAAGACGAGGTGCAGGTCACCAGCGTGGGGACCGGCAGCGAAGCGCTTCAAGCCCTGAAGGAAGCCGAGTTCGACTGTGCCGTCGTGGACTTGGGACTCCCCGACCTCGACGGCTTCGAGCTGATCGAGCGCATGCGCCGCGACCTCGGTCTGGACGACTTGCCCGTCATCGTCCACACCGCCCAGGACCTCTCGCCGGAGGAAACCGAAACGCTTCAGGAGATGGCCGAGGCGGTCCTGCTCAAAGACGTCTCGTCCTTCGACCAGCTTCTGGAAGAAACGGCCGTCTTCCTGCGCCGCGCCGATCTCGATAGAGACGCCGTACGCCGCGCGCCGGGGCGCCGCCCCGCCGAAGGCGACCGCGTGGTTCCGCCCACCCTCTCTGAGGAACACGCCCTCCCTCCCGAGAAGGCCGGTCCCGCCCATCCGGAGCAGCGCCCTGTCAGGGACGCTGGACCGCGTGCGGCCGAGGCGGCCATGCAGGACGAGCCTACCGAGGTGAGCGAGGAATCGGACGAGCCGGCAGCTTCCTCCGCCGCTGAGGAGACCGCTCCGCCCGACGAGCCGCTCCCGACCGAAGCGCCCGGAGAAGAAGGCGAGAGCCTGCTCGAAAGCATCACCGGCGGGAGCGAGACGCCGGAGGCGTCCCCTGGCGAGCAGGCCGCCCGCGAACGCGAGCGCGCTGCTGAGCAGGAGCCTCCCCGCCAGGGCCCGCACCAGCCGGAAAACCCCGTCGAGGACCTGACCGGCAGGGAGGTCTTCATCGTGGACGACGACGTGCAGAATATCTTCGCCCTCACCAGCCTGCTGGAGGAACACGGCCTGAAGGCGGACTACGCCGAGAGTGGGCGGGGCGGCATCGAGCGGCTCGAGCAACGCGAGCAGGAGGGCAACCCCGTCGACGCGGTGCTCATGGACATCATGATGCCGGGCATGGACGGCTACGAAACGATGCGCCGGATGCGCGAGAAGGACCACCTCCAAGACCTGCCCATCATCGCCGTCACCGCGAAGGCACTGAAAGGCGACCGCGAGAAATGCATCGCCGCCGGCGCCTCCGACTACATCACCAAGCCGGTCGATGCGGAGCAGCTGATGAGCCTGCTGCGCGCCTGGATTCCGGCGTGACGCGCGCGGCGTTTCTGCTGACGCTTTAATCGGTGAATGGGACAGAACCGTTGAGGCTCCGACCTCTGCCACTGCCTGGGAAGATGAATCGTGGAGGGTAGATCGGGGATCGCCTTCAAGCCGTCGCGCCGCCGCCGGAGCATTCGACGCCCCCATTTCGACCCTCCATTCAGATTACTTCTGGAGTTGCACTACGGTTGCACCGCGGCGGCCCCATCGAAAACGTAGGTGGAGGATGCAAAACCTATCCGGCATCCTGCTGATGGGACGATGGACGATGAGGTTTTGAGCGACCACTGTCTGTCGCCTGCGGTCCGTCGTCATCCCCGCAAGCTTGCACGGCGGGCCCCTTGTCACGCCGATTTCGTGGCAGGGACGCGAGCGTCATCCGTACCGTTCTGTGAGGCGTGCGCGCCGTCGCGCTCCGCGGACGGACCCGTGGCCGCCCCGTCGCCGCTGCTGGGGGCGCTTGCCTCGATCTCGTCCGGCCGGGCAAGGCCCTTCTCGCCTTCGGGGGGCTCGAAGAGGTGCGGATGCGCGTCCTGCAGATGCTCGCGCAGGGCGTCGTCAAGGGCCGCTTCGTAGAGCGTGGCCGCCCGCCCCAGCGCGTCGGTGTCCTCCTCGGCGA
>PXTT01000055.1:3234-53132 GCA_003022535.1 Bacteroidetes bacterium QS_9_68_14
CCGTCGAGGCGGGCGCTTTCGAGCTCGGCGCCTTCGAGGTTGGCTCCGGCCAGGAGCGAGCCGCCGAGCGCGGCCCGCCGCAGGGTGGCCCCTTTGAGCGTGGCGCCCCAAAGGTTCGAGTCGCCCAGCTGCACGTTCTCGAGGCTGGCGCCTTCAAGGTAGGCCTCCGGCAGCTCCAGCCCCTTGGTCACGCCGCTGCGGTTGAGCCGCCGCACGTTGCTGACGATACGGTGGGAGGCCACCGGCGAGTGCCAGCCGAGGGCGTCTTCGATTTCCTCGCGGTAGCGGTTCTTGCGCTCGCGCCGGTCGGCCACGTGGCTCAGCCACAGGAGCAGCCAGCCCAGGATCAGCAGATCCAGCAAGATGCCGTAGGACTCGGCCACGAGGTTGACCTTGAGCTCATCGACGGCCGAGGAAAAGAAAAACGGTAGCGATACCGGCACGACCAGCGCGGCGGTGAGCAGAAACACGATGAACACCATCAGCACCGGGCTCTCGGCCGCGAGCTGCTCGAACTTGTCTTGGAGCCGCTTTTTCATGAGAGGGGAGAAAAAGGATGAGTGAGTACCAGAAGGGAGAACGCACACCGCAGGCGAACGTGCCGGGCCGAGACGAAACGGTACGTGCCGGTCATTCCACGCGGAGGGCGCCCCGCCCGAGGGCGGCGGCCGAGGGGCTGCTGGGAAACGTAGGACGACCGAGTGAGATCAAAAACCCGGCCACATTGCGCGGGCCCCTCGTGTAGACTTGCGAGATTGGACATGCGAGATTATTTGCAAGATGCGCGCGGGCGGCCTCCCGCCTGGCGTGGCCACCTCGCAGAGACGCGAGAGGGCCCAAGGTCGTGCCCCGGAGCGCTCGCGTGCGCCTGGGAAACGTGATCTTTACAAAACCGGTGGCGGCTGCCCCGTATGCTTACGAAAGCGTCGCCCCGCGACGCCCTTTTCGCGCTGTAGCTTTTTTTCCCGACGGTCACCTTGTCATGAATACGTACTTTCTCGTCTACCTGATCGGGTATGGGCTCATGATCGTCGCCGTGTGGCTGGGCCTCGATGCGGCGGGCGTTTCGCAGACCTGGAAGCTCGTGGCGGCCGCCTTCCTGCTGGGGCTGGGCATGTGGCGGCGGCCCGCGGCAGGCCGGGGGGGCCTCTCCACAGCAGCAAGGCAACCCGCAGCAAGGCGGAGCACAGCAGCAAGGCAGCGGGGGCACGCAGGGCAACGCTCCGCAGCAAGAGGGTTCCTCACAAAATTGACGCCCCGAAGGGGGCAGCGCTGACTGGACCGCGGGCGGGCGGAAACTCTGCCCGGCCAGGTCGTTGGCAAGGGGGCGTGCCCGTTCGCTCCCTGCCGGGATCGCTCTGCGCCTGTGCGTAGGAAAGACGCGGCGCCTCGCGCTCTCCCCCTCCTCTCGTCCTGCGGACGCTGTAGGCCACGCGGCATGTGGGACTCGATCCGCGACGGGCTGGTGACGCTGGCCGAGCAGTACGGCGTCAACCCGGTCGTATTCGTGGCCATCTACCTGAGCACGATCCCGCTCTACGTGGCGGCCATCGGCTGGGTGGTGCGGCGGCTGTTGCGCGGGCGCTCCTATCTGGTGCCGGCCACGCTGGCGGCGGGGCTTTACCTGTCTTCCTACATCTACGTGCTCGTGGAGGGGCGCAACCTGCCGCTCTGGGTCTACGGGGCGATGGTCGTCATGATCGGCGGGGGCGGCTACTTTACGATCCAGAACATCCGCAAGCGCGCGGGGATGAGCCCGAAGGACTGCACGCACGACCTCATCGTGATTGGCGGCGGGGCGGCGGGGCTCACGGCGGCGCGCTTCGGGGCACGTATCGGAGCCAAGACGCTGCTGGTCGAGCAAGGCCACGTTGGCCAGGTCGCCGAAGGGGGCACGCCTCAGCTGGGCGGCGACGCGACGTGGAAAGGGTGCGTGCCGTCCAAGACGCTCTTGCGCAGCGCGCGAGCGGCCCACCAGCAACGCCACGCCTCGCGCTACGGCCTCGAAGACCGCGAGCCGGAGGTGGACTTCGCAACCGTCATGGAGCACGTGCGCTCGGTGCGCCAGCAGGTCTTCGACGAGCGCAGCCACCCGGACCACCTCCGAGCGCTGGGAGCAGAGGTGCGCGCGGGGCGGGCGCGCTTTCTGGGGCCGCACACCGTCGAGATCGAGCAGGGCGACGGTGTGCACACTGCCAGCGCGCGCTACCTCATCGTCGCCGGCGGGGGCGCCCCGAAGCCCCCGCCCATCGAAGGGCTCGACCAGACGCCCCACCTCACCAGCGCGTCGCTCTTCGAGATCAGCCGCCGGCCGAGGCGCCTGCTGATCCTGGGCGCCGGCTCCATCGGGACGGAGATGGCGCAGGCGTTCCAGCGGCTGGGCTCGCAGGTAACGGTCGTGGAAGAAAGCGAGCGCATGCTCTCGAAAGACGACCCCGAGATGACCGGGCGCTTGCGCGAGCGGCTCGAAGCGGAGGGCGTGCGCTTCCGGCTTGGCGTTTCCGTGGAGCGCGTCAGCGAGCACGGCGCGGAGGAGGGCCTCGCCAGCGCCGTTTTCGCGGACATCCACCCCCGCGGTGACGGCGGCGAGCCCGAGCGCATCGAGGCTGACGCGCTGCTGGTGGCGACCGGGCGCAGGGCAGCCCTCGAGGCGTTGCACCTAGAGGCCGCCGGCATCGAGCATACCGACCGCGGCGTGACCGTCAGCAGCCGGTGCCGCACCAGCCAGCGCCACATCTACGCCGCCGGCGACGTGACCGGGCGCTACCAGTTTACCCACATGAGCGAGCATATGGCGCGCGTGGCCGCCGTCAACGCGCTCCTGAAGGTGCCCCTGACCCTCGACACCGACCACGTGCCCTGGGTTACCTTCACCGACCCCGAGCTGGCGCACGTCGGCGCCACGCGGCAGCAGCTCGACGATGAGGGGACCGACTACGAGGTGCACCGCTTCGACTACGAGGGGCTCGACCGCGCCGCCGCCGAAGGCGAGCCGGAGGGCCTCATCAAGGTGTACGCCACCGAGTGGCGTGGCAAGGTCCTCGGCGCCACGGTGCTGGGCGCGCGCGCCGGCGAGCTGATCTGCGAGTACGCCGTGGCCATGAAGCACGGCGTGAGCCTGCACCGCCTGGCCAACACGGTGCACCCGTATCCCACTTACGGCCTCGCCGCCCGCCGCGCCGCCGACCGCTGGTACGCCAGCAAGCACACGGGCCGCATCGCCGGCTGGATCAAGCGCATCTTTGACTACAAAGGCGAAGTCACCGACCCCGAGCACCTGGCGTAGCGCGGCGAGGGCGCGCAGCGCGACCAGGGCGGTAGGGGCGGTGACGCTTCGAGTACTCAGAGCGATTTCCCTGCGCCCCGCCGGCCCCGAGGCAGCAACCCTGAGGCAGCAAGCGCGTGGCTTTTTGCAGGCGCCGTGCGCTCGCGTCGCGCTGCCGTGCCTTCGCACCCCGGCCCCGCGAACGCCGCGGGCGCCTCGCCGTTGGCTCAGGTCCGCGCACTGGTCTTCCCTCTTCCCCGCTCCCGAGATGCCGACCGCCCCCGGCCCCGCCACTGACGGAACCGCGACTGAGCCGCAGAACGTGCTCGGCGACGCCCTCCAGCCGTGCAGCCAGGACCCCGTGACCGGCTTCTACCGCAGCGGCGCCTGCGAGACGGGGCCGCAGGACTTGGGCGCGCACGTCGTCTGCGCTCAGATGACCGAGGACTTCCTGCGCTTCACGAAGCGGCAGGGCAACGACCTCTCCTCGCCGCGCCCGCGAATGGGGTTTCCGGGCCTCGACCCTGGCGACCAGTGGTGCCTGTGCGCGGCGCGCTGGCAGGAGGCGCTGGACCTGGAGGACTTGCGCAGCCACGCGGTAGAGGCGGAGTGACCTCCGCGTGGGCGGAGTCGTGGGCCCGCCTTCGCTTTCGGCGTAGCGCCCACGCTTTCGGCATAGCGCCCAAGCCGGCCGTTGCGCTCACGAACGGACCGCTCTGCACGCTTCCGCCACGCGTCCGTGCAGGCGCTCGACCTCGTTTTCGTGCTCGGGCTTCATCAAGACGCTGCGCAAGACGGCGGCCTCCTCTTGGTCGGCCTCGAGGTCGGGGAAGTGAGCGCGCAGCGTCTCGGCGCTCACGCGGTAGAGGCTCAGAAACACCGGGTCGTCGTCGCTCGCCATCAGCCGGTCGAAGACGCGCCGGCTGGCACGATCTACCGCCGAGAGCGTGGCGGCACGCGGCTCGGGGAAGAAGCAGAGGATGTCCGTCTCCGGCGCAGAAAGCAGCCGCAACGCGCCCGACGCCTCGATGCGTGTGGCCCAGCGCCGCGCCGCGCGCAGGCAGGCGCCCAGCACCGGGCCCAGCCCGTCGCGCGCTTCGAGCGGCAGGCAGCGTAGCGTCAGCCAGAGCGCCCCGGCGGCGGCCCCGGCGCGCGAGCATTCGAGGCTGATTTCGCCAAGGTGAAGCGCGTCGGAGGTGAAGTAGGTGTACGGTGAGTCGTGCTGGTAGAAGCGTCCCACGTCGGGATCGCGGAAAAGCACCGCCCCGCACCCGTAGGGCTGGAGGCCGTGCTTGTGCGGGTCGATGGCGACGGAGTCGCACGCCGCCAGCGCGCGGAAAGGCGCTTTGGGGAAGCCCTCCGGCGCCACGGCATCTTCCCCGGAGAGCAACGCAAAGAAGCCGCCGTAGGCCGCGTCGGCGTGGAGGCGCGCCCCGTACCGGCGGCAGAGCGGCACGATCTCCGACAGGGGGTCTACCGCGCCGCGGCCCGTCGTGCCGGGCGTGGCCACGACCGTGCCGACCGCTCCGTCCGCGAGCGCGTCTTCGAGCGCGCCGAGGTCCATGCGCCCGGCGTCGTCGGTCGGGAGGGCGAGCGTCTCGACGCCCAGCACGCCGGCCATACGCGAGTGCGTGTAGTGCGCCGCCTCGCTGACGGCGATTTTCTGCCTCGGCGCGGCCAGTTCGCGGGCCACCCAGAGGGCTTCGAGGTTGGCCACGGTGCCGCCGCCGGTGAGGTGGCCCAGCGCCTCGGAAGGCAGGCCGAGCATCGCGGCGAGATCGCCGATGACTTCTTGTTCCATCTGTCCGGTCGGTGGGCCGCCGTCGAGGGCATGGTTGTTGGGGTTGATGCGCTGCGCCGCCGCGTAGGCGGCCGTGGCGACCGGGTGCGGGGGCTTGAGCATCTGCCCGGCGTAGCGCGGGTGGAAAAACGGATAGTTGCCCGGCGCCTGGCCCTCGGGGTCGGCCGTGAGGCGATCCAGGTAGGCGCCCATTGCCGCGTCCAGGCGCTCCGGCGCCACGCCGAGCGACGGGTGCGGGTCGTAGTCGGCCCAGCCGGCTTCCCAGTCGTCAATGGCGTCCATCGCGCGGGCGAGCAGGGCGCGAACATCGGGGACACGGGCGTCGTCTTCTTCGGACATGAGAGCGTCTTCGGGCATGGGGGTGCGGGGGTGCAAACGAAACCTGGGAGCCACGCCAGACTTCCACAACATCGACCGCTTGGCCGATCCTTCAACACGGACCGCGAACCACGAACCGACGGAACTTCTGGGTCGCTCGCGCGAAGGGCATACCTGTCAAGTCGCTTGCAGTATCCCTCCCGAAGTAGATGAAGTATTCTGACTCTTCCTCCCGCCGCCTCGGCGTAGCCACGGTGGGCATCGGGGGCGCCGTCGCCACCACGGCAGCGGCCGGCGTCCAGCTCCTGCGGGCCGGCCACCCCGAGGCGCGCCAGGGCCTCCCGCTCGATGCCCTCCCCGACCGGCTCACGCGTGGCCTCGTCAGCTACGATGACCTCGTCTTTCGCGGGTGGGATTTCTACGGCGACGACCTGGCCGCCGCTACCCGCGCGCACGACGTGCTGACGACCGGGCAGTACGAGGCGGCCCGCGAGGCGCTCTCTGCCGTCACGCCCTGGCCCGCTGTGGCCGACGAGCGCTTCTGCCGAGGCGTCACGGGCGACCACTACGTGGCCACCGATTCGCTCGCGGAGGCCGTCGAACGGGTCCGCGCAGACCTGCGCCGCTTTCGCAAGGAGGAAGCCCTCGACGGGCTGGTGGTGCTCAACCTCGCCTCCACCGAGCGCGCCGCCGACCTTGACGCCCCCGAGCTTCAGCACGCCGACGCCTTCGCCGATGCGCTCGTCGAAGGCTCCGAGGCCATCAGCCCGGCCATGTGCTACGTCTGGGCGGCCATCGAGGAGGGCGTGCCGTACGTCAACTTCACCCCCAGCCCGGCGGCGGAGGTGCCCGCGATCATCGAGCATGCCGAGGAGCAAGGCGTGCCCGTGGCCGGCAAGGACGGCAAAACGGGACAGACCTTTCTCAAGACCGTGCTCGCGCCGGGCCTGCGCGACCGCGCGCTGGAAGTGGACGGCTGGTTCTCGACCAACATCCTCGGCAACCGCGACGGCGAGGCGCTGCGCGACGACGACTCGCTCGAGTCGAAGCTCGGCACCAAAGGCTCGGTGCTCGACCAGATCCTCGGCTACCGCGTCGAGGACCACGTGGTGGACATTTCTTACTACCGCCCGCGCGGGGACAACAAGGAAGCCTGGGATAACGTGGACCTCGTCGGCTTCTTGGGGCAGAAGATGCAGATCAAGGTCAACTTCCTGTGCCGTGACTCGATCCTGGCGGCGCCGCTGGCCATCGAGCTGGTGCGCCTGGCGGACTTTGCCGGGCGCGAGGGGGAGCGCGGGGCGCAAGAGCAGCTCAGCGTCTTCTTCAAGTCGCCGATGACGCGCTCCCGCGAGGCGGCACCCACGCATGCCCTCCCCGAGCAGCAACGCGCCCTCGTGACGTGGCTGGAGGAGCATGCGGCGGCCGACGACGGCCCGCCCGTGGTCGAAAATGGCAAGGCGGAAGTGGCGGCCAACGGGGCGGCGTAGGGTTTTTCGTGTTCCGTTGGCCGTCCACTCGCTTCGCTCGTTGAGCCGTTGATCGTGTCTCGGACGGAAACGAGGTTGTCGCAAGAGGAAGGACATTCGTCGTTTGGCGAAGGGGTGCTGGCGCCGCTGGCGCCGCTCTTCCGGGAGATCGTCAATCTGAAGCGGGTGCGCCCGGCTCGCACGACTCCTCACAGCTTGGCGGAGCGGCTCTTTCTGCGAAGCTGGGCGGCGCTGGCGGAGGGCGAAGGGGCTGAGGCCGTGATGCGGCGCGAGGGGGCCGGGGCGCTGGTGGCCACGCGCCTGGCGGGGGTCGACGCGGGCGTCATGAAAGAGCACGACCTGCCGCCCGACCGGCAGCGCGACGTGCTTTCGCGCGCCTTCGAGGTCGCCGCCGCGCCCGTCGAGGACGGCCTGGCCGACCGGCTCGAAGACGCGTTGCTCGAGGGTCCCAGCGATGCCTCAGAAGACGATAAGCGTGAAAGCGACGCCCCGGCCCCCGCTCGCGCGTTGCTCGACCAGCCGCGCGCCGGCGTCACCTGCCCGGGCAAGGAGCGCCTCGTGCTCGCCCCGCCCGAGAGCCACGCCGACCACTGCGCCGCCGTCGCCGTGATGGCCGCGCTGCTGGCCCCTGCCGCCGGCGCCGATCCCGCTGAAGCCTTCTTCACGGGGCTCGTGCACCACCTCCACAACGCCACCCTGCCCGATGCGGGCCACGCCGGCGACGTGCTCCTCGGTGACGCAAAAGACACGCTTACCGGAGCGGCCCGCGAGCGTGCCTTGAAGGCGTTGCCGCCGCCGCTGGCGGGTCGCGCCGAGGCGGCCCTCGCCCCCGTAGATCGCCCGCCCGAGGGCGAGCGCGCCACGCCGCTGGCGAGGGCCTTCCATGCCGCCGACGCCCTCGACCGCAGCAGGCCGTGCTGGCCGACGCCGACGTGGCGGGCTGGTAGATGGGGGCTGCCGCGAACAAACGACACAGCAACGCGAAAACGCCCGGGCCGAAGAACCATCCGCCATCCACAGTCAAGTGAGCGAAGTGAACGGACCGTCCACCAACACCCGCTGGGCGCTCGTCGGCTGCGGGTGGGTGGCGCGCGACTTCGTGGCCCCAGCGCTGCGCGCTTCGGGCAGGACCCGGCTCGCCGCCGCCTGCGACCCCGACCCCGAAGCGCTCGCTACGGTCGCGCCGGAGGGCAGCAGCACCGCGCACTTCGCCGAGCTGGGCGCGCTCTTGGCGGAAACCGACGTGGACGCCGTCTACGTCGCCACGCCCAACCACACGCATTCCGCTCTCGTGCGGGAAGCCGCCGAGGCGGGCGCCCGGGGCATCCTTTGCGAAAAGCCGATGGCGCGCACGCCCGCCGAGGCCGAGGCGATGCTCGCGGCGTGCGAGGAGGCGGGCGCGACCTACGCCACCGCCTTCGACCAGCGCTTTCACCCGGCGCACCGGCGCCTGCGCGAAATGATTGCCGAAGGCGCGCTGGGCACGGTCACGCAGGTGCGCATCCACTACGCCTGCTGGACGCCGCCGGAGTGGACGCCTGACCCCGACCACCCGCACGACAACTGGCGCGCCGACCCTCAGCGCGCCGGCGGCGGGGCCTTCCTTGACCTCGCCCCGCACGGCCTCGACCTCACGCAGATGCTCCTGGGCGAAAAGGTCGCCGAGGCGACCGCATTTTTGCAGCACCGCCGCGTGCACGACTACGACGTGGACGACGCGGCCACGCTCGCCGGGCGGACCGCGAGCGGCGCGCTCCTCTCGCTCGATGTGGCCTACAACTGCCCCGACGCCTACCCGCGCCGCCGCCTCGAAGTGATCGGCACCGAGGCGCGTGCTTTCGCCCAGAACACAATGGGCCAGGACGCCGGCGGCACGCTCACGCTGACCCGCCCCGACGGGAGCGAGCAACGCGTGGCCTTCGACCGAGAGCGCGAGCCCTTCGCCGGCCAGATCGAGGCATTTACGCAAGCCCTCCAGGCGGGCGAGCCGTTCGGCTTTCCTCCCGAGCGCGACCTGCACACGATGCGGCTCTTGGCGGCGGCCCCCAGCAACGCGACCGTTTCCTGAAAACGAACCACGAACAACGAATGCTCACACCCTATTGCTGCACGCGCTGCGGCTTCTGGCAGCAGCACTTCGCCGAGCCGCCGAGCTGCCCCGTCTGCACCGACCTGCGCCACCCGCTTCCCACGAACGGGTGGGACTTCCGCACGCCCGAGGAGATCGGGGCCACGGTCGAGACGCGCTGGCGCGAGGTCGGCGACGGCATTTTTCTTTTCGAGAACGAGCCGGCCGTCGGCATCGGGCCGTGCGGGTACCTCGTTCAGCGGCCCGCGGGCAACGTGGCCTTCGAGGGCGCCAGTTGGTACTCGGGCGCGGCGCTGGATTTCATCGCAGAAAAGGGCGGCGTGGACGCCCTAAGCGCGTCGCACGCGCATGTCTACGGCGCGCTTTGGCAGCTGGCCCGGCGCTTCCGGCCGGAGATCGTCTTTCAGAAAGACGCGTTGCCGTTCGCGCAGCAGCACTTCGGGCAACGCTCCGACCGAATGGGAGGAAGTACTCCTGGGGGGCGCGACGCGCGCTTTCGCAAAAAAGGCGACGGTGAAGGCTACATCCCGCCCGTTTCGTGGCCCTTCGACGAAACCGCGGAGCTCACCCCCGGCGCGGTGCTGCACCACACCGGCGGCCACACGCCCGGCCACGCCGTGCTGCACCTCGAAGACCAAGAGGCGCTCTTCTGCGGCGACGCGCTCAAGTTCACCCTCGCCGGCGAGCACGGCCAGCGCCTCGACCCCGACGAAGGCGAGCGCGTTGGGCAGGCGGCAGGGATCTCCTGCCACACCGCCTTCGACGCGCACCTGCCGCTCTCCTCCGACCAGGTGCGGGGCTACCGCGAGGTCTTCGAGCCGCTGGCCTTCGACCCGGTGTACACGCCGTGGGAGGTCGTGCAGCCGGGCCAGAACAAGCGCGCCGCGCTGCGCCTCTTCGAGAAGCAGCTTTCGGGCAAGCCCTTCGCCGGCTTCATGCCGCTGCAAACGGGAACGGGCGAGCCCGCCGCCGAGACGCCCGCGCCCCTTCGCCGCTACCGGCCCCTGGCCACGCCGGGGGAGCGCGTCTTCGAGTTTCCCATCACGGAGCTCGACCACACCGGCGTGCCCGTGTGGACGGTTCTCCAATGGCAGCCCGACGGCGAGGCGCTCAGCGGCGTCGGCTACGGGCCGACGGAGGAGCGCGCCCGCATCGGCGGCTGGGGCGAGATGGCCGAGCAGGTCCTGTGCCACCGCGCGCTCGAGCGCCTGGAGCGCCGCACGGCGAGCTACGCGGACTTGGAGAACGAAGGCATCCCGGCGCTGAACCCGCTGAAGCTGCGCCTCCCGGTGACGACCGATTACACGCACGAGCGTGAATTGCAATGGGTCGAGGCCACGCGCTGGCGGCCCGGCGACGGGGCGGGCGAGGGCGTCTGGGTGCCCGTCGAAGCGGCGGCCGCGCACTTCTTCGACCTCGGCGAAGGCGGGCCGGCGGACCCGCTTTTCACGCCCATCACGAACGGGCTGGGCGCGGGGCCATCGCTCGAACACGCGCTTCAGCACGGGCTGCTGGAGCTCTCGCAGCGCGACGGCAACAGCGTGCACTACCGTGCGCTCGACCGCAAGGTCGGCCTCACCCTCGACAGCGTGGCCGACCCGCAGGCGCGCCGCCTCCTCCGCCGCTACGACGAGGCCGGAATCGACCTGCGCGTGAAGCTCGCCGACGACACGCTCGGCATGACGAACCTCTACGTCGTCGGCGCCGAGCGGGACCCGGAGCGCGCGCCGCACCCCATTCAGCTCACCGGTTGCGGGGAGGCCGCCCACCCCGACCGCGAGAAAGCCCTCCGCAAGGCGCTTCTGGAATACGCCGCCTCCCGGGCGCGCAAGCGCTTCAACCACGGCCCCATCGCGCCGATGCGCGAGCTCCTGCCGGCCGGCTACCTGGAACGTTTTGAGGAAAACCTGCCCTCCGTCGAGGAAAACCGTTCGCTGGCAGCGATCCGCGAGTGGATGGCCCTCTCGCCGCAGGAGACGATGCAGCGCGTGGCCGACCCGTACCTAAAGGTCGAGACCGAGCGGCGCTTCTCCGCCCTCCCGAGCGTGGCGCCGGGCTCGCTGGCCACGCCGGAGGCCACGCTGCGCGCCACCGCCGAGCGGATCGAGGAGGCGGGACTGGAGATCTACTTCGTGGACTTCACGCCGCCGGAGCGCGAGTGGCCGGGCGACGGCCCACCGCCACATGCGCTGAAGGCCATCGTGCCGGGGCTGGAGGTGGAGACGATGACCTACGACCGCGTGGGCCCGCGCAACCTGCGCCGCCTCTTCGCAATGGGCGCCGGCTTCGCCGGCCGCGGCAAGCCACCCAAGGGAGCAGAGCGCGTCCCGATGACGCCCGAGGACGAAGAGGCGCTCGGCGGCCCGGCGTGGTTCAGCCCCGAAGGCGCCGAGCGGGCGCTGGGCAACTACTACGGCCTCTACCGCGAGCCAGACTTCCACGTGGCGGCGCTGGCGGGGCGTTGATGGTCCGCTCGCGGCGCTCGCTCAATGGCGGGTGGTAAATGGTTGCCGCTCAGCATGGTTGCCGCTCAGCAGCGCGCTGCCCTCTAAAAAACCATCGACCATCTACAACCCACCGCCTACCAAAATGCCTCTGCGATACGCCTACAACACCAACGGCTGCGCGAACCACCGCCTGGGCGACGCCCTCGCGTTGATCGCCGAGGCCGGCTACGACGGCGTGGCCCTCACGCTCGACCACCACCACTTCGACCCGTTCGCGCCCGACTTCGACCGCCGCGCGGGCACCCTCGACGCACGCCTGCGCGAGCTGGGCCTCGGCCTCGTCGTGGAGACGGGCGCGCGCTTCCTCCTGAACCCGCGCCAGAAGCACGAGCCGACGCTGCTGCACCCCGACCCCGACGCCCGCGAGCGGCGGCTCGACTTCCTCACCCGCGCGCTCGACGTGTGCGAAATCTGCGGGGGCGAGGCCGTCTCGTTCTGGTCGGGAACACCGCAGGAAGGCGTGGCCGAAGGCGACGCCTGGCAACGCCTCACCGACGGCGTAGCGACCGTCGTGGAGCGGGCCGAGGAGCGCGGCGTCACGGCCGCCTTCGAGCCGGAGCCGGGCCACCTCACTGAGACGGTCGCCAGCTACGAGCGCCTCGCCGACGAGGTGCCCGGCCTCCGCCTCGCTCTCGACACGGGCCACTGCCTCGTCACCCAGCACGTCGCCCCCAGCGAAGCCGTGCGCCAGCAGGCCGGCCGCCTCGGCACCGTCGCCATTGAAGATATGCGGCGCGGCGTGCACCGGCACTTGCCCTTCGGCGAAGGTGACATGGACGTGCCCGCCGTGCTACAGGCACTGCGCGAGATCGGCTTCGACCGCCTCGTCTGCGTCGAGCTCTCCCGCGCCTCCCCCACCGCCCACGAGACGATCCCGCAGTCGCTCGCGTTTCTGAAAGAGGCCGAACGCGAGTTGACGGGCAGCGGGCCGTAGAGCCGTGAATGGTGAACGGTCCTCGGCCGGCAACGCGGCCCCGACTGGCAGCGCGTTTCTACCTCAAACCCCCCTCACACCCAGCCGTGCGCATCTGCTTCATCAGCCGCCGCTTCTTCCCCACTGTCAGCGGGATGAGCGTCTACGCGATCAACCTGATCCGTGAGCTCACCGCCCTGGGCCACGACGTGACGATGATTTCGCAGTACCGCACCGACGAGAAGGGCAAAGCGATCTACGGCGGCGGCCCGCCCCCCGACGTCGACGGCGTGCGCGTAATCGGCCTCGAGTCGAAGGGCGAGCAGTCCAGCGGCGACTTCGAGCGCGACATCGACGAGATGGTAGACGTGGCCGCGCAGGAGCACCGCGAGCAAGGCCCCTTCGACGTGGTGCACGCGCAGTACGGCTACCCGACGGGCCTCGCCGCGCTGATGGCCGCCGAGCAGCTGGGCGTGCCCAGCGTCGTGAGCATCCAGGGCGGGGACGGGCACTGGGTCGGCGACTGCTGCTCGACGCACCGCGAGGCGATGCTCGCCGTCCTCAGCCACGCCGACGCGCTTTTGATCGGCGCACGCTCCTTTGCGAATGAAGTCACCGAGCGCCTCGGCACACCGCCGGAGCGCTTCACCATCGTGCCCGGCGCGGTGGACGTGGACCGCTTCCATCCGCCAGAGGACCGGGAGCCCGGCGACCTGCAGGAGCCGCCTGTCTTTCTCTACCATGGCCGCATCGACGCGCGCAAAGGCGCCCTCGACACGCTCGACGCGTTTCGCGCGTTGCTCGACGAAGGGCACGACGCGCGCCTGCGCATGAGCGGCATCGGCCCCGACGCCGACGCCGCACGCGAGAAGATCGACGCGCTGGGGCTTTCGAGCCACGCCGAGATGACCGGCGCGGCAGACTATGCCGACGCGCCTGCCGTCTACCGCGAGGCCGACGTGTTTCTCAGCCCCACCTACGCGGAGGGCTTCTCCAACACCATCCTCGAAGCGATGGCCACGGGGCTGCCGGTCGTCAGCTGCCGCGCGGTGGGCGTGGTGGACTGCCTCACCGGCGGCGAGGACGCGCTCCTCACCGAGCCGGGCGACACGGGCGCGCTCGCCGAGGCGATGCAACGCCTCCTCACTGACGAAGCGGTGCGCCGCCGCCTTGCCCGCGCGGCCCTCGCCGAGGCACGCACCGACTACGCCTGGAGCACCCGCGCCGAGCAAATCGCCGCCCTCTACGCCGAGCTCAAAGGCACCGCGCCGGACACGAGCTGGACCGCCCCCGCGATGCCACCGGACGACTGCCGCTTCCGCGACGAGCCGGCGCTGCTTTGAGTGAAGCGCGGAAGGTTGAAAGGAGAGCGTTTCCCCTCCGGCTGGAAAACCTTCATCCCGAAAAATGCCCCACACGTTGTTCCTATCGCCTCACCTCGACGACGTGGCCTTCTCGTGCGGGGGGGCGCTCTTCGCGTTGCTGGCGCAAGGCGGGGACGCGACAGTGGCGACCGTCTTTACCGCCTCGGTAGCGGAGCCGACGGGCTTTGCGCTCCGGTGCCAGACGGACAAGGGCCTCGCGCCGAGCGTGGATTACATGCGCCTGCGCCGCGCCGAGGACGAGGCCTTCGCCGAGGCGCTGCGTGCGGCGTTGCCACCGGGGGCAGGCCGGCTGCGGCTGCGCCACGGCCCCTTCGAGGAAGCGCCGCACCGCGGCTACGAGTCGCCCGAGGCGCTTTTCGCTGGCGTGCGCCCCAGCGACGACGTGGGGCCCAGCGTGCGGACGTGGCTGGCGTCGCTGCTAGGCGAGACGGACGCCCCGCTGCTCTTCGCCCCGCAGGCGCTGGGAGGCCACGTGGACCATGTGCACGTCGCACGGGCTGCGCGCGCGCTCCTCCAAGACGCGGGCGAGGCCCCGCCGGGGGCGTGGTACCGCGACCTGCCGTACGCCCTCCGCGAGCCGGAGGCCACGCCGTGCCGATGGGTGCCCGAGCGCGCCGAGGAGCGCGCCGTTCCGCTCAGCGAGGCGGCCCGGGAGGCGAAACAGCGGGGCGCGGCGGCCTACAGCTCGCAGCTCGGCTTCCAGTTCGGCGGGGAGAAATCCATGCGCGAGACGCTCGCACGATTCGCACGCGAGGAGGGCGCGCGCTTGGGCGCCGGCGGCCCAGCCGAGGCCGTGCGCTGCGACCGGACGGCCGAGCGTGCGCGCCGGGAGGCGCCGTTAATGCAGTCGTTAACGCAAGGGTAATGGGCCGGTAATGATCCGATAACAAAGCAGCGAGGCGCGTGCGCTATTCTTACGGACGTGTCGCCTGAGAGCTCGCTTGGTAACCCCGCGCGGTGCTTCTCGGCCCCTCCGCAGAATGACCGCCTCGCGCTCACGTGCGTCCACTCCTCTTTTCGTTCAGCCCCCCTTTTCCCCGGACGGGAGCGCGCCGTTGGCCCGCGTTGCTCGCCGCCTGCGTGCTGATGGCCGGTGCGATGGCGGGGTCGCCGCCTGCACAGGCGCAAGAAGAAAGGAGCGAGACAGGCGCCCTTACCGGCGTGGTCGTGGACGGGGAGACCGGCGAGACGCTCCCCGGCGCCAGCGTCTTGGTCGCCGGCCCGCAGCAGGGCGCCTCGACGGGCGTGGACGGGCGCTACCGCATCGAGAACCTCGCGCCGGGGACCTACGAGGTGGAGTTTTCCTTCGTGGGCTACCGGGCGAAGACGGTAACGGGCGTGGAGGTCGCCGGCGGCGAGACGACCGCGCTCGACGTCACCCTGAGCACGGAAGCGCAGGAGCTCGACGAGGTCGTCGTGACCGCCGAGACGGCGCGCAACACCGAGGCGGGCCTGCTCAAAGAGCGCCAGGGCGCCGCGGCCGTCAGCAACGCCATCAGCGCCGAGAGCATCAGCGAGTCGGGCGCCTCCGATGCCGCCGGCGCGATGAAGAACGTCACCGGCGCGGCTGTCACGGGCGGGAAGTACGTCAACATTCGCGGCCTCGGGGGGCGCTACGTCAACACCACGCTCAACGGGGCGGCCCTGCCCGGCGCCGACCCCGATCAGAATGCCGTGCCGTTTGACCTCTTCCCCGCGGGGCTGTTGGAGAATATCGTCGTCTCGAAGACGTTCACGCCCGACAAGGCGGGCCACTTCACGGGCGGCAGCGTGGACATCGGCACCGTGGCCTTCCCCGACGAGCTCAACCTGACGGTGTCCAGCTCGGTCGGATACAACACCGAGACGAGCTTCACCAGCGAACGCTTCAGCTTCGTGGACGGGCTCGGCGGCGTGCCGGGCACGGTGCCCGCCAGCGGGCCGCCCTCCTTTACCGACTTCGAAAACACGCCCGAAGAGAAGCGGCAGCTCGACGCGATCACCGAGTCGTTCGGCACGGCGCTGGCCCC
Organism: Bacteroidetes bacterium QS_9_68_14; assembly: GCA_003022535.1. Taxonomy (GTDB): domain Bacteria; phylum Bacteroidota; class Rhodothermia; order Rhodothermales; family Salinibacteraceae; genus QS-8-64-10. Next base: position 19,012 of record PXTT01000055.1, read on the forward strand.
GGCCGTGGCGAGGATGCCCGTCGAGCAAAGCTACGAGGCCTCCTTCGGCAACGAATTTACGCTGCCGGGCGAGCGGCCCCTTGGCGTGGTCGTGACCGCCTCCTACGACCGCAACGTCTCGGGCTACACCGGCGGCACGACGGCGCGCTTCCCGCTGCTCAGCCCCGGGGCCGCGTCGCTCAGCCAGGAGCTTGCGCTCAGCGACGAGTCGAGCACGATGGAGGACCTGTACAGCGGGCTCGCCAACGTGTCCTTCCGGCCCTTCGAGGGGCAGGAGATCGGCGTGAACCTGCTCTACACCCGCAGCAACGAGCGCCAGGGGCGCTTCCAGGAAGGCGTCGGGAGCGAGCTTTTGCAGAGCGGCGACCTCTTCCGCACGCGCACGATCCGCAAGACCGAGCGCACCGTAGTGAACGGGCAGGTGCGCGGAGAGCACACCTTTGGTCAGGGGCTCTTGGAACGCGCGTTCGGGTCCCGCCGCGGGGCGCGCCTCACGTGGAACGCGGCGCTGAACCGCACCGACCAGAATGAGCCGGACTACCGCCAGTTCGCCAACGAGATCGACAGCTCCGGCGCCTTCCGTGGCATCAGTACGGCCGGCTACAGCCCGCCCTCGCGCTTCTTCCGCAACTTTGGGGAGGACGGGCGCTCGGCTGAGGGCGCGCTGGAGATCCCGCTCGCCGCGGTGGCAGACGTGAAAATTGGCGCCAGCTACGTTCGCAAAGAGCGCGCCTTTCGGCAACGCCGCTTCATCTACGAGGTGGACGAGAGCGTCGACTACAACGAGAACCCGGCGGAGTTTTTCGGGGAGCAGGGCGGCATCGTCGGTACGGGGCCGGACGGCGAGCCGGTGCTGGGCACCTTCGTGCAGGAGAGCTCGCGCGCCACCAACAACTACAACGGCGAGCGCACCGTCCGCGCCGGGTTCGCGATGGCGGACGTGCGCGTCGGTCCCCTGATCGAGGCGCTGGGCGGCGGCGAGGCGTCGGTGCCGGTCCTCAGCCGCCTGCGTGTGATCGGCGGGGTGCGCCGGGAGCAGACCGACCAGTCGGTCAACGTCTTCGCTCCGGCCGCGGATCTGGTCTATCCACTGGCCGACTCGCTCTTCGTACCGGCCGGCCAGCTGACGGACGCGGCGCCGGGCGACGGCCGCATCGACCGGGCCGACTGGCTCCCGTCGCTCAACCTGGTCTACAACGTCACCGACGCGATGAACGTGCGCGCCGCCTACGGCAAAACGCTGGCGCGCCCGAACTTCCGCGAGTTTGCGCCGGCGCGCTTTAGCCGCTACATCGGGGGCTACGACCTCATCGGGAATCCGGAGCTGCGGCTCACCACGGTCGACAACTTCGACGTACGCTGGGAATGGTTTCCCAATCCCGGCGAGGTGCTGGCCGTGAGCGGCTTCTACAAACGCTTCACCGACGCCATCACGCGTACGTTCGTCCCGGTCAACAACCCGAACATCACGTTCATCAACGCGCCGCGCTCGCGCGTCTACGGGGCGGAGCTGGAGGTCAGCCAGCGGCTGGGCTTCCTGGCCGAGGCGTTGCGCGGCTTGCAGGCCGGGGCCAACCTTACGCTGGCGCGCTCGAACTCGGAGGTGCCCGTGGCCGGCACCAGCGGCGACACGACCTTCGTGGACCGTCCGTTTCAGGGGCAGTCCGACTACCTCGTCAATGCGGACCTCGCCTACGACGCGCCCGAGACGGGCACCAGCGCGAGCCTCTACTACAACGTCTTCGGCGAGCGCCTCACCGAGATCACCCGCGATGCCGGGCCCGACCGCTTCGAGCAACCCCGCCATACGCTCGACTTCGTCTTCGCGCAACGCCTCGCGCCGCTGGGCCTGCTGCGCGGCCTGAAGGTGAAGCTGAAGGCCAAAAATCTGCTGGGAGCCGACTACGAGGCGGCCCGCACGTACCGGGGCGAGACCTACGCGGTGCGGCGCTACGAGCGGGGCCGCTCCTTCACCCTCGGTCTCGAGTACAGCCTGTGATGGGTGGAGGGGAGATGGGAGATGGTTTCGCCTCGCTGAGGCTCGCTTCAGGCCCTCTCGTTTCGACCCGCACGACCTGCAACGCCGAACAGAATAGCCGAACAGGAAGCCTCTCCGAGCGCCGCTTCCTCGCCTTTTTCTCCAAGTGCGCTCCTGCTTGCTCCGTTTTCTCCCTCCAACGCCTCCGCAGCGGACTTTACGCCATGAACCTCTTTCCCCATCGGTTGCTTTCGTGGGCCGTCGCGCTCGCGGCCACTTCGGTGCTCGTCTTCGCCGCCGGCTGTGACAGCGACGACAGCGGCTCCGAGAACACCGCCCCGACCGCTCGATTCTCCGTCTCCGACGCCGAGGACAGCGACCCGCTTACCTTCGCCTTCGATGCCAGCCAGTCGGAAGACGAAGAGGGGAGCATCGCCTCCTACGAGTGGAACTTCGGCGACGGCAACACGGACACCGGCCCGACCGTCACGCACCGCTTCTCCAGCGGCGGCCAGTACGGCGTGACGCTGGAAGTGACCGACGACGAGGGCCTCTCTGCCACGTCCGATCCGCGGACCGTCACGCCCATGCGCCCCGATCCCGTGCAGTCGGTCAACTACGACACGACCCAGGCCGGCGGCAACACGTTCGTCACCATCACCGAAACCGACGCGCAGGAAGGCATCGTGCCCATCGACTCAGACGGCAACGAAATCAATACCGGCGGCGATGACCCCGACGGCGCGGTGACGTGGACGAGCGACTACATCTACGTGCTCGACGGGCGCACCTTCGTCAACGAGGGGCAGACGCTCAACATCGAGCCAGGCACGGTCATCCAGGGCACCGCCGAAGGGATCGACCCGCAGGGCACGGGCACGCTCATCGTAGCGCGTGGCGCAACGCTCGACGCCGCGGGCACGGCGGACGCCCCGATCATCTTCACTGCCGAAGGGGACGACGACCCGTCTTCGCTCACGTCCTCGAACTTCGAGGACCGCGGCAACTGGGGCGGCGTCATCCTCCTCGGCCACGCGCCCAACAACATCGGCACGGGCGGCGAGGCGGGCGTCAACAACATCGAGGGCCTTGAAGACCTGGAGCGCACCGAGTACGGCTGTAACGACGACGAATTCGACTGCGACGCGGGCGACAGCTCTGGCACGCTACGCTACGTTTCGGTGCGCTTCGGCGGCTTCGAGATCGACGACGGCGACGAGGTCAACGGCGTGACGCTCGGCAGCGTCGGGGCTGGCACTACGCTGGAGTACGTAGAGGCCGCCTCCAACTCCGACGACGGCTTCGAGTGGTTCGGCGGCACCGTCAGCGGCAACCACCTGGTGTCCTCGTTCGTCGGGGACGACGCCTTCGACATCGACCAGGGCTTCGGGGGCGACTTCGACGGCACGCGCGGCAGCCTGCAATACCTGCTGGCCGTGCAGGGCTTCGACGGCGGCAACCGCGCCGGCGAGCACGACAGCGGCGACAGCAGCTTCGGCGGCGAGGACAGCGAGCCGGTCGGCCGCCCGCGGATCTGCAACGCCACCTACATCGGCGCCCCCGCCGGCGACGTGGCCTTGAAGCTGCGCGACAACTTCGGGGGAAGCTACTACAACTCCCTCTTTACCGACTTCCCCAACGGGCTGGTGGAGATCGAGGACGTGGACGGCGACGGTGACTCGTTCAACGAGTTCCAGGAAGGGAACCTGCGCATCGAGAACAACCTCGCGTTCGGCTTCGGCGACGTGGACGGCGACGGTGACACCGACTTCGAGGATCTCGTCGAAAACGGCGGCGACACCGGCAGCACCATCGCCGACTACCTCGCCGACGAGAACGCCCGCCAGGCGAGCCTCGACGGGTTTGGCCTTGCCACGAACGACATGGGGACGCTGACGGACGTAGACCCGTTTCCGGCCCCCGGCAGCGCCGCCTACGGAAGCGACATCGCGGGCGGCTCGAGCTGCGCGGAGGACACCGACTACCTTGGCGCCTTCGCCGACGGGGAAAACTGGATCGAAGGCTGGACGGCGCTCAGCCAGTCCGGCGTTCTGGGCGACAACTGACCGCCTGAGCGCAGGGCGCCGGGAGCGTGGCGCTCGGCGTTACTCGCCGTGCTGACGGCCGCGCCTCGGCCCCGCTTACGCGCAGGACGGGTTCCTGCCGGGCGGGGCCGAGGCATTTCTATTTGGAGTTTGCGATTGCACGCTAAAAACATTTCCGTTCCTCGGCCGGGAGGCGGGTTTTGAACTGGGCAGGCAGGCGGCACAGGGGCACGCGAGCACCATTCGGCTCTCCCGCTATCGCCTGCGAAGCATTCCCATGCGCGTCGCTGTAGACGTGCCGGAGGAAATGGGCGAAGCGCTCCAGCGCCGCGCGTTCTCGGCCGCGCTACGCGCATCGCGCACGGCATGGGCCTGGCGAGGGCCGACGCGACGATTGCCGCCTCGCTTGAAGAAGCAGGTTGCGGGCGTGTCCACGCCACCGACCCCGACTTCGAAGACTACGAGGGACCGATGGAGGTCACTTGCCTCACGTAGCCGCCCGCAGCGTTGCGCGAGGGGCGCGGCGTTGCCTACCTTAACAAATCCCGCGGCACGTCGCTCACTTCTCAGGCGGGCCGCCTCGAGACTTTGCTGCGTCGCCTCCCCGCTGCATGTCACTTCGCTGCCTTTTCGTCGTGCAGGGGGAAGGGCGCGGTCATCTCACTCAGGCGCTGGCGCTCAAGAAGATCCTGGCGAATGCCGGCCACGAGGTGCCGCGCGTGCTGCTGGGGCGCAACCCTAACCGCAAGGCGCCGCCCTTCTTCCTCGAAAAAATCGGCGCGCCGGTCGAGCGGATCGACAGCCCCAGCTTCTTTATGGACGGGCGCCGCCGCGCGATGGCCACGCTGGGGCGGACCATTCTTAAAAACGTCCCGCTGATCGGACGCTTTCGCGAGGGGCTGCGCCGCGTGGACCGCGCCATCGAAGAGGTGCAGCCCGACGTGGTCATCAACTTCCACGAGGTGCTGGCGGGCGTGCACTACGCGCTGCGCGGCGGGCTGGTGGGGCGCGCCCCGGCAGGGCTGCCGCCGCTGGTGTGCGTGGCGCACCAGTACCTGTTCCAGCACCCGGCGTACCCATCCTTCCCCGAAGGCGCCGCGTGGGACCGCTGGTGGCTACGTTTCTTCGTGGGCGCGACGCAACTGGGCGCGACGAAGCGGCTAGCACTCTCGCTCTACCCGACCGCGCACCGGCGCGAGGAGGGCCTCGTCGCAATGCCGCCGCTCCTGCGCGAGAAGCTGACCGACCCGCCGAGTGGCGATCCCGTCGAGGAAGAGCCCTTCTTTCTAATATACCTCCTCAACAGCGGCTACGCCGAGGAGGTCATCCGCTGGCACCGGCGCAACCCCGGCGTGCGGCTACACTGCTTCTGGGGCCGCCCGGGCGCGGCGGACGAGGAGCGCTACGACGACACGCTGACCTTCCACGCCCTCGACGACGAGAAATTCCTGTCGATGATGAAGCGCTGCCGCGGGCTGGCGACCACAGCCGGCTTCGAGTCGGTCGGCGAGGCGCTCTACCTGGGCACGCCGGTCTTGATGGTGCCGGTGGAGGGCCACTTCGAGCAGCGCTGCAACGCCGTCGACGGCCAGCGCGCCGGGGCGGGCGTGGCCGCGCGTAGCTTCGAGACGGGCTTGAGCAAGCTGCGGTCGCTCACCGGGCAGGGGCGCGGCGCTTCGCGCCACGCGCCGGGCGCCCAGCAGCGCTTCCGCCGCTGGGTCGACGGGGCCGCCGGGCGCTTCGTGCGCGAGATCGAGGAGGCCGCCAGGGCGGAGCGCGCGTCGGCGCCGGTCCCCCCACCAGAGGGCGATGGCGTGGCCAAGGGGGCGACGATTCGGGCCGCGTAGGGGAGCGTGGTTCGTGTTGCATGGTCTGCGAGAGCGCGGGGCGATTCGCGCTTGCCCGGTTGCAGACGCCACGCCCCGAGCACACCTCCTCTCCCCCTTCGCGTGGAGAGCCAGAAACACGCGCCACGCATTACGCGCTTCAGTGCTACGCACTACGCGCCCCCGCCCCGAGCTGTGCGACGACGCGGTGCGAGCCGCAGATCAGGAGCGTGTTGCCCGCGCCGGCGTCGGCGAGGAAGCGTTGCCGGTGCGTCTCGGCGTCGCCGGTCGGGCCGACGGGGACGCCCTGGGCCTTCAGCACCTCTGCTAGCGCACCGGGCGGGCGAGCGCGCTCGGTGTCCAGCCGGACGGGCCAGGCCTCCGCGCCGGCCTCGGCGAGGAAGCGCGCGAAGCCAGTGGCGTCCTTGTCGCGCATCAGCCCGCAGGCGACGGTGAGGCCGCCCGGACGCCCGGGAAAGTGTTCGCGCAGCGCGCGCAGCGTGGCCGCGAGGCTGTCGGGGTGGTGCGCCACGTCGGCTACGACGAGGGGGGAGCCCTGCGAAGGCCGCGAGAGCACCTCGAAGCGCCCGCGCAGGCCCGCCAGGCGGCGCACCCCGGCGAAGGCGTCGCGGACCGGAGCCACGCTCGCGCGCACCTCATCGTAAAAGAGCTCGGCGAGGCGCGTGGCAGTGGCGGCGTTGCCAGCCTGGTGACGGCCGTAGAGCGGGAGGCGCAAATCGCGGTAGCGGCGCAGCGGGGTCTCGAGGTCCAACTGCAGGCCGTCTTCGTCGAAGGTGGCGTCGCGCAGCGTGGTCTCCTCGCGGGCCACGTGGAGCGGCGCCCCGGCCCCCTCGGCCCCGTCGCGGAGCGCCACCAGCGCCTCGGGCGGCACCGGGCCGGCGATGGCCGGGACGCCTTCGCGGAAGATGCCTGCCTTCTCGCGCGCGATTGCGGCGAGGGTGTCGCCGAGCAGGTCGGTGTGCTCGAGGCTCACGCCGGTGACGGCGCACGCGGCGGGGGCGCGTAGTGCGTAGGCCGATGCGCTCGATGTCGCCGGCATGGCGCTCGATGGCCTCCGCGAGCCACGCGTCGGGGGCGGCCTCCCCCCCCATGCGCATCCGTTCGTTCACCGCGAAGAGGTGCGGCGACGTGTGCAGTCCGGTGGCGCGCCCGGCGGCGGTGCCGACAGCGGCCACGAGCGCAGCGGTGGTGCCCTTGCCGTGGCTCCCGGCCACCAGTGCGCTTCGGAATTGCTGCTGGGGGTTCCCCATCGCCTCCAGCAACGCACGGATGCGCCCGAGGCCCGGCTTGAACGCCTCGCCCTCGCGCCCGGCAAAGCGCGGCAGACGGAGGAGACTTTCGATTTCGGATTTCGGGTTTCGGATGGCGCGTTGCTCGCTTCGTTGCATCACAGCTCACGTTCTCTCCCCCTCCCCGCCCTCTTTCTCCCGCACCGAAACGCGCCGGCGCCGCTCGCTTAGGTGCTCCAGCCGCAGCCGAAGCGCGCCCGCGGGCAAGAGCGACGCGATGCGCCCCGGCCACTCGACGAGGCACACGCCCTCCCCGAAAAAGTAGGTTTCGTAGTCGACGGACGCGAGCCCCTCGGGGCCGCCCAGGCGGTAGGCGTCGAGGTGGAAGAAGCGCGCCGCCGCGCCGGCCCGGGCGTGGCCCTGGGGCCAGCGCCCGTCGTACTCGCGCGCCAGGACGAACGTGGGGCTGCGTACGCTCCGCTCCGCGACGCCGAGGCCGCCGGCTACGCCCTTCGCCAGCTGCGTCTTGCCCGTGCCCAGGTCGCCGCTAAGGGTTACCACGGCGCCGGGCTCAAGCCACGCCGCCAGCCGTCGCCCCAGTGCGCGCGTGGCTGCCGGCGAGTTCGTCTCGACGGGGAAAAGCGATTTTGGATCTTGGATGGCGGATTCGGGACTGTTTTCCATCAGCAACGCCACCTCGGCACAAAAGCCCACCCCCCGCACTCACGAGCGCGAGCGAAGTGTCAGCGCTGGCAAAATCATTTCTTCCATCGAGACGCCGCCGTGCTGCATCGTGTCGCGGTACTTGCGCTGGTAGTGGTGGTAGTTCGTCGGGTAGACGAAGTAGTAGTCCTCCTTGGCGATGATGTAGTTGGTGTTCATCCCCTGGCTGGGTAGGCCGTACGTCTCGGGTTCTTTGACGAAAATGGCGTGCTCGTCGTTGCACTTGAGGTTGCGCCCGTATTTGTAGCGCAGCGCCGTGGAGGTCTCGCGGTCGCCGATGACCTCCGTGTCACGCAGGCTGCGGATGGCCCCGTGGTCGGTGGTGACGACGCAGGTGGCTCCGGCCTCGGCGAGCGTCTTGAAGGCGTCCAGCAGCCACGAGTGGGCGAACCACGTGCGCGTCAGGTCGCGGTAGGCGGGCTCGTCGGGGGCAATTTCTTTCAAAACGTCGTTGTCGGAGCGGGAGTGGGCCAGGAGATCCACGAAGTTGACCACCACCGCCGAGAGGGGCTGCTGCGCGAGGTCGGCCGCGCGGCTGGCAAAGTCTTGCCCGTCCTCCCCGCTAATAAGCTTCTCGTAGTGAGCGTCCACCCCCGCCTGCTTGCGGTCCAGCAGGTCTTGGAGAAGCTCCGCTTCGTGCTGGTTGCGGCTGTGCTCGCTCTCCTCGCCGGTGGCCCAGACTTCGGGGTAGCGCTCGGCGATCTCGACCGGCAGGAGACCGCTGAAAATCGCGTTGCGCGCGTAGGGCGTGGCCGTCGGTAGCAGGCCGTAGTGCCAATCCGTCTGGATCTCGAAGAGCGGCTGCAAGAAGTCCTCGAACTCCAGCCACTGGTCGTACCGCATGCAGTCGATCACGAAAAGGACGACGGGGCCGCCGTTCTCCTCGAGCTCCGGCAGCACGAACTGCTCGATGGCCTCGTGGCTGAGGGGCGGGCGCTCTTCGTCGGGCAGCTGCTCGGGAGCCCCTTCGATCCACTGCGGGTAACTGCGCTCGATGAAGCGACCGAAGGCGCGGTTGGCCTCCTGGCGCTGGTCGTCGAAGATCTGGCGGGCGCCCTCGTCGTCGGCGTCCAGCTCCTTGTCGTAGCCGACGAGCTCGCGGTAGAGGTCCGTCCACGCCCCATGCTGCATCGGGGCAGAGAGGCGGCGCGAGATCTCATTGAACGATTGCAGGTACGTCTCCGACGCCTTCTCGCTCTGCAGGCGCTCCTGCTCGAGCAGGCGCTTGACGGTTAGCAGGATCTGGCTGGGGTTGACCGGCTTGGTCAGGTAGTCGGCGATGCGCCCGCCGAGGGCTTCCTCCATCAGGCGCTCCTCCTCGCTTTTGGTCACCATCACGACGCGCGCGCCAGGGCGGGCCTCCTTGATCGCTTCGAGGGCCTGGAGGCCGTCCATGCCGGGCATCTGCTCGTCGAGCAAGACGACCTCGTAGGGACGCGCCTGCACCTCGTCGACCGCGTCGCTGCCGTTGGCGGCGCTCTCGACGGCGTAGCCTTTTTCTTCGAGAAAGAGGATGTGCGGGCGGAGCATCTCAATCTCGTCGTCCACCCAGAGGATGCGACCGTTGTCGGGCATGGTCGGGGGGAAAGGAGAACAGAAAAAAGGATGGACAGGACCTCCTTACGGAACGGCGGGCCGTTTTCTCCGGCGTGAGACGGAACGCGCGTAGGTTCGCAGGTTTGTAGGGAGGCGGGTTATCGAATTGCTCCCGCGTCTACCCCGTGGCTTCCCTCTCCGCCTACAGACTTACGCACTCTCCTACCTAAACGTGTCCAATCGCTCCCACGGCCTCTCCGACGCGCTTCACGGCTATCTGGTAGAAACGGGTGTGCGCGAGTCGCCGACCTTAGCGCGCCTGCGTGAGGAGACGCGCCAACACCCGCGCTCGCAGATGCAGATCGCCCCCGAGCAGGGCCAGTTCATGCGCCTGCTGGCGAGGGTCGTCGGCGCGCGGCGCACGCTCGACGTGGGCGTCTTTACCGGGTACAGCGCGCTCGCGGTAGCGCTGGCGCTGCCGGAGGGGGGCCGGGTCGTCGGCTGCGACGTCTCGCCGGATTACACGTCCGTCGCCGAGCGTTTTTTCGAAGAGGCCCAGGTCCGCGAGCGGCTCGACCTGCGCATCGGCCCGGCCGTGCAAACGCTCGACGCGCTCCTGGACGACGGCGAGGCGGAGAACTTCGACCTCGCCTTCATCGACGCGGACAAAAAGCAGTACGACGCTTACTACGAGCGGAGCCTGTGCCTCGTGCGCCCCGGCGGGCTGGTGCTGATCGACAACGTCTTTCGCGGCGGGGACGTGGCCTGTTCCCCCGACGACGTGGACGAAAGCGTGCGCGCCGTGCGCCGGCTCAACGAAAAGGTCCACGGCGATGAGCGCATCGACCTCTCTATGATCCCGGTCGGCGACGGGCTGACGCTCGCGCGCAAGCGGTGAGCGGATCTGGGGAGAGCGTTGCGGGGCGTGCCAGGAGAGAGAGGGGCGCGCGAAACGAGGCAACGTCGCTACCGCCGCCTGCGCCGTTCGCCCCAACGGCTGCGTTGCTTCCGCGCGAGCGCCCCGTCGCCCTCGTCCTCTTCGGCGAGCGCGTCCGGCTTCTGCGCGTGGCGAAAGAGCACCGCCGCCACTGCCGCGTCGCGCTCGAACTGCGGGTCCTCGGTGAAAAGCTGCTCCGGGTCGAAGTGCTCCTCGACGAAGTGTGTCGAAAAATCGCCGCTGCGGAAGGCCTCGTGGCGCATCGCGTAGCGGCAGAACGGGATCGTGGTGATGACGCCGGCGATCTCGTACTCCGCCAACGCGCGCTCCGAGCGGCGGATGGCCGCCTCGCGCGTCGGGCCCCAGCAGACGAGCTTCGAAATCATCGGGTCGTAGTGGACAGGCACCGTCTCGCCTTCCTCGACGCCCGCGTCCACGCGCACGCCGGGGCCGCTGGGCGGCGCGTGGCGCACCAGCGGGCCGGGGTCGGGGAGGAAGTTCTGCGCCGGGTCCTCGGCGTAGACGCGGCACTCGACGGCGTGACCATCGATGGAAAGATCCTCGGCGGCGCGGTAGCCCAGTTCTTCGCCCTCGGCCACGCGGAGCTGCTCGGCCACGAGGTCCAGCCCCGTGACCATCTCGGTGGTCGGATGCTCGACCTGGAGGCGCGTGTTCATTTCCATGAAGTAGAAATCGAGATTCGCGTCCACCAGAAACTCGACCGTGCCGGCGTTTTCGTAGCCGACCGCCTCGGCGGCGCGCACGGCGGCGGCGCCCATTTCGGCGCGCTTCTCGGGCGGGAGGACTGACGACGGGGCCTCTTCGATCACCTTCTGGAGACGGCGCTGGATGGAGCACTCGCGCTCGAAGAGGTGCGTGGTGTGGCCGTGCCGGTCGGCAATAATCTGGAACTCGACATGACGCGGCTGCTGGATGTACTTCTCGACGAAGACGCGCCCGTCGCCGAAGGAGGACTGCGCCTCGCTCTGCGCGCGCTCCATCGCGCTCTCGAAGTTCTCGGGGTCGTGGACGACCCGCATCCCCTTGCCGCCGCCGCCCGCTGCCGCCTTCACCAAGACCGGGTAGCCTATTCCAGAGGCCACGCGGGCGGCCTCCTCAGGGTCGGCAATGGCATCGGTGGTGCCGGGGGCCATCGGGACGCTCGCCTCCTCCATCAAAGCGCGCGCGGCGGTTTTGTCACCCATCCGGCGGATCGCCTCCGGCGGCGGACCGATCCACGTGAAGCCAGCCTCGCGCACCGCCTCGGCGAAGTCGGCGTTCTCCGAGAGAAAGCCGTAGCCGGGGTGGATGGCGTCGGCCTCGCTTGCGCGCGCGGCCTCGAGGATATTCTCGAAGACCAGGTACGACTCGCCCGCGGCAGGCGGGCCGACGGCGTACGCCTCGTCGGCGCGGCGCACGTGCAGGGCCGTCGCGTCGGCCTCGCTGAAGACGGCGACGGCAGTGAGGCCGCGCTCGTGGCAAGCGCGAATGACGCGCACGGCAATCTCGCCCCGGTTGGCGATCAGGACCTTGTCCATTTCGGATTTCGGATGGGGGATTTTCGATGAGGCTGCTCTCGCGCTCCCGTTCTCCCTCCCTACGCGCACATGGCACGATCTGTGCAGTTAGTTGTTGGCGAGAAAGATACAAAGCCGCGCGCGGAAAATCTGCCACGCTCGTGGCCGCGCGGCTGCAATCCTGTCACCCCCGCACAAACGCCCACCTCCAACCCCGAAACCGTCTCGCCCCATGCCGACGACGCAGGACTTCTATGACGTGCTCGGTGTCGAGCGCGACGCGAGCCAGGAGGAGATCAAGAACGCCTACCGCAAGCTCGCCCAGCAGTACCACCCCGACCGCAACCCCGACGACGAGGCGGCTGAGGAGCGCTTCAAAGAGGTGCAGGAAGCCTACGACGTGCTCGGCGACGAGGAGAAGCGCAAGCAGTACGACCAGGGCGGGCGGAACCCGTTCGGTGGGCGGGGGCCGGCAGGCGGCGGCAACCCCTTCGGCGGGGGGCAGAACCCCTTTGGCGAGGGGACGCGCGTGCGCTTCGAGCAGCGCGGAGGCGGGCGCGGGGACCCGTTCAGCGAAATGTTCGACGGTGCGGGCGGCAGAGGAGCTGGCGGTGCCGGCGGACTGGGCGATATCCTCGGCCAGTTCTTTAGCGGCGGCGGTGCGCAGGCGGGCGGCGGTGGCGCGCGGCAACGCCGCCAGCGACGCGGCAGGCGGGGCCGGCAGCAGCGGCGCCAGGGCGCGCGCGACACCGAGACGACGCTGCGCCTCTCCTTCCAGCAGGCCCTGGAGGGCGGTCCCACCCAGGTGCGCCTGCCCGGCGGCGATACGGCGCGCATCAAGATCCCGAAGGGCGCCCGACCGGGCATGAAGATTCGCCTGCGCGGGCAAGGGAAGAAAGACGCCGCCGGGCGGAAGGGCGACCTGTACGTCACCTTCCGCGTGGCCGACCACCCGCGCTTCGAGCGGCGCGGCGACGACCTGCACCTCACCGAGGAAGTCAGCGTCTTCGAGGCGACCCTCGGCACCGAGCGCCGCATCGAGAACGCCTATGGCGAGCAGATCCGCCTGCGCATTCCGCCGGGCACCCAGCCGGGCGCGCAGCTTCGCATGAAAGGACAAGGCGTGGAGACGGAAGAAACCACCGGCGACCTCTACGTCGAGATCGACGTGCGCGTCCCCAAAGGCCTGACCGACGGGCAACGCGAAACGCTGCGCGCCGCCGCTGAGAAGGCGGGGCTGGATTGAAGAATGGCGGACCGCGGTCTTTCAGCCGGAGGCGTTTGCCTCCGAGAACGACGCGTTGCCCCATAAGATGCGCTGCGCACTGCGCCCTCGGCACGACCGCAGGCACACGCGCCGCCCGTGTCATCCGCGCCGCCAGTCTCGCAGCGCGACCTGCGCCGCCAGGTGGCCGCTCATCCCATGCACGCCTCCGCCCGGCGGCGTCGAGGCCGAGCACAGGTAGACTCCCTCGACGGGGGTGCGGTAGGGCGTGAGGCTCAAGGTGGGCCGCGCCACGAGCTGCGCGAGGTCCATCGCCCCGCCGTTGATGTCGCCGCCGACGAGGGCGGCGTTCTGATGCTGGAGGTCCGCTGGCGCGCTGATCGTCTGCTGGATCACGCAGTCGCGGAAGCCGGGGGCGAAGCGCTCGATCTGGTCGGTGAGGCGCGTGGCCATCTCACTACGACTCGCTTGGCGGGTGCCGTCCCAGCCGTTGGGCACGTGGCTGTAGGCCCAGGCGGTGTGCTTCCCGGCGGGCGCGCGGGTGTCGTCGAAGCGGCTGTGCTGCGCCAAAAGCACGAACGGACGCTCCGGCGCGTGGCCGGCGGCGACGGCCTGCTCGCTGGCGGCCACCTCGGCCGCCGTGCCGCAGACGTGGACCGTGCCGGCGTTCCTCACGTCTTCGTTGGCCCACGGAATCGGATCCGACAGAGCAAAGTCCATCTTAAAGGCGGCCGGCCCGCGGCGGTAGTTTTGCAGGCGGCGCCGGTACCGCGCCGGGAGCACCCCCGAGGCGATCCGCGCGAGCTGGCGCGGGGCCGTGTCGAAGAGCACCGCGCGGGCCGGTGGCACGTCCGCCACGAGCGAGCGCACGCGGCGGCCGGTCTGGATCTCGCCGCCGAGGCTGCGCAGGTGCCCAGCGAGCGCGTCGCTGAGGGCTTGCGCGCCACCGCGTGGGAACGGCCAGCCCACCGCGTGGCCCAGCACCGCCAGCACCAGCCCGAAGGCCGCCGACCCCGGCGCGCTGAGCGGCAAGTTCGAATGCGCAGCGTGGCCGGCAAACAGCGCGCGCGCCGCCTCGCCCTGAAAGAGCGCCTTCCCCAGCCACGCGGCTGGCCACACCGCCCGTAGCCCGAAGCGCGCCAGCGCGACCGGGGCGCGCGGCACGTGCAGCACGGGCTGGAGGATTTCTCTGAGCGCCTTCCGCCAGTCGCGCACGAGCGGCGCCATCAGACGGCGGTAGTTCGCGCCGTCGCTCCCGAGCGCGGCGGCCGTCTCGCTGAGGGCGTGGTACTGGAGTACGGCCCGCCCGCCGGGGAGCGGATGCGCCGCTGGCACCTCCGGCCAGATCCATTCGAGCCCGTGCTCCTCCAGCGGCAGCCTGCGCAGAACGGGCGAGGCCACGCCCAGCGGGTGAATTGCCGACCCCAGGTCATGCTGGAAGCCCGGCTCCGTGAGCGCGCCCGTGCGTGCCGCGCCGCCGATGGTCTCGTTCGCTTCCAAAACGAGCACCGAGCGGCCTGCCTCCGCCAGCGTGACGGCAGCGGCCAGCCCGTTCGGCCCGGCCCCGACGACGACGGCGTCGTGCTCGGCGTGGCGTGCGTGCGGACCGTGCGAGGGCGGCATGGAGCCGGGCGTTCTTTTCGGAAAAAGGAGGCTACGCTCACGGGGCGCGCTCCTCATCACGGCGGCGCTCCCGCTTCTCCAGTAGCTCCGCCGCGCGCTCGTTGACCCGCTCCGCCGTATCGCGCGGGCCGCTGCCGAGAAGGGCGACGGCTGGGCCGCGGCCACCGACGTGGCCATCAGCCTCGCCATCCTGTTGGCGACGATCCTCTGGTGGCTGGAGAGCTTCCCGCCCGATTGGGAGCACTTCGGGGACGGCGGGCGAACGGCAAGAGCCACGCCGCGCTCGTCAGTCGTCGTCTTCGAGCGTGAAAAGCGTCTCGACGGGCACGTCGAACGCCCTGGCCAGCTTGAGCGCCAGCACCGTAGAGGGCGCGTAGTCGCGGCGCTCGATGGCACAGATCGTCTGACGCGAGACGCCGACGCGCTCGGCCAGCTCGGCCTGCGTCCAGTCCTTGCGCGCCCGCTCGACGCGAACGGTGTTTTTCATGCTTCGGCGGGCTCCTCCTTCTGGAGTTTGCGGCGCGCAGAGTGAAACTTGGCCAAGTGAAAGCACAGCAGCGCAATCATCAGCCCCGTCCCGCCGTAAAGGTCGGCATCGCCTCTAAGAAGGAAAGATCCCGTGTTGATACCGACGAGGAGCCCGACGCCGATCATGCCCGCCCAGTAGGCCGCCTCCAGGCGCAGTTTGCGCGTCAGTTCGTCTTCGTTGCGCTCGCGGCTGAAGACCGCCAGCGCTAGGCCCAGCATGGTCGCCATGCCGCCGGCGTAGCTTGCGAGCGCCTCGCCCGCCCCGGACCCACTTGTAGACTGGGGGCAACAGGCTGCGCGCCCGCGCCACGTCATCGAGCTGCTGGTAGTCGTCGTAAGAGGCCATGAGTTGCTGGGAGGCTTGGAGGAGGCAGGGGCGCAAGTAAACTGGCGCCGTCAAGTTGACAAGTTTGCTTTACAAAAGCAAGGGCGGAAGCGTGTAGAAAAGCGCGTTGCCTCGCCGGAGAAGCAACGCGCCCTTCCGTGTTACTGTGTTCTACGGCCGCTTCGCCGCGCCGAGCCCTTCCAGGTACGCTGGATTGGTTGAAAGATCTTCAAGCCTGCTCCCTGAGCCGATCAGCCCGCTTGCCCGGTCGTGCGCTAAGCGCGCGCGTCGTTCCGGCGCCTCGGGGTTGGAAGCCGTGAAGCGGCCGGCTTTTCGCCGCTCGATCTCGCGGTAGAGCCGCCGTCGTCCCGGCTCGGGCAGCGCGGCAATGACGGCGGTGATCTTTTCGACGCTCAGGAGCCCGGCGGGGGGCCGTGCGAACAGGTGGTCCGCCGCGTCGCCGCTGTACGCGGCGGGGCTACTTCGCCTCCTCCGGCGCCGCGCCCGGCCCCTCGGCGGCGTCGCGCGCGCCAACGGTCGCTTCGGACGCCGCCCCATCGCCGCTGGGCGCTCCGTCACCGCCGACCTGTTCCTCCTCGAAGCCCTCGCCCGGAAACTGCTCGATGAAGTCGGTCGGGAGGTCGCGGCCGGTCCCCTCCTCGGGGCTGGCCTCGTGGATGTAGTAGTCGCTGTTGGGCAACGTGTCGTTGTGCGCGAGGGCCGCCTCGGCGGCGGAGCGCATCGCGTCGTCGGCGTTGTTCTTCAGCTCCCCGAAGCCCTGGTGGATGCGCACCTCGAAGAGCGAAAAGAGGTAGTCCAGCGCCGCGCGGTCGCGCTCGAACTCGGAGCCGCTCTCGCCGCGGCGCAGCTGGTCGTCGTACTTCGAGAGGCTGCACGCCAGCGCAAACAGCATGATCGCGTTGTCGGCCACGCGGGCCTGTTGCACCTGCCGCTGCACGATCTCCTCGCGCTCCCACTTGCTGGCGAGCTTGAAGTAGTGTGAGTGCTGCTGCACCAGCTTCGAGAGGCGCTTCGCGTACGCGTCGAGCGACGGGTGCAGGCCCTCCACGTCCGGCCGCGGCGGCTTGATGCCCAGGAAGAGCTGCAGGCCCAGCGGAATGGCGCGCCTGAGGATCTCCACGTTCGTCCCGGCCGCGAGGATGCGCTTGAAGTTGCGCTCGGCGCTCTCGTCGAAGTCCCAGAGCAGTCCTTCCTGCACCGAAATCATCTGCTCGGCGAGCTGCTTGCCGCCGTAAGCAAAGACGAACGACCGCATCACGTCGTTGGAGCCCTCGACGATGCGGTGAATCCGGTTGTCCCGCCAGATGCGCTCCAGTTCGTGCTCGGTCATGTAGCCTTCCCCGCCCATGATCTGCATCGCGTCGTCGATAACCTCCCAGCCGTAGCGCGAGCAGAAGACCTTGCAGATCGCCGTCTCGACCATGATGTCCTCGTCCCCGCGGTCGAGCATGCCCGTCACCATGTAGAGCATCGCGTCCATGGCGTAGGTGTAGGCGCTCATTTGCGCGACCTTCTGCTGCACCAGCTCGAAATCGGAGATCGGGCGGTCGAACTGATGGCGCGTCTGCGCCCACTTGGTGCTCTGGTTCATCGCGCATTTGGCCGCGCCGGTGATGCCCGCGCTAAGCGTGCAACGCCCGTAGTTGAGGCACGAGAGCGCCACGTTGAGGCCGCGCCCGCGCTCGTGGAGCAGGTGCTCCTTCGGCACCTTCACGTCGTCGAACCGGATGCGCGCCTGCTGCGTCCCGCGAATGCCGGTCTTCGAGCGGTTGTGCTCGAAGATCTCGACGCCCTCCATGTCCGGCGTGCAGATCAGCGCGTTGACGCCCTTTTGCTCCAGCCCGCCGTCGCCATCGGGCACCATGTTTTTGCTCATTACCGTGAAGAGCGCCGACCACGCCCCGCTGGTGGACCACTTCTTCTCACCGTTGATGATGAAGTGCTCCCCGTCCTCGCTTTCCACGCAGGTCGTCTCCTGGTTGGCCGCGTCACTGCCCACGTTCGGCTCCGAGAGGCAGAAGGCCGAAAGCTCTTCCTGCGCGACGGTCGGCAGGTACTCCTTCTTTTGCTCCTCGTTGCCGAACATCACCAGCGCCTTGCAGCCAATGCTTTGGTGCGCCGACACCATCACCGCCGTGGAGGAGCAATGGTAGCCGATCAGTTCGAGAGCGCGGTTGTAGCTGGTCACGCCCAGCCCCAGGCCGCCGTATTCCTCAGGGATAATCATGCCCATCACGCCCATGTCAAAGAGCCGGTCGATGACCCACTGTGGGATGACCTGCTCCTTGTCGATCTGGATCGCGGGGTGCTCGTTTTCGAGGTAGTCCTCCAGCTCTTCGAGCAGTGCGTCGGCCTTTTCGCGCTCCTCGGGGCCCTCGTGCGGATAGGGAAACACCGAGTCGCTCTGGAAGCGGCCCCAGAACATATTCTTGACGAAGCCCATCTCCGAGGGCTCCGGCCCCATCATCGTCTCGATGTCCTCGATCATCTGCTGATCTTCCTTCGAGACGCCTTTGATGTCGGAGAGTCCTTGCTGGTCGGCCATGGAAAGTCGGGGGACTGACGGAAGTGAAATGGGAAGTGGCGCGCTTGCTCCATGCACGCGCCACCGCCGTTTTTGTTGTGAGACGCGCTTCTGAAAGCGCAAAGGACGGTACCTTGGCAGGGACGCTCGGTTCCTCTGCGGCAGCCCCGCGCCAGATTGTTGAGGAGATTTCCCGGTTGGCGGTTGGTTTTGGGGGATTGGCTTTGGTGAGTTGGTTCCCCAGCGGGCGGGCGCGTGGCCGGAGAGAACGCCCCGCTTTCCCTTACTCCCGCCCCCAGCACGTGCCCGCTGCTTTCCTCGATCGTCTCGCCGCCGTCCAGCAGGAGAAGCAGTCGCGCCTGTGCGTGGGGTTGGACCCCGACCCAGCGCGCTTCCCGTCCGCGCTGCTGGAAGACCACTCGATGGCCGCCGCGGCGATGCGCTTCAACGCGGCGATCATCGAGGCGACCGCGCCGCTGGCCTGCGCCTACAAGCTGAACCTGGCCTTCTACGAAAACTTTCCTCGCGAAGGGCCACGCGTGATCGACGAGACGCTCAGCCGCATTCCCGAAGACCCTCTCGTCATTGCCGACGGGAAGCGTGGGGACATCGGCAACTCCGCACGCTTCTACGCGGCGGCGACCTTCAAGCGCCACGCCTTCGATGCCTGCACGGTCAGCCCGTACATGGGCCGCGACGCGGTCGCGTCGTTCCTCGGCTACCCCGGCAAGGCGGTATTCGTCCTCGCGCGCACGACCAACCCCAGCGCCGACGCCCTCCAGAAGCTCACGCTCGAAGACGGGGAGCCGCTCTACGAGCGCGTGGCCCGCGAGGTGGCCGGCTGGAACGCGGAGGCCGACGGCGCGGCGGGGCTCGTCGCCGGTGCGACCGACCCGGAGGCGCTCGGCCACCTGCGCGAGGCGTGCCCGGAGCTGCCGTTTCTGGTGCCGGGCGTCGGGGCGCAGGGGGGCCGGGCCGAGGAGGTGGTCGAGGCGGCCGGCAGCGGGCCGGTTCTCGTCAACAGCAGCCGCTCGATTCTCTACGCCTACGACGGCGCGTACAGTGGCGGTGTGGCCGAGGCGGCGCGTGAGGCGGCGCGTGGCCTGCGCGACCGGCTCTGGCCAGAAGGGCGGGGAGGAGAGAGCGGGTGAACGGGTGTCGCTCGAAATGTAAAATCGGGAAGGCTGGCGTTATGCGCAAGGCCGGCGGCTGTCTCGAGGCGGTGAGAACGCCTCTTTGCCGCTGCTCGCGTTGCCCATGCCTTCGAGGAAACCGCCCGACGCTGCCTCGTCCGCCTCTGCGCCCGAGGCCTTGCCGTCCTACGGCGAGGCGGTAGAGGGCGGAGAAGATAGCAACGCGCCCTGCGATGGTGAGGAGGGGGAGGCGGCGAGCACGAAAGCTACGCTGCGCGAGCCGGAGGCGGCGCGCCGGCCTGTGCCCGAGGCGCTCCTGCACGATTTGTGGCGCCAGCAACGCTTCGACGCGGGGGCGCTTCGCACCACCGGCGGGCGCCCCGTCGCGGTGCTGTTCGCCCACGACCATCACCGCGACGCTCGCTACAATGCTGTGGCGCTGCACGTCACCCTCTACACCGACCGCTGGACCGGCGGGCTCGTGCGCGAGGACGGCAGCCCGCTCCCCGAGTTGGTGCTGGCCCCGCACCTGACGGACCCGCTGCGCGAGCTGTTGTACGACTTCCGCACGCGTGCCGAGGAGGCCATCTTTTGCGCGCCGCGCTGGGCAGAGGTGCCGGAGGAGGTGCGCGCCGGCTGGGTTGAGGAAATGGCCGAGGAGCGCCTGGACGAAAAGAAGACGCGCCTCGTGGACCGCTACTTCGCCACTCCGGACGTGGAGGCGCTCTTGCAGGAGCGCCTGTTCGCCGGTCTCGGCTACTCGAAGAACGACGAGGCGATGAGCGACCTCGCGCGGCGCGTGCCGCTGGGACGCGCGCGCCGCATGGCCCGGCAGAGCCACGCCGACCTCGAAGCGCTCTTGCTGGGCCTGGCCGGCCTGCTTCCCGAGCCTTCCGACCTGCTCGATGCCGACCGCGCCACTGCCGACTACGCCACGGGGCTTGCCGAGCGCTTCGAGCGCGTGCGAAGCAAGCACGACCTGGCCGCGCCGATGGAGCGCGAACGGTGGCAGTTCTTTCGCCTGCGCCCGGCCAACTTTCCGCCGCTCCGTATCGCGCAGGCGGCGGCCCTGCTTGCGCCGGGCGGCCTCCTTCACCACGACCCGCTGGGGCGGCTGCTCGATGCCGTCCATTCGGGAAAGCCGGCCCGCGCGTTGCGCGACGTGTTCGAGGAGGGAGCCACGCCGCCCGACTTCTGGAAGACACACTTCCGCCTGGTGAAGGCCACCGAGGAGCGCGACCCGTCTGTGGGGCGGGGACGCGTGGACACGCTCATCACCAACGCCGTGGTACCCGTGCTCCTGCTCTGCGCCGAGCAACGCGACGACGACCGGCTCGCCGCCGCCGTGCGCGCCTTGCTGCGCGACCTGCCGGCCGGGAGCGACCGCATCACGCGCCGCTTTCGGGACCTGGGTACGCGCCCGCAGGACGCCTTCGAGGCGCAGGGCCTCCACCAGCTCTACCGCACGCGCTGCGCCGAGGGGCGGTGCCTGGAGTGCCGCATTGGGCAACACCTGCTTGAAGGTTGAGGTGCTCGGGCGGTATGGTGTAGTGGCTCACGTCCTTCCGATTCCCCAAACCTGCCACCCCTTGAGCTCCCCCGCGCCGCAGCACCTGGTTCGCCTCGTGCGCATGACCTTCCGGCCCAAGGCGCGGGCGGCGTTTCTGGAGCACTTCGACGCCGCGGCCCCGCGCATCCGTGCCTTCGAGGGGTGCCGGCACCTGGAGCTCTGGGAGAACGAGCGCTTCCCCAATGTCTGCACGACCTACAGCCTGTGGGCGAGCGAGGAAACGCTGGCGCGCTACCGGGAGAGCGCCCTTTTCGGCGAGACGTGGGCAAAGGCCAAACCTCTCTTCGCCGCCGCGCCGGTCGCGCGCAGCCACCGCGTGCTACGCGAGGCGCAGGGGGCATAAGCGCTCACTTCCCTGGGAAATGCCCCGCGCGCTAAAGCGTGAGCTTAAAGCCGACCCGGAACTCACGTCCCGGGCCCGGCAGGCCGAGCTGGAGAAGGCGAAGCTCGTCGGTGAGGTTGTTGACACGCGCAAAGACTTCGCCGCCGGCCAGGCCCAGCTCCGCAGGATCGAACGAGTAGCTGAGGCGAGCGTCGAAGATCAGCGCGTCGGGGAGGCGTGTGAAGGTGTTCGCCTCGGTGCGCGCGTAGACGCCGCCCAGGTACTCCGACTGCGCCATCGCTCGTAGTCCGAAGGGCAGGTCGTAGGTGGCCGTCAGCAGGCCGATCCAGGCGGGCTTCTCGTCGAGTGGGCGCGCCTCCCCGTCCACGAAGCCGCGCGGGCGCATCCAGGTCAGGTGCCCGTCGAGGGCGAGCCGGTCGGTGGGGCGGGCCGCCGCGCGCGTCTCGATCCCGTAGACGCGGGTCCCTTCGAGGTTGATGCGTTGCTCCTTGCCCTCGTTCGGCCCGCTCTGAAGGGTGCGCTTGTCGATGGTGTCGTAGGTGCGGTTGAAGAAGGCGGTCGCCTCTGCGCTGAGCGCCGCACCGCGCCACGAGGCGCCCGCCTCCGCCTTCAGCGCCGAGACAGGCCGTAGGCCGGGGTTGGGGACGAACTTGCCGAGGGCCGCGCCAAAGAGCTCGCGCGGGGTCGGGAAGCGCGGCTTGCGCCCGGCGGCGGCGTGGAAAGAGAGCTGCTCCGACCAGGCGTAGGTCAGCCCGGTGGTGATGCTGTACCCGTAGATGGGGTCGCGGGCGGGAAAGGGGCCCGTTTGGGGCGTGGCCGTCCCGTCGAAGCTGGCGCCGGCGGTCATGCCGAGGCGCTCCGTCAGCGGCCAGTCGTATTCGGCCCCGACGCTGAAAAGGTGTTGGCGATAGACGGAAACCGAATCCGGCGCGGGGTCGCCCTCTTCGTAGAGGACGTTGTTCTGCCGGTGCCGCGTGGTGAGGGTGTTGATGGTGAGGTCGAGCGCGCCCGGCCCGGCGGGCACGATTCCGATGAGGCGCGCCCCGGCCGTGTAGTCGAGGTCGTTCTGCACCTCTTGCAGGCGGTCGTAATCGACGCTCTCGTGCTGGTGGATGTCCTGTGCGAAGCGGCTTCCCCAGACGGCCCCGCGCAGCCGCGGGCCGCCCGCCGGGCCGAGCGGCATCTCCCCGTTTACGACCAGCATGGACTTGCGCCAGGTGGGGTAGCGCCAGAAGCGTACCCCAGTGACAGCAGGGTTGAGGTTGCTCTCTGGCGCGGCGCCTTTTTCGGAGTCCACGTGCAACAGCGAGGCACTCAGGCGCGCGCCTCCGTCGGAGCGGTATTCCCCATGAAGGAAAGCATTGGCAACGCGGCGGTCGGTATTGGTGCGCGTCTCGCCGGAGGGCTGGCTAAACGGGAGGTCCGTCCCGTCCGGCAGCGCGTAGTCGGAGCGTGCGGTGACGCCGGCTTCGGCCGTGTAGCTCCAATCGCCCTGGCGGCCCATGTGCAGAACTGAGCCACTCCCGGCCGCCGGGGTACCCGCCGAGGCGCGCATTTCCGTGCGGAAGCCCGGTTGGCGCAGCGAGCGCGCGGTGAAGTTGACCGCCCCGCCGGGCACGTTGGTCCCGTACCGCACCGAGGGAACGCCCTTCGAGGCGGTCACGTCGTTGAGCATAGAGGCCGGGAGCACACCCAGGTCCACCCGGTCGTCCCAGGGGACGTTCAGAAGTGCCCCGTTGAAGAACTGCCTCATCTGGCGGTCCGCCGAGCCGCGGAAGTAGAGGATCGTCTGCCCGCGCGAGTTGGTCGCTACGTGGGCGGCGGGCAGCAGGCGGGCCACGTCGGCCACGGTAGCGGGGTCCTGCCGCACGATCTCGGCCGTCGAGAGGCGTTGCACGGTAGTCGGCGTCGCTTCCTGCGAGCGGGTGGAGCGCACGACGATCTCGTTCAGCTCCTGCGCTTGCCGCTCCAGACGGAAGCGAATCGAGCGGGTCTGCCCGTCTTCGAGGCGCACCCGCTCGGTGGCCGGGGCGTAGCCGACAGCCGTAGCGCGCACGACGTACTCCCCCGCGGCGAGCCCCTCGACGCGAAAGGCCCCGCCGACATCCGTCGCGCCGCCGCCGGCTACGTTCCCGTCCGCCTGCGCGGCCACGTTGACGCCCGGCAGCGCCTCGCCCGTCTCCGCGCTGACGACGACGCCTTCGACGGCGGCGGTCTGGCCGTAGGACAGGCTCAGCGGAAGCATGAAAAGAGCAGCGATGAAACGCAGGCTTCTCAAAGCGCCCGAAGGATTGAGGGGGGCAAAAAGGGCGTCGCTCCGGGCGGACATCGCTCCGGGCGAACAAAAAACCGGCCAGGGCTGAGGGACCGACCAGGTGTGCCAGGGCGAAACCGTCGCCCAGAAGGCGTAGCGAAGAACGGCGTCGCCCGACGAAGAGCAACGCCCCGTCCAGCACGCGAGCGACGATCTGCCCTCCCGATCCTCGACGCGCAGGGAAGGCCGTTCACCGCACGACTGGAGGGACGCAACGGCGGGGGATCAGTTGGCAAGCGTCGTCGGGACGGGCGGCACGTCCAGATCCTCAACGCGCTCATTGAAGGCCTGCACGTCCTGCTCGACCGCCTCGTTCAGGCGGCTTCGGACGCGCGCCCACTGCTCCTGCAGGTCCTGGTAGCGTTGCCGCGCGCCGTCGGTCGGCGGCCCCTCCGGCTCGGCCACGTGGCCGTACAGATAGGCGATCTGGTTGTCCAGC
Source organism: Bacteroidetes bacterium QS_9_68_14 (assembly GCA_003022535.1). Classification (GTDB taxonomy): domain Bacteria; phylum Bacteroidota; class Rhodothermia; order Rhodothermales; family Salinibacteraceae; genus QS-8-64-10. Next base: position 42,869 of record PXTT01000055.1, read on the forward strand.
TGCGGCGGGTAGTTGATCATGTCCTGCCCGCTTTCGTTGCGCGTCTGGATCATCGCCTGCTCGATGGCGCTGAGCTTCTCGGAGAGAGCCACGGCCCGGTCGACTAGGTCGTCGCTGTAGCCGGCCCGCTCGGCCTGCCCGGCGACCGCGAGCATGTGTTCTCGCATCAGGCGCACCCGCTCGATGGCGGCGTAGACCTCCTGCAAGGTGCCCGCGATGTCGGTGGCGAGGGTGAACTGCTCCCGCAACCCTTGCTGGGTCACGTCGGTGAGGCGCGGGTCTTTCTTGACCTCGAAGGAGCGCGTCTGCGTCTCTCCGTTCACGGTCATCCGCACCTCGTAGGTGCCCGGCACCGCCTTCACGCCGCCCGTGTAGCCCCAAGTGACGGATCGGTCGGGCGTGGCGAGCGGCGGGGTGCGCAGGTTCCACACGTACTGGTTCATGCCGGCCTGCTTCGTGAGCGGCCCTTCCTCCTCGTTCACGAATTGCTGGTCCTCGAAGCGCTCGGCCGCGGCGGCCTCGGTGTGCACGCGCTTCGCCTCGAAGCGCTGGCGCTCGGCAACCTCCATCCCGGCCATGCGATAACCCGGCGGCCCGACCGTCTTCGTCGAGTCGCTCGTCAGGCGGCGCATCACCGTCCCGTCGGGCGCGACGATCTCCATCGTGACCTCGCCCTCGGGCCGCTCGTCGAAGCTGTAGAAAATCGACGCGCCGTTGGGCGGGCCCTCCGGCCAGCGCCCCTCGCCCCCGGGGTTTATGCTGACGCGGTGCGCGGCGGCGGGCTCAAACAGGTGCCGCTCGCTCTCGCGCACGTCCTCGGTGAGCTGGCGCAGCGGGCCCAGCTCGTCGAGCACCCAGATGGAGCGGCCCTGCGTGGCCACGACCAGGTCGCCTCGGTGTACCTTCAAGTCGGTGATCGGCGTGGTCGGCAGGTTGAGCTGGAGCGGCTCCCAGGTGGCCCCGTCGTCGGTGCTAAAGAACATGCCGAACTCGGTGCCGGCGTAGAGCAGGCCCTCGCGCTCAGGGTCCTCGCGGACGACGCGCACAGGGTAGTTGGCGGGAATCCCGTTTTCGCCGTCGGCGAGGGGTTCCCAGCTTGCGCCGTAGTCGTCGGTGTGGAAGAGGTACGGGCTGTAATCGTCCTCGCGGTAGCGGAAGACGGCTGCGTACGCCTCGCCCGGCTGATGCGGGCTTGCCTCAATGCGGTTCACCGTCGCCCCCTCGGGCAGGTCAGCAGGCGTGACCTCCGTCCATTCGCCGCCGCCGTCGCGCGTGATGTGGATGCGCCCGTCGTCGGTACCGGCCCAGAGCGTACCCTGCTGGTGCGGCGACTCGGTGAGCGCGAAGATGGTGCCGTACACCTCCACGCCGGTTCCTTCGTTGGTGAGCGGCCCGCCGCCGAACTCCTGGTGCATCGGGTTGTCGGTCGTCAGGTCCGAGGAGATCGTCTCCCACGTCATCCCACCGTCGCGGGTGCGGTGCAGGCGCTGAGACGCGTGGTACACCGTGCTCGGGTTGTGCTGCGACACCTGGATCGGCGAGACCCACTGAAAGCGCTCCTTGAGGTCCTTCGGGGCCTGCCCGAGTTGGAGCTGCGGGTACACCATGACGTTGCGTGTCTGCTGCGTCTCGCGGTTGTGGCGCGCGATGACGCCGCCGTAGCAGCCGGCGTAGACCGTCGAGGGGTCGTCGGGGTCGAGCGAGATGGGCCCGGTCTCGCATCCGCCGACGGCCTCCCAGTACTGCTTCGGTGAGACACCGCCCGAGTTCCAGTTGGGCAGACTGATCGTGGAGTTGTCCTGCTGCGGCCCGTAGACGTGGTACGGGAACTGGTTGTCGACCGTCACGCTGTACATCTCGGCCGTCGGCTGGTTGTACATCGTCGACCAGCTTTCGGCGCGATCGACAGACACTTGCCCGCCGCCGTCGTTGGCCACGACCATCTCGGTCGGGTCATTCGGCCGAATCCACAGGTCATGCACGTCGCCGTGCGGCACCTCATAGCTTTCGAAGCTCTCCCCGCCGTCGACACTCTTATACATGCCCGTGTTGAGCGCGTAGACGGTGTTCGGGTCCTGCGGGTCGGCCTGGATGTGCATGTAGTAGTACGCGCGCTGGCGCAGCTTGCGGTTGCGGTTGACGCGCTTCCACGTGCGCCCGTGGTCGTCGGAGCGGTAGATTCCGCCTTCTGGCTCCTTCGCCTCAATGATCGCCCACACGCGGCTCGGGTCCGCCGGCGAAACGGTCACGCCCGACTTCCCGACGAGCCCCTTCGGCAGGCCGTTCGAGAGCTTCCGCCACTCCTCGCCGCCGTCGGTCGTTTTGTAGAGCCCGCCGTCTTCCGAGCCGCTGTAGATGGCCCACGGCTTGCGCACGCCGCTCCACATCGAAGCGTAGATCTCGCGGGGGTTGTTCGGGTTCATCGACAGGTCCACCGCGCCGGTCGAGTCGCTGACGTGCAGGACGCGCTCCCATGTCTCGCCGCCGTTTTCCGAGCGGTAGACGCCGCGCTCCTCGTTATGGCCGAAGGCGTGGCCCAGCGCCGCCACGTAGACGAGGTCGGGGTCCTCGGGGTGGATCTGAATGTCCCCGATCTGGCCGGCCTCGGGCAGGCCCGCGAACTGCCAGCTCCGCCCGCCATCGGTGCTTTTGTAGACGCCGTGGCCCGTCGAGGTATTGCCGCGAATGCAGGCCGAGCCGGTGCCGACGTAGATCACGTTCGGCGCGGCCTTCGAGGCGTTGACTGCTCCGATGGAGCCGCCGAAGTACCCGTCGGAGATGTTCGTCCACGACTTCCCGAGGTTGGTAGTGCGCCAGACGCCGCCGCCGGTGGTGCCCATCAGGTAGGTGTGCGGACGGCCCGGCACGCCTGTCACCGCTGTGGACCGGCCGCCGCGGTAGGGTCCGACCATGCGGTAGTCCATGCCCTGGAAGTAGGACGAGTCCACCTGCGTGCCGGGGCGCGGCGCGTCGGGCTCGCCCGTCTGCGCGAAGGCCTGCTGCCCGGCAGGGGCGCACCCGGCGGCGAGAAACAGAACGGCGAGAAGAACGGGAAAAAAGCGCATGGGCTGCGGGCTGCTTTCAGAGGTGATGTGCGGAATAAGACGCTCAAGTCAGGAGACGCGTGCTCCTTCAGTGCTTAGACCTGCCGTGGAGACACGGCCGCAGATCAAAAGTTCGGGTTTGCGTCGCGCTCGGCCTCACTGACGGGAAACACCGTACCCGGCGCCTGCACAGTAGGAGCGTTCTCGTTCCACCGCGGGGCTTGTTCCCCGAAGCGATACAGGTCGTGCAACCGCCGTCCCATCATGAATAGATTAGCTTTGCGCTCGTACTCAAGCATCTGTGCAACCGAAAGCTCGCTCGTCGCTGGGCCGTAAGAGGGAAGTTCGCTTGTCTCGCGGACGAGGTTGATATGGCGCACAGCTTCCTCCTGATCGCCCTCAACGAGAGCGGCCTCTGCCAGGATGAGGTGCATTTCCTGACTAGAGGTGTAGGTGATCGGTGCGTATTGCCCCTCCGTGAAGCGTTCGACGAGAGCGGCAGTGCGTGGGTCAGGCTCGCTGCTGACCGGATCAGTAAGGTTGGCGTATATGTCTGTAACTGCCATTTCCTGGCGATTGTTAACCTGGTCAGCCACGTAATTTACGACGCTACTCGGACCGAAGAGAAACTGGTATTCCTCGTCGGCGGTCTCCTCGACGAGCTCAAAGTAGCTTCGCGCGTCTGCCACGGCCCCTTCCGGGCTTACGTACGACCTGTCAGGAATCTCACCAGGAGGGTTTAGCACCTCCCATACAGCCCGCCCGTGTTTGGCCCGGGCGCGCGTAGCCAACACCATTTCTTCCATGTCGGTGGCATTTTGGCTCCGCGCAATTTGTAGTGCATTGTCGAGGTACCCAATAGCCGTATCGTAGAGCTGCTTCATGTTTGCAGGCCCGATAGGCTCGCCCGCCTCCCCTTTCGAAGAGAGGGCAAAGTTCTCGAAGAAGTCGCCAACGAGCAAGTAAGACAAAGCGCCATAATGGTAGGCCTGCGCTAAAACTAGGTCGTCTTCGAGCTCGCCGTTTTCCCGGAACTCTTCGATTCGGTCGATGGCGTTGTCGGCCGTCCAGCGCGCCTCTCCCACGAATGGAAAGGCCACGCCTACGAACTGATTGAGCGGATTGTTGATAAACCCGAAATCCATCTGGTTCCAGGCATCGTAGGAACCGATCCAGTACAGTTCGTCGCTGGCTATGCCGTGAAGCGCGTACATGTAGCCGTAAGCGCGCGAGGTAGTAACGATTGACCCATTGGTCAGAGCACGGGCCGACGTGGGATCTTCGAGATCCTCTTCGATGAGGTCGTTCGGATTGTTGGTCGACAGCAGCCCGTCGCAGCCTGCCAGCGCGCACGCCGCAAGGAGAATGGCAGCGGTGAAGGCTTTCGCCGGTGATCTTAGCATAGGTGGGGGGTGCATTCGAAAGTCACTCGTGGCTTCGTTGGGAGCAACGACGAAAGCGTTCGCTCCGCCGAGCGGCAGCCTCTGCGTCTCGTCGCAAGACCACCCCGGCACGAAAATGGGACCTCAGCGCTCAGAACTGGATGCGCAGCGTAGCAGAGTATCTACGCTGCAGTGGAAAATTGTACACGTCGTTGCCCATCAGAAAGTTATTCTGAAGGTCGGTCCCACCCCCCCGACCGATGGAGTTGACCTCAGGGTCGCCGCCGCTGTATTTCGTCCACAGCGCCAAGTTGCGAGCGCCCAACGTGAACGAAGCGCCCCTGAGCACCTCTCCGCTCAGCCCGTCGAGCAACGACTCGGGGAGCTGGTAGGTAAGGCTCAGTTCACGCCACCGCACGAAGTCAGCACTTTCGACCGTGTTCACACCGCTGAAGGGAGCCAGCGCCAAATACTCGTTGACCCACTCCTGGGCCGCTTCGAAGCGCACTTCAGGATCGTCCAGGGGATTGTAGTTTTCGTCGACCCCCCCAGTGATGTAATCGCGCTGTAGCCGCGCAGCGCCCGGCGTGTTGCGCCCGACCGCCTCGCCGGACCTGCGAAAAGCATCCGTGAGGTTGCTCACGTAGTAATTCCCCGTCTTGTACTCGAAGAGCGTTTCCAGCCGGAAGTTTTTGTAAGAGAACGACCCCCCGAAGCTTCCCTTCCAGTCGGGCACAGGCTTGCCGAGATAGTGGTCCAGGAAGTCGCCGTCGCCACTTTCGTCGGCCCGCAGCACGTAGCTGTTGAGCTCGCTCAGGAGCGAAGTCGAGGGGGTGTCTGGGTCGATCTTGTCAAAGAAGCTGATCAGTTGTCCACGCGTGTCGGGCTGGCCGTCTTCATTTGTGTCGAAGGGAAAGCGGCCCTCGGGAGCATCGAGTATCTTGGCTCCGAAGAAAGCGCCCGGTGTATACCCCTCTTTGATAAAGTTGCGCGTGCGCGGGTAGCTTCCTCCCACCTTGATGGACGACGCGCCGCCCAATGAAGTGACTTGCTGCCACAGGTACGAGGCGTTTGCGAAAAGCTGCACGTTGAAGTCGTCGGTATTGAGCAGCGCCGCATCTAAAGCAAGTTCTAGCCCTTGCCCTTTCAATTCTCCTATGTTGTCGAGTTGGGGAGCGCGAAAGCCGCCTGTGAGGGGGAACTGTCGAGACACGAGAGCACTGCTCACCGTTCTGTTCCAGTAGGTGGCCTCGAGAGCGTATCGGTCGTCGTAAAAGGCGCTCTCCAGCCCTACCTCCCACTCCGTAGATTCCTCCGGCTGCAAGTCTGGGTTGCCCAAGTTTGACGGCACGATGCCTGCCCCGAACTCGGACGAAAGGGGGGCATATGTCGTAAGGGCATCGAAAGCTCCAGGCTGCAGGCCCGATTGTCCCCATGCCACTCGAACACGCAGTGAGGAGAGCGGGTCGGTACCCTCCTCCGACCAGAACGGTGCGTCCGTCAGCGGGAGGGACCCCTGAATTTTAGGGTAGAATGCCGCATTGAAGTCTTGTCCGAAAGCGCTATTGGCATCAAGGCGCCCTCCGAGTGTGAGAAAAACCCAGTCATTGTATCCCAACTGTTCCTGTCCAAACACGCCCAGCGTGATCACTTCTTGTCTAAACTCGGTAGCGTCGCGCTGATCTGCCGCCTCCACGACTCCGAGACCCGGCCCCGGGAAGTTAACCCCCTCGGTTCCGCTGGCGTGCAGATCCGAGAAGAACCCCTGTGAGCCGACGACAAATGAACTCTCAAAGCTGCCGAACTCGTTTTCGAGGGTGCCTTTCACGTCGTAGGTGAGTTCCGTATTGTTGCGGTCGCCCGTGTAGCGAGCCCCTCGCGGAGTCTCTTGGGAAAACCCATCGATATTGTACCCGAAGGGCCACGTCTCCACGTCCTCCTGATTGCTGAAGTCTGCCCCGAAGGTAGCGTCGAGCGTGAGCATGTCGAGAGGATAGTAGCTTATGCCAACGCTCCCGTTGTAGTGCTGCACGCTCTGCGTAGTAGTGATCTGAAGCACTTCGTCTGGGGTCGCGAAGACGGGGCTGCCCGTCAGGTTGTTTTCGCTGATGAGCCGTGGTTGCCCGAAGACGGTGAGGGGGAGCGGGGCGTAGATGTTGTTGCTGTTCTGGAAGGTCTCGTTGGAGCGGTCTGTGTAGCTCGTCGTCGCGGTGATTTCCAACTTGTCGCTCGGCGTAATACTGAGGTTGGCGTTGAACTGACCAAGCTGCTGAGTATCTGCGGTGAGCGTAGACTCCCCGGCTCCGTAACCGCGGTCTCCCTTCGCCCCGAAAGGGCCGTCTTCCTGCGACCACCGACCGGCGAGAAAGTAGGTCACCGCATCGTTTCCCCCAGAGGCTGAGAGCGAGTATGTTTGGTAGCGCCCCGTTTCGTAGAGGTCCTCAACGAAGTCAGCCTGCGCGACTTCGTAGGCCTGGTAGTCCCCCTCCATGTTGCTGCTAATTCGGGCAGCGACCTCTTGGGCTGACTGCTCGAGCTCGCCCTGGCTGTTGTAGATATTACGCCCGAAGCCGGCAATAGGCTCATATACGTCAGGATACCGGCCAATTCCTTGCCGTGTCTGAAAGGAAAGCTTCAAAGGGCCGGCGCTTCCTTTCTTGGTAAAAATCTGAATCACGCCGTTGGAAGCTTCGCTCCCGTAGAGCGTGGCGGCTGCCGCCCCCTTCAGCACTTCCACGCGATCGATCGCCAGAGGGTTGATGTCGTCGAGGCGGGAAGGAGTCCCTCCCCCGCCAGCTCCGACTGTACCCGAAAATCCCCCACCTGCGTCTACTCGCACACCGTCTATGTAAACGACGGGCTCGTTGCTCTGCGAAAGGCTGGCAGAACCGCGAATACGGATGCGCGACCCCTCCCCCGTCGTGCCGCTCGAAGGCAGCCCTTCCAAGCCGGGCTCGCGCCCCTGTAGCATGTTGGAGAAGTTCTTTACGGGCGCCGTCTGAAGGTCAGCGGCATCGATAGTCCCGATGCTATTGCCGAGTTTGCGTTGCTCGACGGGGCCTCCCGTACCCGTGACAACAACCTCATCGAGATTGATGGCGCTCTCCTGTAGCGTGAAATCAATCGAAGTCGTCTCGCCAGAAGTTAAAGTAACTTGCTTTGATTTGGTGCGGTAGCCGACGAAACTGGCTTCAACGGTGTGCTCTCCAGCAGGCACACTTTCGAGCGTGTATTTTCCTTCAGGCCCTGTCACACTTCCGATCTGCAGGTCTTTGATGGCCACCTGCGCGCCGGGCAGTGTCGTGCCATCTGTGTTTTCTACAATACCTGCTATTCGTCCTTCCTCGTTGTTCTCTTGCGCAACAGCCGCAAAAGGAATCTGAAGAAGGAGCATCATCAACATCGAAGCAAGCATCCACCTTGCTCCTTTCACGGCCCGCTGCTTCGTACTTCGGTTCACCATAGTAGGGCTGTCAAAACTGAGTGTAAGCCACGCGATTGAAGACTGGAAAGGCACTTTAATCATGTGCCGAGGAGAAAACGCTCTTCTGTAGTGGGACGATTTTCTTTTCCTTCATCTTACGGCTTCTTGCCCTGAGACCGGCGCGCTTATGCCGAGGCCGCCGCCCGCGGCTCGCTGGCTGCTTGCGCTGGGACGCCTGTTTCCGGCTGCGCCCCATTCCCGGAATCGCTTGTCGCAGCCTTCGACGGCGTGGTGCCGCCCTGCTCGTGGGGCACCAAGACGTGCCGAGACGACGGCCGAGGCCGCACCGTCGCGCCGTAGATCCTGATGACGGCCCCGCTGGGGTGGATCGAATGCGGGATGTCGTAAAACCTTGTATTCCGCCAGTCCGGGTTTTCAAGCTGCCGTCGGTAGGGGTTCAGGTTCGGAAGCGGGTTCTTTGGTGGGGAGCCAGCGGCAGAACTCCTCCCCCTTTGAGGTAGCGCCTGCCAGCAAGGCCACTCCTCGTGCTGCTCGGCGCGGAGCGCACCCCGAGGGGGCCGCCAGACCGACCGCTGGTTCTGAAAGACATGGACGACGCTCTCGCGCCGTCCGATACACCGATTCGGGCCTCAATTTTCCGTTGACTCGGTTCGATTGTGCCCTCATCGTAACAGGTCTTACGTTCAACGTCAATCAAAATTAGGAAACTGTTCTTCTTTAGGGCCGAGTCGCACCATCTGGGGGCTGAGTCGTACCAGCCGGGGGCCGAATCGTAGATCAAGATGCCCAATGCTAATCAGGGGTTGAGCGCGAGCAGCAGTAGCGTCGCGGCGGCCGGTCGCCCGGAACGCACGAGCGAGCCGTTCCCAGCAGGAACAAGCCGTTCCTGGCAGGAACGCCCCTTCGAGGCTCGCTGGACGCCGCTGGTCTTCTCGCCCGGGGTCCAGTCGAATAGCTTGAATAGCGACGCAACCGGCTGCCGCCCGCTACTGACGGCCTTCGAGAATAGCTTACCGGCAGCCGAAAGGTGGACGGTCAGCACCGCCTCGTCCCAGTGAAGCCGGGCCTCGTCGGTGAAGCCGGGCCTGGAGCGCTTGCAGACGAACAGGTGGGTAGATCCGGGCGAGCGTGGAACCGGAGTCCGTGTCGCCAGCGGCGGCTTTCGGGGGAAGCAGCGTCAGAAGACGCCGCGAGGGAAAGAGGCTCATAGGCCGAACGGCAGTATGGCCGCCGCGGCAGGGGGGCATGCGCGAGGCGCCACGCGAAAGAAAGAAGCGTTGCTCTCCTTTCCCCTCCCGTCAGATCCTACTCCATCAGAGCAACTCCTGGATGGCTTTCTCCAACCCGTCGAGCGTGAAGGGCTTGCTCATCACGCGGTCCACGTCGGCGCCGGCTTCGAGGTCGGCGTCGCCGGTGAGCAGCACGATGGGTAGGTGCGGGGTGCGGCGGCGCAGGGCGCGCGCGAGCTGGCGGCCGTTCATGGCGGGCATCCCATAGTCGGTAAAGACGATGTCGAAACCGCTGTTCTCGGTGAGGGCCAGCGCCTCGGCCCCGCTGGTGGCCTGCTCGACGGTGTGGCCCTTCAGCCCCAGGAGCTTGCCGAGGACGGAGCGCACGCGCTTCTCGTCGTCTACGATCAGGACGCGCGCGCGGCGCGAGGGGGGGGCGCTCTCTTCGGGAGCCCCGTTGCCGGCGGGTTCTTCCTCAACGGCGGGGAAGAAGAGCGTGAAGCGCGTGCCGCGCCCCAGCGCGGAGTCGACCTGAATGTGGCCGCCGTGCTCCTGGACGATCCCGTAGCTCACCGACAAGCCCATACCGCTGCCGTGCTCACCTTTGGTGGTGAAAAACGGTTCGAAGACGTGCTCGCGCACGTCGGCGCTCATCCCTGCACCGGTGTCCTCAACTTCCGCGCGCACGCCGCGTCCTTCGTCGTAGCCAGTGCGCAGCGTCAGGCGCCCGCCCTCGGGCATGGCCTGCACGGCGTTGAGAATGAGGTTCACGAAGACCTCGCGCAGCTCGGTGGCCACGCCGCGCACCGGAGGCGTGACGTGCAGGTCGCGCTCCAGCTCAATGGCGATGCCCTGGCGGCGCGGCTCGTTGTACCAGTAAGGCCGCGTGAGCGTGAGGCACCCCTCAATGAGCGCCGAGAGGTCGAGCGTCTCGAACTCCGACTGGCCTTCCCGTCGGCTGTACCGCTGGATCTTCTCGACGAGGGCGGCCCCATCGACGGCCACCTGCTCGATGGTCTGGACGGACTCGCTGAGCGCGTCGGCATCGCCGCGCTGCTCGACGCGCTTCTGGAGAAGCTCGGCGTGGCCGAGGAGGGCGCTCAACAGGTTGTTGAGGTCGTGAGCCACGCCCATCGTCATGCGGCCCAGCGCCTCCATGCGGTG